>VGFC01000322.1 GCA_016869045.1 Armatimonadota bacterium
CCGCCCACCCCTCCCCCCACCGTCGTAGATCGGAGCGCCAGCTCCGACACGTCTCCCACGACCGCAAGTGCCACCGGGCTGTCCGTGTGCCCCGTATCGATGGCGCCGTCCGGGTAGTGCCACTTCTCGGCCGTGCCGTGGTCCGCCGCCACGACGGCCGTGACCCCTGCCTCCTTCGCCGCCGCCAGCACACGGCCCAGTTGCTCATCGACCACCTCGACGCCGCGGCGGATCGCCGTCGAGTTCTCGATGTGGCCGAGCACGTCGATGTTAGCGAAGTTGGTGATGACAAGGTCATGCTCCCTGCGTCGCAGCTTCTCAATGGTGGCGTCGGCAACCTCGCGCGCGCTCATCTCGGGGCGCGCATCGAAGAGCTGCACATCGCGGTGGGACTCGATGACCACGCGCTCCTCGCCGTCGAACGGCTCCGCCCGTTTCCCATTCAGGAAGTAGTTGACGTGGATCGCCTTCTCGGACTCCACCACCTTCGCCACCCGCATCCCGCTGCGGCAGACCACCTCGCAGAGGGTGTCCCCCAACGCCTCCAGCGGCGGGAAGGCCACCCGCGCAGGGATCATCGGGCTGTACTCGATCATCGTCGCCAGGTTCACGCCGAAGCCGCCGTGCGGCGCGAACTTGTCGAACGCGGGGTCAGTCAGTGCGAGCGACAGCTCCACCTCCCGCTCGCCCCGGATGTTGTAGAAGATCACGTAGTCGCCGGCCTTCACGCGCCCCAGCGGCCGGCCCTCTCTATCGCCGAGCACGATCGGGTTCAGCGCTTCGTCTTCCTCGCCGCGCACGTAAGCGGCGAGCACAGCCTTGGCCATCGGGTGCATCAACTCGTCGGACATCGTCAGCAAGTCTCCCCTTGATCGTGAGCCGGAACCAGCGTGTGTTCGCCAGGGCTGCTTCCCAAACCTCGCTCGGTTGGCCTATACTGAGAGATGGAACACCTGTGGAGCAGGAGGTGCGCCCGCCTTGCGGGTCTGCGTAGTTGGCCCCGGAGCCCTGGGCTGTCTGCACGCGGCGCGGCTGTCACGGGCCGGGGTCGAGGTGTGCTTGCTGGATCACCGGCCAGACCGCGCGTGGGTCATCGCGGAGCAGGGCCTCATCGTCGAGGATGTGGAGGGGACATGGACGGCGCGGCCGGTCTGCTCCGCCGATCCGCCCGACCTCCTGGAGCCTGACGTGCTCCTGTTCTGCGTGAAGACGTTCCAGTCGGCGGATGCTGCACGGCACGCGGCGCCTTTGGTTGGGGCGGAGACGATTGCCCTGCGTCTGCAGAACGGGCTGGCTGATCCGCAGCCTCTGATGGCCATCGCCGATGAGGAGCGTATCGTGCTGGGCACCTCGGGGCATGGCGCGAACACCGTTGGCTGGGGGCATATCCGCCATGCAGGTTCCGGTCCGACGCGTCTCGGGCCGCTCGTGCGGTCGGGAATGGGAGCCGCAGAGCGTGCCGCGGAAGCCCTACGCCCCGGCTTCCCGGACACGGAGGTCGTCGCCGATGTGCTGCGGGTTCTCTGGCTCAAACTGCTGGCCAACGTCGCCATCAACCCACTGACCGCCATCACGGGCCTGCGCAACGGGCAGCTTCTGGAGGCGCCCCTGTTGCGTGCCGCAATGGCCGACCTCGCGTCGGAGGCGGAACGCACGGCCATCGCAGCAGGCATCCCAATCCAACCGGGTGAGGGCCTTGCACTCGCGGAGGCCGCCTGCCGCCAGACGGCGGAGAACCGCTCCTCGATGCTGCAGGATGTGGAGAGCGGTCGCCCGACCGAAGTCGACGACATCTGCGGCGCGGTCGTCCGCGAGGCGCAGCGCCTGGGCCTGACTGCGCCCGTGAACCGTGCGATGGTCCGACTTGTCTCGGAGGTGCTCCCCCGAGATGCGACGAACCCCCGCCCGTCCCGAACCTGAAACCCGAGACCTGAGACCCGAGACTCGGAGTTGCCCCGCATGATCATCATTGGCGAACTCATCAACGGAACACGCAAGGCGGTCGCTGCCGCCGTCGAGCAGCGGAACGCAGAGCACATCCAGGAACTCGCACAGAAGCAGGACGCGGCTGGCGCAGCCTTCATCGACTGCAACGCAGGCACGCCCGGCGACCGCGAACTCGACGACATGATCTGGGTGGTGAGAGCCGTCCAGGAGGTCACTTCGCTGCCGCTGGCCATCGACAGCCCGAGCCCGCGCGTCGTCGCGGCGGGACTGGATGCCTACACGGGCAGCGCAACCCCAATGATCAACTCGGTCAGCCTCGAGAAGGACCGGGTCGATTCTATGCTACCCCTCGCCGCCGAGCGGAAGACGAACATCGTCGCTCTGGCGATGGACGACAGCGGTGTACCCACGAAGCCCGGCGCGCGCGAGGACGTCGCGAAGCGACTGATCGACACCTGCGTGAACGCGGGCCTGCCGCCGGGCAACCTGTACGTCGATCCCGTCGTCACCACCCAGTCTTCCGACCAGTGCACCGGCCCGCTGATCCTGCAGGCCATCGCCGAGATCAAGCAGTTTGCGCCCGAGGTCCACATCACCGGCGGCCTGTCGAACATCTCCTATGGCTTACCCAACCGCAAGCTGCTGAACCGCGTGTTCGTGGCGCTCTGCATGGGCTACGGGCTCGACTCAGGCATCCTCGATCCCACCGACGAGCACCTCATGGCCACCATCATCGCCGCCGAAGCCCTCCTCAACCGCGACGAGTGGTGCATGAACTACATCACCGCCGGACGCGCCGGGAAGCTGATGGACTGAGGGCAGGGACTGTCCAAGTCTGGGTCCTGCAACGCAGGACCCAGACACATGGACTGTCCCCTATCAGGCGATGCGAACCTCTCGGCAGAACTCCTCCCTCACCCTCAACATGCACTCGTAGTTCCGCAGGGGCACGCCCTTGAAGATGCAGTTGCTGGTGGTGAAGACGTAGCCGCCTGACTCGACGCCGCCGTGCTGCAGGCAGTAGCGCGCGCTCTCGTCGATCTGCGCGAACGTACCGGCCTGGACGAGCGCGCAGTTCACGTTCCCGAAGAGGCAGATGCGGTCTCCGTAGAGGCGCTTGACCTCGGCGATGTCCACGCCGGCCATCGGGTCGAGGGAGTGCAGGCCGTCGATGCCGCTATCGACGATCTGGTCGAGAATGGGCATGAGGTTGCCGTCGGTGTGTTTGGCCGCGTAGCCGCCGGCGGCCTGGATGCCCTGCACGAGCTGCGTGAGGTAGGGAGTTACGAACTCGGCGAACATGCGCGGCGAGAGGAAGGGGCCGTCGTTGAAGCAGTAGTCCGCGCACATGAACACGATCTCGGCGCCCTCGCCGATCAGTCGCTTGCACGTCTCAATCGCGCCCTGCGCATTCGCCTGCGCATGGGCGTGGGCTTCCTCGCGCTGCTCGGTGAGCCACACGACGTGCTGCGTCATGTTCTCGCCGTTGGGGATCGCGAAGGTGCCATCGACGAAGGCGCTGAGCATGTACTTGTCGCCGACGAGGTCGCGGATCACGTTGAAGGACCGCACCTGATCCTCGATCCCGAGCCAGTGCAGCCCCGTGATGACCGACCACTTGAAGCGCTCGGCGATCTCGATCCACATCTCCGCGTTCTCGTGCAGCAACCGGTCACGCTCGGGCTCCGTCACGTTCTCCAGGTTGTGCGCACGTAGGGCCTCGCGGCCGAGCAGCTCCTGGCTGAGCTGGAACTCGAGTTCGCAGTGGGGCACCAGGCCCTCGGGTCGCCGCAGATGGAGGGCCTCGATGATCGACTCACGGGGCGTCATGGCAGGTTGCCTCGAAGGGGGTCATTGCATCAGCCACGCCAGCATGGTCCCAAGCAGCTTCATCTCGCCCGGGTTGGGGGCGGCGTCGGACCGGCGTGCATCCACCCCAAGTGCCACCCCGCAAGCCAGGACCTTCCCCGTCTCGAACATCGCGCCGGTCACGGTGGGCTTGCCGGTCTCGACATCCGCCGCGATGAGGGTCATCTCCGCGCGGATGCACGGCTGCAGAAGGACGTGCTCGCGAAACGATGGACGGACGATCCCCGCCGGCTCGGAGCCCTCCGGCGCCCAGACGACATCGATCTCCGCGCCCTCGACATGCGCCGTGCCGCCTGAGCAGACCCAGGGGAAGAGGATGGGGTGGTTCCGATAACCGACCGCGTCGTGCGTGAGGATCAGCCGCCCTCCCGCGGCCACCCAGTCCCAGATGAGCCAGCACTGCTGCTTGGTGAACGTGGCGGGAATCCGGCGCTCGGGGAGAAGCAATGCCTCGCACGGGGCGAGTGAGGACTTCGCCACGCCCTCTACAAGCGCGACTTGGTGGGCGCCGAGGCTGCCAACCGCCTGGACCAGCGAGCGGCTGCCCAACCCGCCGGCGACGATCCCCACACGCGGCGTGCCCTGTGGTCCCTCGAAAACCGGGTCGGGAATCTGCTCCTCTTCGCGCCGTACGTCACGACCCTCAAGACCACGCATCAGAACTCCAACCGCCCATACACGTCTGGGTTGACGACATGCGCCGGGCGGTCACCACGCAGCACCGCGAGCGCGTTCTCGGCGGCGGCACGGTTGACCGCCCGCACGGTCTCCGCCGAGTTGAACGCGCTATGTGGCGTTAGCACGCAGTTCGGCGCATCGCGCAGACAGTAGTCGTGGTCCGGCGGCTCACAGCGGTGTGCGTCGAACGCCGCGCCGGCGATCCGCCCTTCCGCGAGGGCCTGCGCGAGTGCCTGGTCGTCCACCAGCCGGCCGCGTGCGGTGTTCACGATGCAGCTCGTGGGCTTCATCAGCGCAAGCTGCTCCGCGCCGATCATGCTGTCGTTCGCGTCATCGGCGGAGGCATGGAGGGTCAGGAAGTCGCTCTCGTGCAGGAGCGTGTCCAGGTCCACCAGGCTCACGCCCAGCGCCCTAGCCGCCTCGGTGTCAGACGCGACATCGTAGGCCAGTACGCGCATCTCGAAGCCCTGTGCGCGTCGCGCGACTGTCCTCCCGATGGCGCCGAACCCGACGATCCCGAGGGTCTTGCGGCACAGGTTGACGCCGCCGACCTCATCCCAGCCGCCGGAGCACATGACATCGTTGCAGCGGCGGAAGTTCCGCGCGACGACCAGCATCAGCATGAAGGTGAAGTCGGCGACAGCGTCGGCCGTCAGGCCGGGCGTGTTCGTCACCACCACGCCGTGATCCGTCGCGGCCGCCAGATCGACCGCATCGACACCAATCCCCCAGCGCGACACCGCCTTGAGCCGGTTCGCAGACTCGAAGACCTCGCGGGTGAAGCGGTCGTTTCCGGCAACGCAAGCGTCGATCCCCGGAATGACGCCCCCCAGTTCATCGGCTTCGAGCCGTCGCCATTCGGGGCTCTCGATCACCTCGCAGCCCGCCGCCAGCAGCGGCTCAGCCGATCCGGGCAGTTCACGACGAAACGCCTGCGCCAGGAGCAGGACTTTGGGTCTCATGAGCCAAGAACCGCCTCAGCATGAGCGAAGTGGCAGGTTCGGTGCAAGCACCGATAGGTTCGCGCGGAAACGAGAAGGACCTCCGTGCGGTTTCCCCTCGAGCGTAACCCGGGTTGGGTGCCGCGCGTAGGACCAATTACTGAGTCTCGGATAGATACGGGAACAGTGGGGCGGGCATTCTTGCCCGCCAGAGGGCCTGTGGCGGGCAAGAATGCCCGCCCCACTGTTCCCGTGTTTCTGCGAAGCGCAGTAGGGGCCGTCAACGCTCCCGAGGGAGGGCGCCATGCGCATCGTTCGGGCGACTGTCGTTGGTGCACTGCTTCTGTCAGCCATGGTGGCCGCGGCACAGGAACCGCCTGCCATCGACCGCAAGGACCCGCAGGCTGTGGCGAAGGCGTACGTGGAAGCCTGTCAGGCCGGCGACCTCGACACCGTGCTCGCGCTGATCGGCCCGGATGATCCGGTGCGACCGGCGATCACCGACGTGGCCCGCCAACTGACTGAGGGCATGGCACAGGCCGGGTTCACCCCGCTCAATATGGTCACGGAGTTCCTCTTCCTGCCGTTCAAGGTGCCGGCGTCCGTCCAGGCGGCGGGAGCGGAGGTCAAGGACGCGACGGCCACGGTGCGCTTCACCCGCGACCTCGTGGTTCAGCAGCAGATCGTCCTTGAGCGCGCCGACGACGGCACCTGGTCGGTGAAACCCCTCGACTCGGTGAAGGCCACCACGGGCGGGAAGCTGACCCTCCTGGAACGGAGCACGGGGAGCCGCGGGGGCGGAGCCGAGCAGGGGCCCGGCATCTGGGCCTCACACAACCGGCTCCGCCGACTGCAGCAAGCCTTCGAGGAGTACGCCCAGGAGCACGACAGCCGGTATCCCCCGGCAGGCACCTGGATGGACGCGCTGGAGCCCTACGTGTTCGACCCCGAGGCCTTCGAGTGCCCTGCAGCGCCGGACGTGGAGTTCGGGTACGCGATGAACGCGGCGTTGGGCGAGCAGCCGCTGCCGCAGGACTGGAACGCCCGACGCTCGCTCCTGCTCTTGTTCGAGTGGCCGGGCGGGCAGCGGAACGCCTCCGCCCTGCCCGAGGAGCTGGCGAAGGTGAAGTCCTTCCGACCGGACGGCACCATCGCGGCCATGGACGCCACCGGCAACACCCGTACGCTGCAAGAGGGCATCACGTGGGATGACATCGCCTCCGCCGGCGAGCGGTCCGGTGCCTGCTTCGGACACCTCCGGAAGCTCGTGCAGGCGGCGCGCAAGTTCGCCCGGGACAACGACGGCCGCCTCCCGGGGCCGGACACCTGGGAGGCCGATGTGGCGCTCTATCTCATGGGCGACCGGGAGGGTGAGGACGTCTTCCGGTGCCCCGAAGCGCCGGACCTGGACCACGCGTATGCGATCAACACGGAAGTGGCCGGCAAGAACGCGCGCGAGCTGACCGGCCATGACTCCCTCGTGCTGTTCTTCGAGTCCGATCTGAACGTCCCCAACGCAGCGGGCCTTCCTGGGCGGGACGCTCCCGTCGCTGGGCGACACGTGGAAGAGTGGAACGGCGGTCGAACGAACAACGTCGCATACCTCAGCGGCTCGGTCGGCTCCCAACCGGCGCCGGTCTCCGAGCCGTGACCCACAGGCTCTGTGGGAGAGGAGGTCGCGGATGAAGTCCGCTTGGCCTTTGTTGTTGGCGCTCACTGCTGCCGCAATCGCACAGGAGCGACCTGCGGTCGATCGCACGGATCCCAAGGCCGTCGCGGAGGCGTACATCACTGCATGTCGGGCCGGCGATGTCGAGGGGGCCTTGGCCCTACTCGTGAACGACGAGAAGATCACCAAACCCCTGCGGCAGATCCTCAAGTTCGCGACGGAGTTCGCGAGCGACCGGGAGCCCGGGGTCTCGTTTGCGGACTCCTTCCGTGAGAGCCTCTGCCTCCCGTTCGCGGGCACGCTGCCGATGACCCATGCGCTCAAGGATGCTGCGGTCGAGGGAGATCGGGCACAACTCTCATTTGAGATCGCTCTCGCCACGGAGCAGAAGCTCGTTCTGAGGCGTGCGGCGGACGGCACCTGGGGCGTGGATATCATGGAGTCCGCGAAGGCTACCGCCGGTGGCAAGGGCACGTACATCACAGAGATGCTGGAGGGCCTGAGCAGTATCGACCAGGGCGAGGGCGCCTCCTTGGCCGCGGGGGAGTCATCCGACGTTCTGTACCGCCTCGATCAGGCGCTCGCGGAATACGCACAAGAGCATGACGGTTGTCTGCCGCCGGCGGAGAAGTGGGTAGATGAGATCGAGCTGTACGTCCTGGACCGCACAGCCTTCAAGAGCCCCGGAGCACCCGATCTGGCCTACGGCTTTGCGATGAACGTCGCGGCCGGCGGCCGGAAGTACGTGGTCGAGGACGAGATGGCCGAGGAGGGAGAGGAGTTCCTCGTGCTGTTCGAGTGGCCTGGCGGCGAGCGCAACGCCACCGCGACCCCCGAGCAGCTTGCGCAGACCACCTCCTTCTGGCCGGACGGCAGCGTGGCCCTCCTGACGTCCCGGGGCGCCATCGATGTTCTGCCCAAGGGCATGACTCTCGAGCAGAAGCGCGCGGCGGACGCCCAAGCCATGCAGCCCGACATGCCCGCCGCGGACGACCCCGGGATGCACCTGTACCAGTGCGCCGCCAACCTGCGGGTGCTTGCCGCGGCGGCCCGTAAGTACGCCCGCGAGCACGGGGGACTTCTGCCCCTGGCCGAGAGCTGGCAAGACGACCTTGCGCCCTACATCCTCATCGTGAGGGATGAGGGCTGGTGGGGCGAGGAGGGCGAGCAGGACCCCCTCCATTGCCCGGCCGCGGCGGACATCGAGTTCGGCTACGCCATCAACGTAGCGGTCGCGGGCAAGAACGCTCTGGACCTGACCGACCAGGGCTCGCTCGTGCTCTTCTTCGAGTCCAATCTGAACACCCCGAACGCCGCCGGCAACCCCGAGCGCGACAAGTGCGATCCTCCTCGTCACCAGGCTCCCTGGGCGGAGGGCGAGGACGCCGGCCTCAACCAGGTCGCGTACCTCACGGGCGACACGGGCTACTACGGCAAGCCCGAGTTCGAGGGCGGCATTTTCGGGGACGAGTAGTGCGCAGTTTCCTGCGTCGTCTGGCGCTCCCCAGCGGTATTGCTCCTGAGTGCCATGGACCCGCACGCGCTGTCCGACGATGAATCGTTGCGTGCCGCGCGCAGCGGCGACCGGGCAGCCTTCGAGGTGCTGCACGGGCGACTCGCGGGCCCGGCGTATGCTTTGGCGCGGCGCCTCGCTTCGGGGGACCTCTGGCGGGAGATCGAAGCGCGTAGGGCGCGGCGCAGCATTCCCGTCTTCGCGCCGAGCAGCGTGGATGCGGCTGCCGTCCTGCAGGCAGCTCTCACACCGGCGCTTGGCGGGTAAGGAGGTCAGGCCATGCCACAGATCGTCCTGAAGAGCGGAGACGTCCTGGATGGCGAAGTGGTCAGCAT
>VGFC01000323.1 GCA_016869045.1 Armatimonadota bacterium
TCGAGCCCGCGAGAGCGGTCACGTCCCCGTCGTTCGCGACCTCCATCGGCACCCCCCACTCCTTGCCGATGCGGATGAACAGGGGTGCGATCTCCGCCTCGAAGCGGTCCTTGGGGATGCCCCGGAAGAGCGAAGCCACGCGGACGCGGTTGTCGATGTAGATGCCCGCGGAACTGACGCCGATCCCGTCCACGCGCGGCATGTGCGCCGCCGCCATGTGCAAGGCCGACTGGATGTGGTGGTAGTGGTAGCCGGGGTCGGCCTGCGTCCTCGGGTTCCACACGACCTCTTCCTCAAAGACGCTCTCCCCCTCGATCACCGCCGAGACCTTCCGGTCGCTCGCGCCGGCGTCAAACCCGATCCGGCAGCCGTCCAGGTGCCGCCCGATCGCGACCGCCTGCTCCTTGGCCGCCGGGACACTGTCGGCGTCGCAGACTTCGACGGTGAACTCACGCTCGTAGACGCCGCCCATGAAGGGCGCATCGAACTCGCGCAGCCCGCCCGGCGAGTAGGCGCGTTGGACGTACTCGCCGACCTCGCGCGGCCCGCCTACGGTGACCTTCCATCCGCCCCGTGCCCACAGCAGCGTCTTCACGAGCCGCTCGACATATGGCAGGTTCGCTTCGGCGCCCGGAGCCGACGGATCAAGCACCTCGGTGCGGAAGACCGAAACGAGCCCCCCGCCGCGCTCCAGCGCAATCGCCAGCGGCACGGCCTGTCCCGAGGCGCGCGCCGCCTCCAGGAACGCATGGTTCGCCAGCACACCCGGACGGAAGCCCTCGTCCAGCGGCGGCCTGATCTTCGGTGCAACCAGCTTCATCTCAGGCGACATCGCAAAGCCT
Source organism: Armatimonadota bacterium (assembly GCA_016869045.1). GTDB lineage: Bacteria > Armatimonadota > Zipacnadia > Zipacnadales > VGFC01 > VGFC01. The sequence continues at coordinate 843 of VGFC01000323.1, forward strand.
CTCCCTCCTGGGAATTCGGGGACATGACCCAATCCGGGAACTCGGGGACATGACCCAATTCGCGTCGTTTGCGAATTGGGATCGTGTCCCCGAATTCCCCCCTCATCCCGCACACTCCTCCCAATCGTACTCCGGCCGATACCCGATGACGTTCTCCGCCCGCGCGCAGTCCAGCAGGCACAGGTTCGGTTCCTCGACGAACTGCTCGGGGTTGCGCACCTCGACGCTCTTCGGCAGGTACTGCCTCACCAACTCCAGCGTGGGCTGCCGCATGAACGTCCGCCGGGCCGAGACGAACAAGGTCTCGTGCTCGATTCCCGGCGCGAGCAGGGACTTCTCGACGGCCTGCGCGACATCCCTCACGTCCACATACCCCCAGAGCTGCCCGATGAAGCTCTGCGGCTGCGCCTGCAGCGACTCGATGGCCGCGTACTCGCGCTCACACCACACCCAGCAGTACCGCAGGCATACCGTCTCGATCCCGCTGGCGCGCGTGTACCGGCGGCAGATCTCCTCGTCGATGGCCTTGCTTAGCCCATACGAATCGAGCGGCCTCACGGGATGCGCCTCATCGCAGGGCACGTACTCAGGCATGATGCGGCCCTGCCCGAAGACGAAGCCGAGGGTCGAGTCCGAACTCGCCGCCACGAGCCGTCGCACTCCGTTGGCGACCGCCGCCGCGACGACCCGCTCCGTGCCCATCACGTTCGTCTCCATCAGCTCGTCATCGGGAGCGCGCCCGAGAGCAGGCACCGCCGCCAGATGCACTACCGCCTCCGCCCCCTCGAACGCCTTTGTCAGCGCACTCAGGTCCAGTATGTCGCCGCAGACATGCTCGACCTCCGTCTCGGGCGCCTGCCGATCGTAGACTACAACCTCGTGCCTTTCCGCCAGCCGCTGTACGACCGCCCGCCCCACGTATCCCGCTCCGCCGGTGACCGCGATTCGCATGGCTTGCCTCCTGCCTCGGTCTCCTGGGCTGAGTCCGTCGTTCGCTGACCGGGCGCAACGCACCTCGCTCGCGAGGTGCCGCCTCCGTCCATGTCGAACCCGCGCGGGAGGCGAGGGCTCCTCGCCCCGCGTTACTTAGTCTCGCGTAAGTAGCTGGACGCCCACCGTCTCGGAGGACAGGCATTCCTGCCTGTCTGAATACGAGTCCGCGATTCTCGTCTGAGCCGTTCCGGTGTAGGGGCGCGATTCATCGCGCCCGCCCATGTAGGGGCGCCATTCATGGCGCCCAGGAATCGATATCGCGGATTCCCATATAGGTTGCTGAACGCCCACCGTCTCGGAGGACAGGCGTTCTTGCCTGTCTGAATACGAGTCCGCGATTCTCGTCTGAGCCGTTCCGGTGTAGGGGCGCGATTCATCGCGCCCGCCCATGTAGGGGCGCCATTCATGGCGCCCAGGAATCGATATCGCGGATTCCCATACAGGTTGCTGAACGCCCACCGTCTCGGAGGACAGGCATTGCTGCGTGTCCAAGCCCGCTTTGTGTTTGCCGGCTTGCGCGGGACTCCGTACGCACTTGGAGGAAGCCACGATGCACGACGCTCTGAGGGCGCAGCAGATCACCGACCGCGTGTGGTGGGTCGGCGCCATCGACTGGGACATTCGCGACTTCCACGGCTACATGACCGGTCGCGGCACCACGTGGAACGCGTACCTGATCTTGGGTGACGAGCCGATTCTGATCGACACCGTGAAGCCCTCCGGCAAGGCCGAGATGATGGCGCGCATTGCGTCGATCATCGACCCTGCGAGCATCCGCTACGTCATCTCGAACCACACCGAGATGGACCACTCCGGCTCCCTCCCCGATGTCGTACGGGCCGTCCGCCCTGCGCAGCTCTTCGCCTCGCAGATGGGCGCGAAGGGCCTCCCCGCGCACTTCGACGTCGGCATGGAGATCACGCCGGTCAAGGACCTCGAGACGCTCACGCTCGGCGGCGGAACCCTGACCTTCGTCGAGACGCGCATGGTGCACTGGCCCGACAGCATGTTCACCTACTTCGCCGAGGACCAGGTCCTGTTCAGCAGCGACGGCTTCGGCATGCACCTCGCCTCGCAGCAGCGCTTCGCCGATGAACTGCCCGCCGAAGTGCTGGACCAAGAGGCCGCGAAGTACTTCGCCAACATCCTGCTGCTCTTCTCGCCCCAGCTCACCAAGCTCCTGGACAAGGTGGCGGGCCTCAACCTCCCGCTCAAGGTCATCGCGCCCGACCATGGCCCGATCTTCCGCGAGGGCCTCGGCGAGGTCATCGGCCGCTACGCGCGCTGGGCTGAGCAGAAGCCCACGATGAAGGCCGTCGTCCTCTACGACTCGATGTGGGACAGCACGAAGCTCATGGCCAAGGCCATCGGCGAGGGCCTGGCCGAGGGCGGCGCCGACCCCAGGCTGCTCTGGGCGCGCGGCTGCCATCGCAGCCACGTAATGGGTGAGCTCCTGGACGCGGGCGCCCTCCTCGTCGGCGGCCCCACACTGAACAACGGCCTCTTCCCCACCCTCGCCGACCACCTGACGTACATGAAGGGCCTCCGCCCACGCAACCTGGTCGGAGCCGCCTTCGGCTCCTACGGCTGGAGCGGCGAGGCTGTGAAGCTCATCGAGGAGACCCTTGCCGCGATGGACGTGGAGCTCGTCCAGGAGGGACTCCGCGTTAAGTGGGTCCCGACCGCCGACGACCTCCTGCGCAGCCGCCAGCTGGGCCTTGCCGTCGCCCAGCGCATGCATGAAGTCTGCACCACCCGAAACGGAGCGATCCACCGATGAGGAACTACGTCTGCCAAGTCTGCGGTTACGTCTACGACCCCGCCGTCGGCGACCCGGACAACGGCGTCCCGCCCGGCACCGCCTTCGAAGACCTCCCGGATGACTGGGTCTGCCCCGTCTGCGGCGCCGACAAGACCGAGTTCGCCGAGGAGTAGGCAGCAGTAGGTGACAGGTTGCAGGCGACTCGCGCCGCCTTGCCCGCCGTTCCCTGTTACCTGTTACCCGTCACCTGTCACCTTGCCGTCCCGCCCGGCACGTCAGCTTGCTCGCGCACGGGTTCCCACTAGTGCCGTAGCCGTGCCGGGCGAGGGGGTTGCCGAGGAGACACTCGGCGACGCCGAACGACTCCTCGAAAGCGTAGATCATCCAGCACCGCGCCGCGTCCGCCTCCAGCTCGATCAGCGGCGTGTCGCCCTGCGCGATGCGCAGGCCCCGCGCCATTGCGCGACCGATGACGTTCCCCCCGAGCGGGTCGGAGGCCAGAGCGACCGACGGCGCCCCCTCGCTCACGAACGTTGCTGTGCAGCCGTCGAAGTGCTTCCGCGGGAGCGTCAGGAACCGCATGATCGGCGTGCCGTCGTAGGCCTCGTCGCCAACCAGTTCCGCTTCGATCTCGAGCGCGCCGTCCTTCACCAGAGCGGTCTGCTTCAGGGACAGCTTCGCCTCGCGCCGTCCTACCCACTCGGCCTCCAGCCGGATCCGCCGCCCCTCGGGTCCCTCGCGGACTTCCTCCTTCAGCCGGGCTGGCTTCGCGTCCCCGCCGCCAAACAGCGGGTGGAACCACGCCACTCTCTCACCCTTCGCGTTCTGCAGCGACAGCCCCGCGCCATCCGCCGCCGACCACTGAAGCGTTTCTCCGACGAGAGAGCTTGCGGGCGTCCTTGTCTCCGGCTCAGGCAGCTTCACCGGACACGCGAACACGAGGTTCCCGCTGATCTCCGCCGTCGCGTCCTTCGCCAGCGTCGTACCGTTCGCGGCAGCGAGCGCACAGAACTGCAAGGCAAACCAGGGTTGCTTCCAGACCCGCACATCGACCGCGATGCACCATTTTGGCTGATCGAGCTGCACCCAGATGCCGTGGCTCGTGCCATCCGCCGCCGCGAGGCCCGAGCCCATCCCGTCCGTCAGGTGCGACTGCGCCTCGACCGCCTCGGCCGGCAACACCGGCGCGCACGCCGGCCCGTCGATGGCCTGCAGCGCCGCTCCCACGAACTGCTCGGCCGGCAGCTGGCACTCGATGTACGCCGTATTCAGCCGGGTCGCCTCGGGCGCACTGAACCGGTACGTGAAGTGCAGGACTTCGGGCGCCCCCTCGACTTTCGCGAACTGCGCGAACAGGTCCAGCACCTTGTCGTCCGCGTTCCGCACGGGCAGTTGTGTCCGCTGGCCCACTGTGAACAGGTCCTGCCCGTTCCCCTCCACCATGAGCCCGTCCCACCAGTTGGCGTACGCCCACTCGGCGCCCATTGCCGCCTGGAACCAATCGGCCGTCACGCCGTCGGGGAACCGAAACCGTACCGCCCCCAGGGGCGACACCTCAACGCGAACCTGCTCCTGCGCGCCGGCCTGCGCGATTGCCAACGCCATCCCGATCAGTACGACTCCCACCCTCGCTCCCATGGTCCGCCTCCCGTTCACTCCGGCAGCTCGCCTCGTTCTGCGTTCCCCATCCACTTCGGCACGCAGCCCCCCTCTCCTGCCCGCGCGCCTTTGCCGTTCTCCTGCTCTCCTGCCCTCTCTGGTTAGGAATCCGCGGTTCTCGTCCGAGCCGTTCCCGTGTAGGGGCGCGATTCATCGCGCCCGCCCATGTAGGGGCGCCATTCATGGCGCCCGAGAGTCGGTACCGCAGGTTCCCATGTAGCCGCTTCGCGTTGACACCGTTCCTTCCTGTGCTATAATCGCAGCCCCAGCAGGCTGTGTTCACCTTGCACTCGTTCGGCGGAACGAGTGAGTGGGAGCGGTACGCCTTATGGCCCCCGCCAGTTCGGCGAGCACCGGCAACCCAGCCCAGCCTCTGCCCGACGCCCGTCGCCTCGAAGTCCGTGACATCATCCGCACGATCCAGAAGCGCCGCTGGCTTGTGATCATCGTGCTGGCGGTCATCACCCTCGCCGGCGGCATCTTCGGGGCTTTGGCGCCGAAGCGCTATGGCGCCACCGCCATCGTCCTGGTTCACACCGCGCCCCCGGGCATGCCCTGGCTCGGCCAGAAGGAACGGGAAGAGCCCGAGCCGCAGGTCTCCGTTGACACCCAGGCTCGGCTCGTCGCCACGCTCCAGAACGCCCAGAAGACCTCCGAGGAGCTGGCGAAGCTGCCCGGCGGCGGGATTCGCGTGTCCGTCGCGGACATCATCGACGCGACCACGGTCGAGGTCGAGAGGCCCGACATCATCCGCGTCACCGTGGCCATGCGCGACCGCTCTGCCGTCGTTCCCACCGTAAACACTCTCGCGGGCGTCTATGTCGCCTCGGCCCGTGACCGCAGCCGCGGCATCTACGGCGAGGCCGGCAACGTGCTCCAGAAGCAGATCGACGACGCCCAGGCGAAGATCGACGACCTGAACAACAAGCGCCTCGCCCTTCTGAAGCAGGGCAAGTCGGCCGACGTCACCCTCGAGGTGAAGAGCACCGAGGAACTCGTCACGACGATGCGGGCGCAGCGCGACAACGCCGCCCAGCGACTCGCCGGCGTCCGCCGCTCTCTGGGGCCTCTTCAGCGGGCGGCAGCGGCGGAGGAGCCCGTCGAGACCTATCCTCTGCCCCGCCCCAACCCGCAGTACGAGAGACTGCAGGAGGCCCTGGAGGAGAAGACGCGCCAGCTGAGCATGGTCCGCGGCCGCTACACCGACCAGCACCCTCTCGTCCAGCAGGCCCTGGAGGACTTCAACCAGCTCCAGGCCCAGGCCAACAGCGTCCCGCCTACGATCACCGACCCCACCTACGAGCGCAACCCCCGCTACGATCAGGCGCAGGCCAACCTGCGAGCGGCCGAGGCGGAAGAGCAGGGCCTGGCCGCTCAGGTCCAGGAGATGGACCGCGCGTTGGGCAAGCTGGACCGCGATCGGAAGGACCTCCCTCGCCGGCGGGTCGAGGCGGACGAGGTCCAGCGCGAGATCGACGTGGCCAGCGAGGGCTACCGCCAACTGGTGACCACGCTCCAGGAGCATCAGCTCCGCCAGGCCAACCGCACCAGCGTGGCGGAGGTGGCCGACGAAGCGGCTGAGGCCAAGACCGTCACCGCCCCCCTGATCCGCAACTTGATCTTCTCGGTTCTGCTCGGGCTTTTCTGCGGCATTGCCTTGGCGCTGCTGTTGGAGGGGCTCGATAACACGGTGCGTTCGCCGGATGAGGTCGCTCGCCAGACCGGCCTGCCCCTGCTCGGCGCCATCCCTCTGCTTGAGGACACCAGCCCGCAGGTCATCACCCTCAGCGCGCCGCACAGCCCGGCCTCCGAGGCCTTCCGGACGCTGCGCTCTAACATCGCCTTCGCGCTCACCGACCTCCCGGCGCGCTCCTTCCTGTGCGCCGCCGCTCTGGGCGCCGAGGGCCGCAGCTCCGTCGGCGCCAACCTCGCCGTCGTGACCGCACACGCCGGCCAGACCGTCATCCTCGTGGATACCGACCTGCGCAAGCCTGTGCTCGCGGACCTCTTCGGGCTGAACCCGGCCCTGGGGCTGACCAACCTGCTCGTGGGGGATGCGACGCTGGACGAGGTCCTTCAGGAGACGGGGATCCCGGGCCTGTACTTGCTCGCCTCCGGGCCGCTGCCCCCGAACCCGGCGGAGCTGCTCGACTCCGCGCGCATGACCGAACTCATCGCCGAGCTACACACGCGCGCGGACGTGACGATCTTCGACTCTCCGCCCGCCCTGCTGCTCGCCGACGCGGTCATCCTCTCCTCCAAGGTGGACCGCGTCCTGCTGACCGCCGAGTCAGGCCGGGTGACTCTCGATGCCGTGCGCGAGGTCCTACGCCTGATGTACCACGCCCGCGCCAGCGTGTTGGGTGTCGTGCTGAACAGGTACCGCATGCCGACCGCCGGCTTCTACCAACAATACTACGACGAGCCGCCCAACCGCCCCCGACCCGCCGCACCCGAGGTCGAGGCCCCTTCCGAACCTGCCCTGTAGTGCTCTGTTAGTCGTGACGTTTGCTGTTGGGGTTCGTGCCTGCAACTCACCAGAGCTGCGCCGTTGCCGTTCCTGGGACCGCGCGCACCCTTGCGCGCCTGCCGTCGTCGTCCTCTCACTCCTCGCTCCTCTCCCCTCGCTCCTCGCCGCCGCACTTCGCACTTCGCACTGCCGTCCCTACCCAAACCCCCTCACCACCTGCCCGGGCAACGTCTCGGTCACCACGCCGTCCGCCGCCACCCGCACGCCGTTCACCAACACCGTGCGGATTCCCACCGGCGCCGCATGCGGTTCCTCGTAGGTCGCCCGGTCGCGGATGGTATGGGGGTCGAAGATGACGATGTCGGCCCACGCGCCTGGCCGCAGGACACCTCGGTCGCGCAGGCGGAACTTCGCGGCGGGCTGCCCGGTCATCCTATGCACGGCGCCGCCCCAATCCAGCCGCCCGAGATCCCGCACATATCGCGCGAGAAACCGCGGGAACGTGCCCCATGTCCGCGGGTGGCACATCCCCTCGCCGGGCCGCCGCACGCTGGAGTCCGAGCCCACCATGACGAGCGGGTGCGTCGCGATCGCATCGACGTCGGACTGAGCCATCGCGAAGTAGATGGCGCTGTTCGATCCGCTCAGGACGAGCGCGATCACGGCCTCCTCCGCCGGCAGCGACATGATCGCCGCCGCCTCATCCAGCCGCTTGCCCACGACATCGGCGCGCGACGCCGCCGTGATCAGCACCTTCTCGGGACCGCCGACGCGTTCCAGCCGCCCTGCGATGTGCGCGCGGTACTCACGCGCCTTGACGGGGTCCTCCAGCTTCGCCTGTAGTCCCTCCCCCTCGAAGGCCTCCGGCGGCAGACACACGTTCAGGCTGGTGGCCGACGCATCGTACGGGTACATGTCGGCGTGCACCTCGACCCCCTCCGCCTGCGCGCGCACGAGCTGCTCCAGCCGCTGCGTCGCCTGGCCCCACGCCGGGCGCTCCGCCGCCTTCAGGTGCGCCACCTGGACCGCCACGCCCGCCTCGCGCCCGATGTCGATGGCTTCCTCCAGCGCCTGCGGGCCTGTCTCCGCGTTCTCGCTACGCAGGTGGCTCGCATACAGCCCGCCGAACGGCGCCACCTCCCGCGCCAGCTCGATCACTTCCTCCGTCGCCGCATACGCCCCGGGCACATACCACAGACCCGACGACAACCCGAGCGCGCCCTGT
>VGFC01000324.1 GCA_016869045.1 Armatimonadota bacterium
GCGCAGGCAAGCAGCAGACACGAGGCGAGGTGGCCCAGTATGAGTCGGGCAGTAGACGACAAGGCGCGGGCTCCCGGTGTGCAGTCTGGAATACGCCGGCAACGTGGGTCTCCCAAGAGGAACACCCCTGAGGCACGAGGGTTTCTTGAGGGGCAAGTGCGAAGTGCAGAGCGCGAAGTGAACGGCAACGATGGGAGGCGCACGGATGGTGAGTCTGATCGGATGTCTGCTCGCGGCGACGGCGTACGGCGCGCCGGTGAGCTTCGGCTTTTCGGCAGGCGACACCGCTGAGGGATGGAAGGTGACGGGACAAGCGGCCGCCGCGAAAGTGAGTGATGCGGCCGACCGTACCCGGGATGGCCAGCCGACCCTCGCGTGCTCGTATCTCGGGCAGCCGGGATCGCCTTTCTCGCTCAGCCGGGACCAGCTCGATCTCGCCGAGGTGCGGTCCCTGTCGCTGAGTGTGAAGCCCTCCACCCAGGCGCCGCTCGTGCTAATCCTGACCGAGGAGGATGGGTCGCTCTACCATACCTTCATCACGTGCCCCGCCGAGCAGTGGTGCGATCTCACGCTCCCCCTGGCGGACTTCCAGCTGCAGGACGGTTCGACCGACGAGAACGGCGCCCTCGACGCGGAGCAAGTCCGCACCTTCACCGTGCAGGAGCTCGCGAACATGCCCGGCGACCTGGGTGCGATCTTCGGCACGAAGTCAGGCGAGCAGTGGCTCTGCGTGGGCGCCTTGCGCTTCGGTGCGGAGGAGATCGCGTCACACGCTCGCGTGGAGAAGGACAAGGTACTGATCGAGGACTTCAGCGGCCCCGGGTTCCGGTTGCTGCCGGTCGGCGGGGCGCAGCTCGCCAAGGTGACGGGAGCCGACGGCAAGGAGGGCTCGGCGCTGGGCGTCCGCTTCACCTTCGCCCCCGACGGCCCGCAGGCCTGGCCGGGCGTCGTGCTGCCGGTGGGGAATGTAGACCTGGCGGGCACAAGGGCGCTACGCCTGCGCGCGAAACCGCAGGGCTCATCGAAGCTGCACCTCGTGCTCGAAGAGCAGGACGGCTCGAAGTACGAAGCAAGCACGGTGATCCCAGAGGCCGACGATTGGCAGGCACGGGACTTCGCGCTGACCGACTTCACGCTCGAGAAGGGCGGCACCGACGAGAACGCCACGCTCGACCTGGACCAGGTCCGCGTCCTCATCGTCGTCATCGACGCCTGGAGTGCGCTATTGGACGAGAAGGAGCAGGGCGAGTTCGGACTGGATGACGTGCTGTTCCTGAGGTGACGGCGGGAGATGCGGAGATGCGGAGTTGGGGAGCTGCGGAGAACGGCGACAACAGGCGGCACGGCGACGACCGGCGGGCGGGTGACGGTGGCCTACGACGGGGATTCCATGCGGCGGCAGCGGGAGGAAGGCGCCTCGATGGCGAAGCACCTGTGGGATGGGGCGCAGATCCTCATGAACCTCGACGACAGCGACGCCACGGTGGCCCGCCACAATCACTCGCCGCTCGGCTACCTCACGTACGCGTACGGCGCGGTGGGGTGGTTCGCCGTGCAGGTCGCGCCACCGGAGAAGGCGACGGCATCCCTCGCAGCACCGGCCTGCTCCTCCTCGAGCCTGGGCCTCACCGGGGCATTGGCCCTCACCCAGGCGGCCGTCTGAAGCAGACGTCTGGCTGACGGTTTTCGTCCGGCCGAAGTGTCTAAGACTCTGGGCGCGGCCGCGGTGGCATTGGTACCCTCGTTGGGTCAGGTCGGACGCGCGCGACGATGGCGACCTGAAGCGCCGCAAGCGCGCCCAGGCGGACTGGTGGAACACGTACGTGTGGGATGGGCAGCAGGTGTTGACAGTGCTGGACCAGGCGGACGACACGCAGGCGCGCTACACGCTCGCCCCGTTCGGGTACGGCGACCTGGTCTCACAGCGGCGCGGCGATGACAGCCACTTCTTCCACTTCGATGCGATCGGCACGACGCGCGCGCTCACCGACGCCGACCAGGCCGTCACCGACAGCTACATCCGCCGCGCCTTCGGCACCTACGTCAGCACCACCGGCGACACGCTCAACTACTTCCGCTACATCGGCAAACTCGGCTACTACCAGGATTGGGCCGTCCCCGACGGCGGCCCCATGCGTCCAACAGCCGAGGCCCACTTGCGCTCGGGACCGTAGTGCGGTAAGGGAGGTGTACATGACAGCCACTGCCTTACTGCCAACCTGCTCGCCGCGTCGAGGGTCCTGGGAACGGCGCCCAGGCGGGGGCATTGTCCTGGCGACGCTGGTCGTTGCGTCGCACCTACTGATGGGTGGTTGCGCTGGCAGGCGGAGCGCGCCAACCCTCATCCAACGCCCGGTGTGGTCACCGGTGAGCTTGCACATCGCCTTCGTGGCATGCGCGGAGGGACTGACGGACGCTACCGTGTGCGTCGTGGGGGCTGATGGCCACGCCCTGCGCGTCCTCCACCGGGGCGGCATCGCGACGGGCGGACCCGCATGGAGCCCCGATGGCCAAGCAATCGCCGTAGGCCTCCTTACAGAAGACACGGCGCGCGCGCTGGTGATGCCGGCCCACACTCGCGGCCGACCACGGGTCCTCGCGAAGGCACGCATAGGTTACGCGGGCGACCCCGACTGGTCCCGGGATGGCGCACGCCTTGTGTGGGTGGGACTGTCCCGCGCAGACGAGGGGTTGCTCCTGGTGACCGAGGGGAGCACAGGCGCTGTGCGCCCTCTCCGACTGGAGGTGAGCCCCGAGTTGCCGCAGTGGAGCCCGACGGGCGAGTGGATCTCGTTTGCCGCCATGCCTCCCAAGGGGGAGCCGAGGCGGACCATGGCGTTGTATGTAGTGTCAAGCGACGGGCGGACGGAGCGCCGTGTGGCCTGCCCCGGCAGGATGCAGCGGGTGTGGCTCGACAGCAACACCATTCTGCACTTCACGAGGGGCCGGCAGGAGCCAACGTGTCGGTTCTACCAAACCAACGTGCTGACCGGGGAACGCACCCTCGTGATGAGCACCGATCTGCTGCCACCCGGCTTCGACGGCGACATGCGACCGCAGTGGGATCAACGTCACCGCCGAGTCGTTCTGGTTGCGAGGAATGCGAAGAAGGCTGCGCAGCGGTCGGACGCACCACGCGGCTCGCATGCCCAAGGCGATCTGTACTGCGTGGACCTCGATCGGAAGTCGGTCGTGCAACTGACCGAACTCGGTGTTGACTGCGATCCTGCCTGGTCCGCAGACGGGCAGTACATCTCCTTCGTGCGGGACGGGAACTCTCTGTGGACGATGAATGCCGATGGCTCCTGCCAGAGGCGGATTCTCACGGCAAGCCAAGTCGCACCGTAGGGATATGGCACCGAGGGGTTAGCCGGGATCGGGTCACGTGGACGTATGATGCGCTGAACCAGCTGGTCGGCGATGTGCGCAGCGGCACGAACAGCTATGCGGAGACGTACACGTATGATGCGGTCGGGAACCGGGCGGTACGGCTCAAGGCCAACGCTGCCAGGGGGAGGGCGACGGGGGCTGCCGGCCTACGGCTCAGGCCCTATGGGTTGCGGGCGCAGGGCTGGGTGAGCGCGCCGAGGACAGCCTTGACGTCGGTGTCGTACTGCTGATAGCGGGCGCAGGTCGTCTTGTCCAGGTCGGCGAGGGCGTCGGCCATCGTCTGGGCCATTGCAGCCGGGTCGGTCATGCCGGCGGCGGCCCGCAGCGTGTCGTCGCACGCGGCGAGGCTGGCGTTAACATCGGTCAGGTAGGCCTGGCGGGCGTGGGCGATGAGGGCCGCCGCCTCCGCCATGCGCTCGGCGTCCTCGTTCACCTTTGCGATGAAATCGGGGAGCGTCGGCACAACCATCGGCGGGTCACTGCCCCAGTCAGAGCCCAGCAGGGACTGCATGGCTCGCTGCTGCGCGATAGCGAGCGCCTGGAATGCCGGCTGGAAGCCCTGGGCGCCATTCTGGAGCGCGCCCTGGTAGACCTCAGCGGAACGACTCGTCCACTCGTTGTAGGCCCCGACCGTTGCCTGCTCGTACTTGGCGACCGCCTTGGAGAGGTCGGTGACATACTGCGCACGCGCGCTGGGGGCAGCTTCCGGGCTGACACCCGTGAGGTTGGCCGAGGCAACGGCGAGGTCCGCCGCCAGCGCCCTCAGGGCGCGGTTCATCGAGAGTTGAGCATGGTCGCCCGCCAGGTCGAGGGAGGCGGTCAACGAGAGCTGCTGGGTCGGGACGATCTGGTGCAACGGCAGGACGCCCTGCGCGAGGTCGTCGCCGAGCTGGTCCACGATGTCCTGCTCGGTAAGCGCATGGGCGGGCGCGATCACCCACGCAAGGGCCGCCAGGACGGTAAGCGTGCGGATCATCGCAAGTCACCTCGCCGCTGGTCTACTCCACGCTGCAACGGGCAGTCTACTCCGCGAGGGCGGGCTACGCAACCGACTGATGATACGGACGCGTAAAGCTATTGGCGCGGAATCGTCGCAGGAATGGGAGCCGGAGCGATGCGCGGGTATGACGCATATCACAGAAGGCACGCGCACGGGTTGGGGAGTATGTGTAGTATGTTCCCCACAGTGTGCACAGGCGGAGGGGCGGGAGTCGCCATCTGGGGCCGGCAGGCCGGGAATCGGGGCCGATCCCGAGCAAGCGACCGATGCGGGGAGTGTGGATAACCGGTTGGCAGTGGTGGGATACCGGCAGATGAGCGCTGGCGCGAGGCGTGGAACCCGCGGGCACTGCAGGGCGTCGGAGGTCATGGCGAGTCACGGGGCAGACACGCGGGCCTGTCCTTGCGCCTTGCCAGAGGCGGGTCGCGGCCCTATACTCAAGGCCGCGCGTATTGCCTGCCTACCGGACTGCCAACAGGTCATGCGAGGAGACACCATGAGGCGCGCATTGGCCATCATCGCCGTCATCACCAGTCTGGGCCTGGTCGTCGCCGCTCAGGCCCAGAGCCCCCCGGCGCCGCCGGCGGGCCTCACCGCCGTAGACCGCCCGGCCGATCAGGGGTTCTTCATCGACGTCACCATTACCGCGTCGCCCGACGACGGGGCGGGCGCCGACAGCGTGACGCTGTACCGCGTGGAGCGACGTCCGGCCGGTGGCGTGTTCGCGTTCCTGCGCGACGTGCCGGCAACCGATGCGGCCCAGTATGTCTTCGCCGACCGGGTGGACCTGAAGAAGAAGCGGTATGAGTACAAGGTCCAGGCCTACGATGGCGCGCTCTACTCGGACCCGGTCTACGCGTCGGCCGTAGGCCGCGACAACCTCAAGCCCAGGGCGCCCCGGGCGGTGAAAGTCACCGACGTGCCGGGTGATCAGGGGAAGGCGCTGCTGGTGACCTTCTCGCGGTCACCGGACGACGGGGCAGGTGTGAACGACGTCCGGAGCTATCGCATCTCCCGGAAACCATCCGGGGGCGCCTTCGCCAGCGTGGCCGTCGTGCGCGCCACCGGGGCCGCGACATACGAGTACACGGATTACGGGTTGGTGCCCAACACGACGTACACCTACCGCGTCACAGCGTGGGACGGCAGGAACACCTCCGACCCGGCGTTCGGCAGCGGGAAGACGGTGGACAACCGGGCGCCGCGCCCGCCGAGCGGACTCAAGGTGGCCGACCGCCCCAACGACAACGGGGACGCGCTGATCCTGACCTTCAACGCCTCGCCGGATGACGGCGCGAAGGCCAACGACGTGAAGCAGTACCAGATCTTCCGCAATCCGGGCCCGGAGGGCGCGCAGGCGCTGACTCTCATCGGCCGGGTGACGGCCACGGGCGCGGCGACGTACCAGTACACCGACAAGGGTCTGACCCCCAAGCAGAAGTACAACTACGTGGTGCGGGCCTTCGATGGGAGGAACCTGTCGAAGGGAGTCTCCGGGAGCGGGACCCCGATCGACAACCGCGGGCCGCGACCGCCGCGGAACGTGACGGTGGTCGACGTCCCGAACGACAACGGCGGCGCAGTGACGGTGTCGTTCGGCGGATCGCCTGACGATGGCGCGGGCGCGAACGACGTGGTCTCCTACGAGATCCTGCGCAAGCGCGCAGGCGGCGTGTACGCCTTCCTGCGCAACATCGCGGCGACCGATTCGCAGCTGTACTCCTTCACCGACACGGGTTTGCTGACGGGCAAGGAGTACGTCTACCGCGTGCGCGCCTACGACGCCACGCAGTACTCCACCCCTGTTTTCGGCCGCGGCACGCCCTTGGACAACACCCCGCCTCGGCCGCCCACCAACTTCGCCGTGGCGGCGGCGCCCGACGCGATGGGCGCAGCGGACATCAGCTTCACGGCTTCCGTGGACGACACCGCCGCCCATCCCGAGGTCACGGCCTACGAGATCTTCCGCAAGCGCGCCGGGCAGGCCTGGCCGACCACGGCAACGCTGAGCGTGGTCGCCAAGAAGCTGGCTGCGTACAGCGCTCGGGACACCGGGCTGACCGTCGGTGCGACGTATGTGTACAAGGCGCGGGCCAAGGCGCCAACCGGGTACTCGAAGTGGACGGCCGAGAAGAAGATCGTGGCTCAGGACAGCCGGAAGCCGGCGCCGCCGCGGGGCCTGACCGCACAGGACCGTCCGGATGACGACGGGAAGGCCGTCATCGTCACCTGGAACCGCTCGCTGGACGATGGCACCGGGCGCAACATCGTGGCGAAGTATGTGGTGTACCGGAAGCTCACCTCCGTGTTCGAGTCTCCCGCGACGCGAGTGAAGGTGGTTGACGCGACGGGCGCGACGACATACCAGCTTCTCGACACCTCGACCGAGTTGCTGAACCTGCGCTCATACACGTACTGGGCCATCGCGGTGTCGGGGACGGGCGTGGGGTCCGATCCCTCGAACGAGGCCGAAGCGGTGCCGCGGGATGACATCATTCTGGAGCCGCCCACGAACCTGGGGGCCGCGGACCGCCCGGGCGGCGGCAACGCGATCGACTTGGCCTGGACCCGCTCCACGAGCGAGGGCGGAATCGGGCCGCCTCCGCCTCCCCCGTTCGGGATGCAGGGCGGCGACACGGGCGCGGCAGTGAGCGGCGACTACGAGGTATTCCGACGTCGCGTGGGTCAGAACTGGCCGACGACCGTGTACATGACCGTCTCCGCCTCGGTGGCGGGCAACCCGATCCAGGTCATCGACGCCCAGGCCACCAACGGCGTGGCCTTCGAGTACAAGGTGCGCTATCGCGTCGGCACGGCGATCTCGCCCTTCTCCAACACGGCGACGGCCACCGCCAAGGACGACGCCGCCTCGCTGGCGGGGGCGGGCCTGACCGTGGAGATCATCGAGGCCCCCGCAGCCGCGGCACTCGGGCAGCCGATTGCGGTGAAGGTCAAGGTGACCGGAGTGGGTCTCTCGACGGTCGGGCTGCAGTGGCGGGTTAACGATGGCGCGTGGCAGAAGTCTGCCGCCAAGACCGGCAACGGCACGTATGAGGCCACCTTCACCCTCGTGCCCGGCGGCGTGGCAGCCGGCGACGTGGTCTCCCTCGTAGCGGCCGCCAAGAGCGCCGACGAAGAGGCGGCGAGCGAGGAAGTGAAGGTGAAGATCACGCAGTAGCGGGACGGTTCCCTCAGGGAGTCTCACAGACGCTCGGCTGACGATGGCCGAGCGTCTGTTTCTTCGCGGGCCGGGGTGCTGGCGACGCCCGCCGCGCCTACGACAGGGCCAGCGCCAGGAAGACCACGTATCCGAGCGCTCCCGCGAGTAGAACGAAGGGCGATAGACGGCCGGTGCGCAGGAGGCTCACGTAGAGGACCGCGCCAGAGAGCAAGGCAATCGCGACCGAAGTGAGATCGTGGGCGTTGAGTTGCCACTTGGTGAAGAGGATGCCGATGGCGGCGGGGATGCAGCTCTGGAAGACCATCGCGCCAGTGATGTTGCCCAAGGCCAGCGTGTCCTTCCCCTGGCGAATCCACAGGACGCTGTTGAACTTCTCGGGCAGCTCCGTCGCGATCGGCACGATGATGAGTGCCAGGAGTCGAGCGCTCGCTCCGAGGTGGGTACAAATGGCGGTGAGCTTCGCCACAAACAGATGGGCGCCAAGGAAGATCGCCGCCAAAGCAGTGAGGATCTGCACGATCGCGTACCGGGTGCGGGGCGGACCGTTCGTCCCCGGCGAGGTGAAGTAAAGGGCGCGCAACTCGTGGGCTTCCGCGCTCTCCTCATCCTCATCCTTGAGGTGGAGGCGCGCGTACAGGGCGTAGCCCAGGACCAGCAGGATCGCGATCGAGATCCGCGCCCACCGCAGAGGCACGAACGAGGCCCCCGCTGCGGTGGCGAAAGCAACGACGAACACCCCGATATCGCGCCGCATCGCACGGGCATTCACGGACATGGCGAGGCCGGAGGGCCGCCGGCGGGCGAAGAGGAGCACACTCAGGCCGGTCACGAAGAAGGCCAGCGTACTCAGCATGAAGGGGGCGCCGAGGATGCCGCCGATGCCCACGTCACGGCCGCCCTCGCCGCCGACCAGGAGGATGGCGACGACGGGGACGATGGTTTCGGGCATCGCGGTGCCGACCGCGGCGAGGATACTGCCTACGGCGCCCTCAGAGAGGTTCTGTTTCCTGCCGAACCACTCGATCCCGTTGGTGAACACCTCGCACGCCCCAAGGATCAGCAGCAGCGCGAGGAGTGCCCACGCCACGCTGGCGACAAGTGACTGGCTCATGGCTGCACACTCCGCGGTGGACAGGGCTGCGCCACGTACGTGCCCTCCGACCCGCGACCTCCCCTACGAGCGGGGTCCGGATGGATGGTCCGCAGACCCAGCCGGTTGACTCGTGGTCGCGCAATCCGGCCCGGGCCCCGAGGCGTGAAGGTGAGATGGCGGCT
>VGFC01000325.1 GCA_016869045.1 Armatimonadota bacterium
CAGCCGTACGACTTCGGCAAGTACCAGGCCATCGACGTGCTGCGGGCGGTTCACTGGGTCCTGGCGAACTACCCCGTGAACCGCCGGAGGATCATCGGTTGGGGCGGCTCAGGAGGAGGGAACGTGGTCCTGCAGTGCGGGAAGATGGCGCCCCACACCTTCGCGCTCATCATCGAGCACGCGGGCATCACTCACCCGACGAGCGCCGCTGAGATGAAGGCCGGCTGGGACCGACCCGATCGCCCGGGCGGCTGGCAGGGCACCGCGCTCGGCGGCACCAAGGACTACCCCGAGCCCGAGCGCCTCATCCGCGACCCCATCTACCACACGGCGCTGTTCAACACGAAGGTCTACATCTTCCACCCCGACCTGGACACCACGGTCGGCGTCCAGCACGGCATCGAGATGGCGTATGCCCTGCGGCAGGCCGGCAAGGACGTGGTCTTCGAGATCATCGAGGGCGGAGACCACGGTTCGGCCGGCGCCCTCGATCCCCGCGAGCGCGACCGCAAGCTCTCGACCGAGTTCCACTGCACCGACGACATCCTCGGCCGCCGCAACGAGGGCCCCCTCGACTTCGAGCGACGGGAACCCGTGGTCCTTCCGGTGAACGACGGGCTGGTCTACCGTGTTGTGTTTGATGAGACCGGGCTGCCCAGCCTGGAAGGGCCGGTCCAGTGAGAAAGGCGATGAAGCCCATGAGCGAGGACACACCGAAGAAGCCGCGAGCGACGTTGACCATCGACGGGAGGAACGTAGGCCTCAACCGCTTCGTAGAGAACTCGCTGGTCGGGGTGATCGAGGGCTATCTGAGCGCAATGAAGGACATCGAGCCGGGCGAGGTTGTCATCAGGATCCCGGCCGAGCAGCGGAAGCCGTAGGACGGTTGCGGAGGGGCGGTTCACGGCCTTTGGCCGTCGCCGTTCTCCTGCACTCCTACACTCCCGGGCTCCTGCTCTCCTGCCGTCTCCAGCCCGTCGGTCGTCATCGCCTTGTCGAAGAACTCACGGATTCCGCAGAAGACGCCGAGGGCAGCTCGGTGGCGGAAGTCGACGCTCTTCAGCGCCGCCTCCTCGTCGGGGTTCGACAGGTAGCAGCACTCGACGAGGACGCGCGGGCAGTCCGTCTCCCGCAGCACGTAGAACGGTCGCCACGAGATGAACCGACACTGCGTCCCGAGCGCGGCGCCGAGGTTCGCGTGGATGACCTTCGCCGGCAGGATGCTCATCGGCGTCCAGTAGTACGTCTCGGTGCCGCCGACCGAGCGGCTGGTTCCTTCACCGGTGTCGTTGTTATGGACGCTGACGAACAGGTCGCAGGCCGCCTGTTTCGTCAATTCACGGCGGGGATCGAGGTCGCTCGCCTGCCCTGCGCCCGGGCTGCCGAAGCCGGCGTCCGTCTCTCGCGTCATGAGCACGCGCGCGCCCCCCGTCTCAAGCAGCTGCTTGAGACGCAGCGCGATGTCGAGGTTTGCCTGTTTCTCACGGAGGCCTGTCGGACCGATGGCCCCCGTCCACGCGCCCCCGTGCCCCGGGTCGATACCGATCAGCTTGTCCTGCAGCCCGGCGGACTGGTAGGGGCGGCGGATGTCGATAGCCATCGTGTCATCGCTCGGGAACCCGGCGGTGTAACCGGTCTGCTGGCGCTGGGGAAGATGGAACGTCAGCTCGGCGGTGTTCGTGGTCTTCTGCACCTGCTCGATGGCCAGGACGGCGTCGGCGCCTTCGAGCTGCCGCACGCCGTACTGGGACAGGCGGCAGTTGAACAGCTCCAGGATGAGCGCCGCGGGCCGGAGGCGCTGCACGATGCGGAACGGGACCGGGGCGGTCAGCGAGATGACAATGCGCGTGCCCTTCTCGAAGGGCCTGACCGATACGTCTGTGACCTTGGCTTGCGAGGGCGCGCTGCCCTCAGGAAGCAGCTCGACGATGTCTGCGCTGACGTAAGCCTCCTGGCTGTCGCCCAGGCGGATGCGATACCAACCGCCCTCCTTGCGCACCACCGGCAACTTCAGGCCGCTCGGCAAGACGGTGACGCGGTCGTGCTCGGTGGTCGGCCCACTGCGGATGGCCGCGTTCTCGACGAGTATCTTGACCACGCGCTCCGTCTGCGCGTGGCCCGTCTGCGGCAGACACGATAGGCAAAGCCCGACGACCCAGAGCATGATCTCGGCCTCCGAATGGTGATGCGATGGCGGGCTGCGATCGGTTCCACGCCCACTCACCATACAACACCGGACCGGGGCTGCGCAACGCACGAGGTGCCTTGGCGAGCTGTGGGGAAAGAGCATGGACTGCGTGTGTCACGGAGAGAACGGCCATGAGAGACGCGCTGCGTTGGGTCTGCGAGGAAGCGAAGCGGGCGGGGGCGGATTTCGCCGATGCTCGCGCGGTGGACTCTACGTCCACCAGCCTCCGGCGGCAAGACGGCAAGACCGATCGCCTGCGACAGGGCAGTTCGCTGGGCGTGGGAATCCGCGTGCTGCTGGAGGGCGCCTGGGGCTTCGCCTCGACGAACGAAGTGGGCCGCGACGACCTGAAGCGTTGCCTGGAGGCGGCGGTGGACATGGCGAAGGCCTCGCAGGCGCGCATTGCGGAGCCGGGCGTGATGGCGACGCTCGAGGCCCACCAGGACGAGTACGTCGCGCCCTGTGAGGTCGATCCGCGCAGCGTTTCCCTCGAGCGGAAGATGGCCGTGGTGGACGCTCTGGAGGCGGCGGCGACCGCGCAGACCGCGGACCGGACCGCCAACAGCTTCGCGTCGTATGGAGACGACGTGGTGCGTGAGACGGTCTGCAGCACGCAGGGCGTGGACATCGACCAGACGGTCACGCGCACCCGGTTGAGCGTGCGGGTCACGGCGGCCGACGGGGATGTGCGGCAGAACGGCTTCGAGCACGAGTCCTCTCTCGGCGGGTTCGAGGTGACCGAGATGGCTGAGCCGGCTAGGCTCGGCGAGAAGGCGGGGAGCACCGCGGTGATGCTGCTGACGGCGGCGCGTGCCCCGTCCGGCAAGTTCCCGGTCATCTTGCACCCAACGATCGTGGGGGTCTTCATCCACGAGGCGCTCGGTCACAACGCCGAGGCTGATGCCGTCATCAGTGGCGACTCGATCCTGGACGGCAAGCTCGGCACCCCGGTCGCCTCCGAACTGGTGACCGTCGTCGATGACGCCACCATCCCCCTCTCCTGGGGCTCTTACCGGTACGACTCGGAGGGCACACCGGGCCAGCGACGCACGCTGATCGAGAACGGCGTGCTGAAGGGCTACATGCACACCCTGGAGACCGCGGCCAAGCTCGGGGTGGAGCCGAACGGCAGCGGTCGTGCGGATGGGTATGCCTCGCGGCCGATCGTGCGGATGAGCAACACCATCGTGCTGCCGGGCAAGTCCACGCTCGAGGAGCTGGCGCGAGACATCGACTTGGGCGTGCTGCTCGAAGGCGGCGAGTGGGGCTATGTGATGACCGCCAAGGGCCAGTACACGTGCCACGCGGGTCGCGGCCGAATGATCCGCAACGGCGAGATCGGCGAGCCGCTCAGGGACGTGTCGGTGGCCGGGATGATCCTCGATACGTTGGCCAACGTGGACGGCCTGACCGAGGAGTTCGAGCTGCTGACGATGGGCGGCTCGTGCGGCAAGAACGGCCAGTCGATGCCGACCAACGGCGGCGGCCCGTACGTGCGGGTCAAGGAACTCATCGTCGGCGGACAGGAACGGCTGTGACGACGCTGGTGGGTGCTAGACAGGAACCCGCGATTCTCGCCCGAGCCGTCCCCGTGTAGGGGCGCGATTCATCGCGCCCGCCCATGTAGGGGCGCCATTCATGGCGCACAAGAACCGATGTCGCGGATTCCCATGTACGTGCTGGGTGACGGGCACGGCAAAGGACGACCGCAGGAGGCGCAGTGATGGGCGATCTACTCGACATTGCGGTGCAGGCGTGTGAGGTGGCGATGGGCGCGGGGGCGGAGTTCGCTCAGGCCCATGCGAGCCGGGGGCGCAACTTCTCGGTATCGCTGGAGAAGGGCGCCATCGAGACCTCGCAGCAGCGCGAGTCTAGCGGCGTGTCGGTAAGGGCCTGGTGCAGGGGCGGCGTCGGCTCGACCGGCGTGAACGTGCTGGACTGGGACCGGATCGAGGAGGCGGCGCGGGGCGCCGCGGCTCTCGCGAAGCAGTCGGACCCCGACCCGGACTTCGTGGCGCTTCCCGGACCCGAGCCGCTGCCCGAGGTGGAGGGCCTGCATGATGAGCGCATGGCCGGGCTGTCGGTCGCGCAGGTGGTTCGCTGGGCGCTGGAGGGCACGGATGAGGCGCTGGCGGCGGTGCCCGAGGCCATCGTCAGCGGCGGCGCAGGCTTCGGTGTCGGCGATTCGGCGATGGCCAACTCCGTCGGGGTGCAGGTGACTACCCCCTACAGCGGCCTCTCTTGCTACATTCGCGCGGTGGTGCGGCGAGGAGACAGCGTGGGCACGTGGTTCGAGCACACCTACGGCCGCGTGATGGAGGACTTCAAGCCGGAGGGCATCGGGAAGGTCGCAGCCAAGGGCGCGCTGGAGTACCTCGATGCCCGCGACATCCCCTCCGGCGACTACCCGCTCGTGCTCGGCCCGCAGGCCGCCGACAGCATCTACTACTCCATCGCGAGCCAGGCGAACGCCGAGGATGTGCAGCGGAAGCGCTCGTACCTGATCGGCAAGCGCGGCCAGCGGATCGCCCCTGAGATCCTCACGATCACCGACGACGCGCTCATCCCGCGCGGCCGTTCCTCCAGCCGCTGCGATGCGGACGGGGTACCGCACCGGCCACTGACTATCGTCCAGGACGGCGTGCTGGTCTCGTATCTGCACAACCACTACACCGCGAACAAGGCCGGCGAGCCGAACACCGGCCACTCCGCGGGCGACGGCATCAGCCCCACCAATGTGAACGTCTGCCTCGGGACACGCCCCGCGAAGGACCTCATCGCCGAGATCGATGACGGCCTCTACGTCACAGCCGGCGGCCCGAGCGCGGACGGCACGACCGGTGACTTCTCGTCCACCCTGGACTTCGGCTTCAAGATCGAGAAGGGCGAGATCGCCTACCCGATCCGCAACGCCGCCCTGGGCGGCTCCTTCCTGGAGTTCCTCCAGGGCCTGGATGCGATCTCCTCCGACTACCGCGAAGAGCCCGGCGCCAAGATGCCGACCATGCGGTTCAAGACGGTTAGGTTGGCGGGAAGCGGATAGGGCCCCGGAACTCCTATCGCGCTTCGCAGAAACACGGGACCGGTGGGGCGGGCATTCTTGCCCGCCAGAGGCAGTGGCGGGCAGGAATGCCCGCCCCACTGGCTCCGTGTCTACGGGTGACTCACTAACCGCCACGGCACTCAGGGAGGCACGCACCCCGTGAAGACTCGGCTGTGGCTCGTGGGCTTCGTCGCGGCTTGGAGTGTGCGCGTGTGCGCGCAGCGCGTCGGCTTCGTGGAGGACTTCTCCGTCCCGGGTGAGTGGCAGATTGCCGACTGGCCCGGTCTGACGGGGATGGAGTCGATCACGAGCGACGGTCAGCAGACGACGTTCACGACCCTCGCCGGCACCTTCATGACGGGAGCGTCGGCCGCCTGGGCGCCGACCTGGCCGGACTGGGACAAGAACACGCCCGCCGGCCTCGCGATGATCCACCGCAAGTACCCCGTCACCGTCGACTTCGACCGGTACCACTACCTCGTCGCGCGGGTGACCTTCGCCGGCACCCACATGGCCCTCGGCATCAACGGCTGGGACACGAAGGCCTGCTACACAACGGGTTTGCACGCGGTGGACCTCCGCGACCTGCAGAAGGGCAGCCTGCAGGGCCAACAGCCGGTCGAGCTGCGGCTCACCTTCCTGAACACGGGCGGGAAGGTGACGCTGGACGAGGTGCGACTGGTCGAGTCGCTGACCCCCGAGGAGCAGGCCGGCTTCATCCCCGCCGGCCTGGACTTGCGCCTGGAGCGCCGCGAGCCGCAGCCCTACCACGGCCTGGAGGCCCTGAACGCCCGCGCCGGTGCCCCCGTTCGGCTCGACATGCCCGAGGAGAAGGCGATCTTCCGCGATACGAGCACGGGCGCGGTGGTCTGGAAGCTGACGCGCAGCGTGCGCCTGGAGATGGCCGACAAGTTCAATGCCGACGGGTCCATCCTGCCCATCTACAACCGGAGCTTCCGCGGGTTCGTCGTCTACGACCTGGGGAAGGGGGCCATGCGCGAGTTCCCCGACCTCCGCGGCGCGCCCGTGATGACCCGCGCCGACCCCTCGGTGATGTACCTCCTTCAGAGTTCGGAGGCGGATGGCAAGGCGCACTACGTCATCCAGTCGGTGGACCTGCGCACGGGCGCGGCAACCATGGTCACCGAGTGGGACAGCACGGATGAGGGGGGTTCCGAATTCGGGCCCTCACCGTACTCGGGCAAGCTGATCCTCGGCCTCAAGGAGGGGCGCGCGATCTACCTCATCGACCCGGCCGCCCCGCCCGATCAGCGCGTGCGCCGCGTGCCGCTGCCGATGCGGATGAAGGGTTCGAGCTACTGCGACGAGGACCGCAGCATCACCTGGCAGCGGTGCTACTTCTTCCAGCCGTGGCGGATGAACCTGGCCACCGGCGACATCCGGCTCATGCACTACCCAACGTATGGCGGCCACGAGATCTTCGGGCGCGGCGTCGTGGTCGGGCGCTATGGCACGATGATGCTGACCCACAAGGTCGGCCTGCTGCCCTGTGACGAGACGAACGGCGACCAAGTGCGAATCTGGTCGAACTGGACGGCCGATGTGCCTTCCGACTACGGCCAGCTCTCCGACGACGATCGGTGGCTCGTGACGAACGGCACGGACGGCGCGGTCGCCGGCAAGCGGCTGCTGATCGACGGCCACGAGACCGGCACCGTCCTGCAGATCGTGCACGACTTCACCTCGCGCAACTCGTGGGACAGCAACACGTACTCCCGCATCAGCCCCGACGCCACCAAGATCGCTTACATGTGTGACGTGCTAGGCGATACGGATGTCCATGTGGCCGTCACTCGCCGCCCGGAAGCCCCACGCAACGTGACCCTGACGCGCGAAGGCGCCTCCGTGCGTCTCGCCTGGGAGCCGCCCGCTGTCGCGCGGGAGACCGCGGGCTACAACGTCTACCGGAGCAGCCAGAGCGGGCGCGGGTATCGGCGGATCAACGCGGCGCAGGTGGACGCAACGGAGTTCAGCGACACGCCGCCCGCCGGCCCCGCCTTCTACGCCGTCGCCGCCGAGGAGCACTCCGGGCTCGAGGGCCTCTACTCGGCAGAGGTCCGCACCGGGGACGCGGCCGCTTACCGCATCTACGCCGACCCGGAGGAGGGCGTGCTGACGCCGCCCATGCGCCAGTACTTCGACGGGAGCTGCTCCAACTTCCGCTGCGCGCGCCTGTGGAAGGAAGCGCCGGAGGAGGTGACCGGGCAGACCGCACTACAGGTCAGCGTGCCCGCGAGCGGCTCGTACATCCTCTGGCTGCGGGGACGCGGCCAGGGCGCCTTCCGGTGCCGCGTCGGCGGACGCGAGGTGACGGTGCGGATCGGCTCCCCCGACTGGGAATGGGCACGGGCCGACCAATCCCTTCCGTTGCTGGATGGGCGGCAAGAGCTGGTCCTCGAGAGCACCGATGACGGGCTGTGTGCGGACCTGCTGATGCTGACCTCTGACGCAGCCGACCGCCCGGTGGGCCTCGACGACCGCGACCCCACACCAGCGCCAGTGCAGGGCCTGCACCTCACGGAGGCGACGCCGCAGCAAGTGCGGGTGGCCTGGACGCCCTCGGCCGAGCCCGACCTCGACTACTACGCGGTCCACGTGGGTGACAGCCCGGACTTCGCGCCCGGAAACGCGAGTCTCCTGACCTCGGGCCGCGGGACGGAGGGCCTCGATTGGGGGTTCAGGCCCGGATCGACGCTGTACTACAAGGTCCTGGCGGTGAACAGGCGCGGCCTCGCGTCCGCTCCGGCGATGCTTCGGGTCGAAGTCCCGCCGATGGAGACCGCGACGGTGGAGCTGGGGATCAACCAGGCCACACTCTCCGGCGGCCTGGAGCCGACGGAGTCGCAGGGCGTCGCGTGCGCGTTCGTGCCTACCGCCTTGGCCGCCGACGCACCCCATCCCAGAGCGACGTGGCAGTTCGACGTGCCCCGCGACGACGTCTACTATGTCTGGGCGCGGTACACGACGCTGGATGCGAAGAACGTCTCCCTCTTCTGGATCGAGTGTGACGACGGGAGTCAGCTTCAGGGCACGAACTGGCGGCTGCGCTTCCCCTGCACGCTGACGCGCCACCTGGACGGCGTGAAGCCGGGCGAGGAGACGTGGTTCACCGACAAGATGATGTCCGGCTGGTGGGCTGGGCCCTTCGACTCGCTCTCGCTCAAGGCCGGCACGCACACGCTCTCCGTCGCCTTCGAGCCGTCCCATGCGCCGAACGGTCCGCGACTGTCTGCCCTGTACCTGAGCAGCGATCCGTCGTACCGCCCGCCGGGGTTTGACCCGCGCGTAGACTTCCGCAAGTAGCGGCGAACGTCGCATCCCGGAAAGGCGGGACCGCGTTCCTCGTACAACTGGTTCCCCTCGCTCAATTCCTTCGTACGGAGTTGGGGCACACTCCCTACGAGGGGAGACGTTACAGGCCGTCGAACCACGGTCGGACGCCGGCGACGCCGTGGGCCGATGCTCACCACCCCTTTCCCCTCCGGGAGGGTCGTCCCGAGTGGAAGCAACCGAGCCGCATGCCGACGAATTCGATCCCGAGAGCCTTCCCCC
>VGFC01000326.1 GCA_016869045.1 Armatimonadota bacterium
CTGGCCTCTTCGACCACGCGCGCTGGGCCTCCTCTGCTCCGAAGCAGGTTGAGAGCCGGTCGGTAGGCGAAGAGAGCGGTCGGTTGGGAGTGCGGCGGGCGCCATGAATGGCGCCCCTACACTTGGGCGCGATGAATCGCGCCCCTACATGGGGACGGGGATCGCGGATTCGCATTCGGGAGGTGACGACCGTGAGCTGCCGGTCTCTTCGAGTGGCGTGCATGTTCATCCTGATTCCGCTGGGGGCGCAGGCCAAGGAGCTGTTCGTCGATCAGAAGCACCCGCAGGCCTCCGACACGAACCCCGGCGCCGAGGAGCAGCCGTTCAAGACGATCCAGCCGGCGGTGAACGCCGCGCAGCCGGGCGACACCGTCTGGGTGAAGGCCGGGGACTACGAGGACGTGGTGCGGATCACGAACGCCGGCACGCAGGCGGCGCCGATCACGCTGAGCGCGTGGAAGGACGACCGCGTGCGCATCGGCTACCAGCCCCGACCCCTGCCGGCCGCCGGGGCGTGGGAGGCGATCGCGGGGACGAAGTGCTTCCGCGTCTCGCTGACCGAGGACGTGCCGGAGGACTTCCTGCTGATCGCGAACGGCAAGGGGATCGTCACGCTGATGCAGGACGGCCCGCCGAAGGACGAGCAGCTCAACTGGGCGACCTACCGCAAGTCTGACCGCACGCTGACCTGGAACACGGACGGCAAGGACCCCGCCTCGCTCGGCCCACTGCAATACGGGCGGCGCCCGGCGTCCTACTCCTTCTTCAAGATCGAGACGCCGGCCGCCTGGTGGGTGATCCGGCGCCTCGAGTTCAGCTGGCAGGGCACGGGAATCTACGTGTGCGGGAACGACTGCGTCGTGGAGGACTGCTTCTTCACGCACTGCTATCGGGCCGGCCTGTTCCTGCACGGGCGGACGAGCATCGTGCGGCGGTGCAACTTCTACCTGTGCGGCAGCGGGATTGGGGCTTCGGGCGCGGGGCCGGGCCACATTGTCGAGGACAACCTCATCGTGGACTGCAGTCACACGGCCGAGGAGGACATCCTCATCGTGGACATCCCCGGCGCCGCAGGTCACGGTGTCGATGAAGCTGCGCGGGAAGGACCTCACGCCGACGGAGAAGGGCTCGCCCGCGATCTGGCTCGAGTTCACCAACGAGACCGGCCAGCACCGCCAGCGGGCGTATCTGCTCAACCGCGAGCATCATCCCGAGCTGTCGCAGGGGACGTACGACTGGACCAGCTTCACCGAGACTGCCACGGCGCCCGAGGGCGCGATCCGCATGGCGCTGTTCCTCGGCCTGCTGCCGTGTACCGGCGAGATCGACTTCGACGACATCAACCTGAAGACGGCGGATGGGTAGACGCCGAGAAGGGGACGGAGATGCGAACGTGCACCACAGCGATTCTGGTGGCGACACTGCTCGGACTGGCGGGCATTGGCTGCGAGGCGCAGACGCCGGAGGGGCTGCCGCAGGCCGTGGGTGCGGAAGTGAAGGACCTCGCGTCGCTGCCGAAGGGCACTTATACACTCGCCAAGGAGTGGGAGGCTGAGGCGGCTGGGCACAACACGGGCCGCCTGGTCGATGACCCGGAGGCCGAGGGCGGCAAGGCGTGGGAGGCCACGCCCGGCACCGACCAACCGGAGACAATGCTGTTTGGCCCGTACATCGAGGTAGAGCCCGGCAGCTATGTCGCCTTCTTCCGCATGAAGCTGCTGGCGCCACCGGATGATGACCTGGCCGGCGGCCTCGATGCCTGCGTTTCGTATGCGCAGGAGATGCTGGGCGCGTGGGAGGTGAGCGCCCAGGACCTGACGGTCGGGGAGTACGTGCAGGTGCCGCTGGGCTTCGCTTACCAGCGAGGCAAGCTCGAATGCCGCTTCACGTGGAACGGGAATGCACCGCTGCGGGTTGACCGGGTGAGCCTGTTCCGCTTCGCGGGCGCGGATGTCTCGAAGGGGCTGTGGCGCGTGCCCGAGGCGGTGCCGAGCGGCGAGCCGAAGGACCTGGCGTACTACACGGAGCCGCGCCCGTTCCCCGACGTCTTCCCGCGCTCAGCGCCGCCGGCCAGGACGCTGCTCGTGTGCGACCTGCGCAAGGAGCGCACGGACGTGCGGATGATGATCTACTCGCTGCAGGGCCTCGTGAACCGCACGCAGCCGCGCCTGTACTGCCTCGCGACGCCCATCGACCCGCAGTGGCTGCAGCATATCCAGGACCGCAGCTGGATCGAGGGCACGGAGACCGTCGCCGACCCGATGTCGTTGCTCGATCGGTTCCGGGACTCGTACAAAGGTGTCGTCATCACTGACCCCAACCTGCCGGCGAGCAAGAACGTCGCGACGATGATCGCCTCAGTGAAGGACGGCCTCGTCGTTTCGCCGAGGATCGCGAAGCAGCTCTCGCTGCCCGTGCTGGACGACCTCCGCGGCCGCTGGCAGACGAGCGTCGAGGCCTATCGCTGGGCCTTCGACAACCTCTGGCCGCAGCTCAACCACCACGTGATCGCGTGCTCCTGGCCGGACCATCTCGCGCTGAGAGACTACCTCGTCGCCAACAAGGTCTTCATCTTCTGGCTGTCGGGCGCGCTGGACGGCGCGCGGAAGTACGCCTCGCCCAATGACGAGGTGCGGCTGATGGAGGAGCTGCTGGCGAAGATGCCGGTGAACATCCCGGTGATGAGCTACCCCTACGCCGGCAAGGACGTCGGCATCGGCGAGGGGCCGGGCGTCAGCCTCTTCGCGGAGTTCGGCAAGTACCTCGTCGGCACTATTGACACCTCGAACCTCACGGTTCACTCGGGCATGCGAATCGAGCAGCTCCGCCAGAAGCCCGCGCCGCCGGCGCCGCAGTTGCAGCCGGACAAGGTCTACCTGTCCTATATCATCTCCGATGGCGACAACCTGCCCGTCCTGACCAGCGGCAACTTCCCGCAGCTCTGGCAGGACAAGGTGCGCGGGCAGTATCCCATCGGCTGGACGCTCTCGCCCTCGGCGAGCGTGCTCATCCCCGATATCGTGGACTACTACTACTCGACTGCGACGGAGGGCGACTACTTCCTCGGCGCGGTGTCGGGCGTCGGGTACACCTACCCGGACCTGTACGGTAAGCGCTATCGCGACCCCGACCGGCAGCGCGTCTATGATGAGTTCCTCGCGCAGACGGGGGAGTACATGCGGCGAGCGGACGAGACGCAGTGCTGGATCATGAACGCAACAGGGCAGAGGGTGATCTCGCGCTACGCCGGGCGCATCCCCTTCCTGGAAGCGCTCTTCCCGGACTACGGGCGCCGCCTGCCGCCGGGCCAGGAGACGACCTACCCGACGGCCCGGAATGTCCCCGTGTTCCATGCGGTCACCGGCTGGACGATGGACGCGACCCGTGAGCAGCGGATCAAGGACCTCGTCGCGGACGTCCGCCGCATGACGCCGCCGCAGCGCCCGGCGTTCCTGCACGTCTTCGCGCTCAACTGGTTCACGGACTTGCCGATGCTGCAGGACGTGCTGAAGGAGCTGGGCCCCGAGTACGTGGCTGTCAGGCCGGATCACCTTGCGCAGCTCTGGCGGCAGCAGATGGCCAAGCAGCAGATCCTCCTGCGCGTGCCGTTCGTCGTGGCCGGCATTGAGGGCACCGACCTCGCTTTGGAGGGCTCCGTCCGCAACATGACCGAGAACCCGCAGGACGTGGCGCTCAGCGTGGGCGCGGGCCTCGAGGGGGCGTCCCTGGACCCGCAGCGCGCGGTGCTGAAGCCGGCGCAGGAGACGACCCTCACCGCTGTCGGCTGGCCCGCTGGGGAGACGATCACACTGGAGGCGCGAGGCGCCTTCGGCACGCGGACGACGGAGGTTCGCCTGCGCCGCATTCCGCGGGATGAGGTGCTGGGCGAACTGCCCGCCGGTGCGCGGCTGATTCCCGCGACCTATCTGGAGGCCGAGACGCTGGCGCACCGGTCGGGCAAGCAGGAAGCCAACGCGCAGGCCAGCGAGGGGAACGAGTGGGTGGCCCGGAAGGGCCAGGACGAGGCGACTCATATCGTCTTCGGCCCCTATGCGCCGCTTCCGGCGGGCAAGTACGTGGCGCTGTTCCGCGTGCGACGCCTCGACGAGGGCGCAGGCCTCCTGGCGACGATGGATATCTGCGTCGCCGGTGGCACGCCGCAGACCGGGCTGCGGCTCCTGCGCGCCGAGGAGCTGCCGCTGGACCAGTACCGCTGGGTGGTCATCCCGTTCGAGCACCCCGGAGGCAACTTCGAGACGCGCATACAATGGTCCGGCGCGGCGTCGATGGCGGTTGATGCGGTTGCCGTGTGGGAGGTAACAGGTAACGGGCCATAGGTAACAGGAACGCCAGACGGCACAGGAGGGGATGCACGATGCGCACGGCTATGCTGAGCATCCTGGTCGGGGTCACCTCCCTCACGGCGCAGGCTGCGGACCTGGGGGCGTTGAAGCCTTCGGCGCAGTGGCTGCGGACGGAGCGGCTGCGAGGGACGCTGTTCCATCAGCCCAACATCGATCCGATGCCGGTCATGCTGACCCAGCCCGCTGTTCCGGGAATCGAGCCGGGCAAGAGCGCGCCGGTCGTGCTGCGCGGGCGGCACTACCTGCGGGTGATGGTGGATGAGAGGCGCACGCTCGGGTTGCGCCTCCGGAACGTCGAGGGTTCGGAGCACTTCGCGCAGGTCAGCTATGCCGTGTACTCGCCTGCGGGTGAGGAGCTGAAGACCGGGCTGGTTGCCCCGAACCGCGCCCAAGACGTGGCGCTGAAGGGCCTGGCGCCCGGTGACTACGTGGTGCTGCTGGACTCCGGCCCGGCGTCGTCGAGCGCGGCGGAGGTCACGGTGCGCAACGCGCACTGGGCCATCGACGGCGGCTCGCGAAGCGAGTACCTGCGTTCGCCGATGCACTACCACTTCCTGCGCGACCTGAAGCTCGGCGGGTTCAACTGCGCGATGGTTGATGTCGAGAGCCTGCGCCAGTCCTTCGTCGCTGACGACGGCCTCGCGGCGTGGGCGGGTCTTGTGAAGCGATGGACCGACTACGCGGCCAAGGTGAAGCTGCGGACGATCGTCGCCATCGACCTCGGCGGCACGAGCTACGAGGTGGAGGCTTTCGAGGGCCTGCCGCCGGGCCTCTACACGGAGCCGAAGGACGATCAGCCCCTGGCGCCCTGCCCGCTGCGCCGCGAGTACTGGGAAGCCCTCGTGCTGCGGCGCGGGCGCGAGGTATCGAAGCTCGCGCAGGACAACCCATACGTCGTCGGCTACGCGATCGACCCGGAGATGTACCAGTGCTGGAGCTATGGGCACTACATGCTGACCGGGACGTGCTTCTGCGACCACTGTCTGGGCGGCTTCCTGAAGAGCAAGGGCCTCGATACAGCGATCCTGCGGGAGAAGACCACGGGCAAGGAGCGCTACGACTGGCTGGTCGCGCAGAAGCTGCAGGGCGAGTACTTCGACTGGCTTGCAGACCAGATGGCTGACATCGCCGCGTGGTCTCGGGAGGAGCTGCACGCCATCGACCCGGACCTGCTCTGGTGCGTGTACGTGCTGGAGATCGGCAACTGGTTCTGTGAGGGCCTGGCGCGCGGGCTGAGTGAGCCGGACCTGCCGGTCATCAACTTCTGCGAGCACACCTACTACAGCGTCGGCTACGACCGCGAGTGGCTCGACAAGACGCACCAGCGCTTCAAGGACTGGGGCGCGAACGTGCTGCAAGGCAGCGCGCTGTGGGACCTTCACTTTCCGCCAACGCGTCCGAGCGGGGTCGGCGGGACTGGAGC
The DNA here is from genome assembly GCA_016869045.1 of Armatimonadota bacterium. Classification (GTDB taxonomy): domain Bacteria; phylum Armatimonadota; class Zipacnadia; order Zipacnadales; family VGFC01; genus VGFC01. The sequence continues at coordinate 5,788 of VGFC01000326.1, forward strand.
CCTGACCGAGACCTCGTTTAGTGGGACCGGAGTGCTCCAGCCGGGCTTCCTGGGGAGCCATGCGTACAACCTGGCGGTGAACGACGAGGGCTGGTGGTACTGGCCGGGGGATCGCCTGTACCGGGACTGGGGCGCGACACACGCGTATCTGAACGAGCCCGCATACTTCGAGGACTACTGGCGGGACTGCGCCTGGGCCAACCGCGAGATCGAGACTACGCTCAAGCAGGCCGGCCGCGGCAGCGACCTCGTGCAGGCCGACGTCGTCCCCTGGAAGGGCAAGATCAAGGGCGGCGACATCGAGGCGCCGGCGGAGATCGCTCGCGCACAGAACGAGCCGCCGGCGTCGGTGTGCGTGGCGGCGCCGACGACGCTCTACTTCGTCGTCCCCGAACGGGCCGAGGAGTTCAGCCTGCGCTGTCAGGCGCGCAAGCCGGGCAACGCGGCGGTCGTGACGCTCCGCGATCCCACGGGTCGCGAGGCGGGCAGCGTGCGTGGCGAGCTGGACGCGTATGAGGAGATCCGGCCCGCCGTGAAGCCGGGCGTGTGGTCGGTCGAGGTGAAGCCCGATGGCGATGCGCCGCTGAAGGGCGTCGGCTTACGTCTCGAAGGGGTGCCGGTGCTGTTCGGCGCGTCGCCGGAGAGCTTGCTCTCGGTTGCGACGAAGAAGCCCGGCCTGATCGGATGTTGGCCGCTCGACGAGGGCAGCGGTATCCGCGCCGCCGACACCTCACAGCCGCCGCCGTGTGATGGCGTGATCAGCGGGGCCAAGTGGACGCCCGGCAAGATCGGCCAGGCTGTGCGCTTCGACGGCAAGAGCGGCGCCGTGACGATGCCGAGCAACTGGGCCTACAACAACCTGAAGGCCTTCAGTCTCTCTGCGTGGGTGCGTCTGGACGCGCTGCCCGTGCAGGGCAACGGTGCGACGCTCGTCAACAAGGGCCCCGAGTCGCCGGTGCAGCACTTCTGGTGGTGGATCGGCTACCCACCGAGCTACGCGCTGACGCTTGAGGTGGGCAACGAGAAGCACCAGTGGGGGACCAGCTTCGCGAGCGGAGCGCTGACGTGGGAACTCGGGCGCTGGTATCACGTCGCCGCCGCCTTCCACAGCGATGGAAAGACGTCTACTGCGCTCCTCTACCGGGATGGCGAACGGGTCAGCGAGCGGACTCTCGACGAGCCGTTCCACTCCGGCGCGCATGACCTGAAGCTCGGCACGTACGGCGGCATGCACTGGCTGAACGGCGCGCTGGATGAAGTGAAGCTGTGGGATCGGGCGCTGACCGACGAGGAGGTCGCTGTGGAGTACGCGCGCTGAAGGCAACGGCGAGTGAACAGGATACACAGGATGGAGGCAGGATGACGGCGACGGACTGGAGGGATGATAGGTGAGACCGGTGATGGTGGTGTGGCTACTGTCGGCGACGGTCGGTTGGGCGGCGGAGGACGGCCTGGTCCTCCACTACCCGTGCGATGAGGGGCAAGGCACAACGTTCCGCGATGCCAGTGGACGAGGCATCGATGGCATGATCAGCGGCGCAACGTATGCCCGGTTCGGCGAGGGTTGGGCGCTGAAGCTCGACGGGCAGGACGACTTCGTCGATTGCGGGGCGAGCGCGGACCTCGACCTACGGGAGACCGTGAGCGTCGAGGCGTGGGTCTACCCCGAGGCCCTGCCGGCGGGTGAGGCCGGGATCGTCGGCAAGGACTACGGGAGCTATGTGCTCACCTACTACCGCGACGGGCAGTGTTGGTGGTACATCGGCGGGGGCGGCAACAACTGCAAGGCGCCGCTGTCGCAGGGCGTCTGGCACCACGTCGTCGGCACCTTCGACGGCGCGCTGATGAAGCTCTACATTGACGGCCGCCTCGCGGGACAAAATATTTCGGATGTAAAATATATTACCGCCGGCGGTAACCTGTGGATCGGGAAGAGCGCGGGCACCGAGGAGTTCACCAAGGGCGCGCACTTCGGCGGCCAGGTGGATGAGGTGCGCATCTACAGCCGGGCGCTGACCGCAGAGGAGATACAGGGGCACTACCGGACGACGCACCTCTCGAACGAGTTGAGCGTGACCGCGCGACCGTACCCGTACATGGGCAAGGTGCTGATGCGGGTCCATACGCGCGGGCTGGGCGAGCTGCCGGAGGGGACGCGCGCGGTGGTCAGCATCGCCAGGACCGACACGCATGAGGCCGCGCTGAAGCAGCGGCTGGGCCCGCTGACGGCGTTCGGGAGCACCGACTTGTCGATCGACTTCGCGGGCCGCTCGGCCGGCGAGTATGAAGCGCAAGTGCAGGCCGAGGCAGGCAAACCCATCGGGCGAGCGGGCCTCGCGAGGTTCACGTGGCCCGCAACCAAGGGTGAGCGAGGAATGACGCGGTTGAACAACCTGGTGACCGAGTTGCTCGCAACCGACAAGCCCGGCCGCGGTCCGTGGCGCTTCACCAATCCGCGCGACGGATGGGTCTTCTTCCGCTTGACTGGGGCCGGCGATGCGAAGGCTGTTCTGGACGACCCCAAGAGCACTGACGTCCTGGCCTACGTTGAGCGCGAGAACGAGGCGACGCAAGAGGCGATGCGGTGGCTGCCCGCCGGCGAGCACACGCTGCTGTTGGTCCATGAGAACCAGCAGCGACCAGCAGGTCTGTCGCGCCTGACGATCCGCACCATTCCCGAGCTGCTGTTCGCCAAGTTCGGCGCCGACCCGCATGTGAGCGAGTACGGCAAGTATGACTGGCCCTTCCTCCAACGGCATGTACTGCCGAACCTCAACACGATGGTCGGCAACGGCAGCGATGCGCAGCGGCCGTTCGCCGAGGAGTGGAAGCAACAGGGCAGGCGGTGGATCGTGGAGTGCATGGCGCTCGGGATCGGGAAGCAGGAGGCCGTCACCGCCGATGACGCAGAGGCCTTCTGGGGCGGCAATGCCGGCATGAAAGACCCCTTGCTGGACGGGCTGATCGTGGATGAGTTCTGGAGCGGCGACCTGCCG
>VGFC01000327.1 GCA_016869045.1 Armatimonadota bacterium
CGCCCGGCCTCTTCCTGCCGAGCACCGTGCGCGATTACTCCCACTGGCACGGCGACTACCACACGAACTACAACTACCAGCAGCCCTACTGGGGCGACTACACCGCGAACCAGATCGAGCTGGGTGATGCGTACTTCACCGGCATGGGCTACTTCGTGCAGATGGGCAAGCTCCTCGCCGAGCGCTACTACGGCACGCGCGGCATCTTCGTGCAGCTCTCCGGCTACCCGATCCTGTCCGTGGACGACGCCCTCGGCGCGGTGCCGATGGGGCGCATGGCCTACATGACGGGCTGGGCGTCGAACCAATACTGGTGGCGCTATCTCTACACGAAGGACGAGGCGTGGTTGCGCGACGTGGGCTATCCGGTCCTGCGCGACTGCGCGCTATTCTACACGGACTTCATGAAGCTCGGCGATGACGGCCTGTACCACGTCTTCCCCTCGAACCAGGGCGAGGACGGGTTCACCGGCGACCCGAAGGACTACACCGACCGCGGCCAGGTCATGCGGCACCTCCGCTACTGCCTGCGTTCCGCGCTCGCCGCCGCGCAGGCCTTGGGCGTGGATCAGGACCTCCAGTCCGCGTGGCAGGAGCGCCTCGACAAGTGCGCGGGAGATGATGGCAACCCGCCGACGAAGCTCGAGGGACTCGAGAAGCTCTTCGCCGAGGCGAGCGCCCCTGAGCTTGGATGGGGGCGGCCGTACCGGCGGCTGTCCGAGAGCGGCGGGGAGCCCTGGCCGCCGCTGACCGATGGCCTGTGCACCTGGTATGCGGGCCAGTACCCGGTCGGCGCGATGGCGCAGCTACGCGCGGGTGTCATCGAGCCGGACCGCGCCTATCTCGGCATGAAGCGCCTCGTCGAGCGCTGGCGTCATCCCAACGGCCTCATCTGGGCGATGAGCGTCGCGGACTATGGCCACGCCGGCGCGTGGACCGAGACGCTGGGCATCTGCGCGCCCCTGCAGGAGATGATGCTGCAGAGCTACGGTGGCGTGCTGCGCATCTTCCCCTGCTGGCCGAAGGAGGTGCCCGCGAGCTTCACCACCTTCCGCGCCGAGGGCGCCTTCCTCGTCAGCGCTTCCATGAAGGACGGCGTGGTGACCTCCCTCTCGATCCTCAGCGAGAAGGGCGGCCCGTGTCGGCTCTACTCACCGTGGGAGGGCGGCCTCGCCGTCCGCGACACGAAGGGGAATGCCGTGCCCATCGAGGGCCCCGTGGAGGGGATCTACTCCTTCGCGACGCAAGCGGGGGAGCGCTACGCTCTCACTCGGAGAGCGTGAATGGAAGCGTAGGCGGGCGCCATGAATGGCGCCCCTACACAATGGGGCGCGATGAATCGCGCCCCTACGTGAATAGCGGCGGTAGATCGCCGTCATGTAGGGGCACGATTCATCGTGCCCAAGTGTAGGGGCGTGATTCATCACGCCCAATGCTGTGCGTATCGCGCACCCTTCAGGTGACCCACGCACACCACCGACCGGAGGGACTTCTCGCCATGTCTGCCAGAGCGATTGCCGCGCCCGTCTGCGTGGTGCTCATGTTGCTCGCGACCATCGCCTCTGCGGAGGGGACCTACGCAGCGTGGGTCGCACATCGCGATGCGCTGCTGAAGGACCCGACGCTGCTCCGCTACTACACCTTCGAGAAGGGCACGGGGGATGCGGGGGACCTCATCCCGAACCTCGTTGCGGACGAGGCGCCCCTGACACGCGCGCTGGCGCGGCAGCCGGACGAGCCGGCGCAGAAGATCGAGGGGCGCTGGCCCGAGAAGCAGGCCGTCCGCCTGGACCGCGCGTTCCTCGCCGCGCCCGCGTTCGATGTGACCGACCGGCAGTTCACGGTCGAGGCGTGGGTGCGCGTCAACGGGCCGGGCACCGTACCGGGCGATACGCCCACACAGACGGGCACGCTGCTCTCGGTCGGCATCGGCTTCTGGGATGGATGGCGCATCACGATGAGCTACCCCGACCGGCCGACCATGTTCGAGATGGGTCGGCCCGCGCCCGTGAACGCCTTCGCCATTCGCACGCAGCCGGTGCCGGACCGCGTCTGGCATCACCTCGTCGCTCTGTGGGACGGCAAGCAGACGGCCCTCTACCTCGATGGGCTGCGCATGGCGAGAGGTGACTACACGGGTGACTACACGCCGCCGAAGCCCGGTGCGCAGTTCCGCATTGGGTTCGCGGGGTATGGCTGGGGCTCGTGCGTGCTGGATGTGGACGAGGTCGCGATCTACAAGCGCGCGCTCTCCCCCACCGACATCCTGCGCCACGCCTACGTCGGTGCGCCGCTGAGCGATGCGCTTGCCGCGCGCTTCGCCAGGGGCAGTAAGGCCCTGGATGGCGGTGACAGCGCGACGGCGGCGACGGAGTTCGCGGCTCTGGCGAAGCTGACCGGTCTCGCGCCCGAGTTCGTCGCTCTGGCGCGCGTGCGACTCGGCCAGGCGCTGCTGGCTCAACAGAGGACGAGCGACGCGCTGACGGCGTTGACTCCCGTGATGGACGCACCGGGCGTGCCCGAGGGGCTGCGGTCGCTGGCGCTAGCGCCCCTGCGGCAACTGGCAGTCGCCACGTCAGACGCGCCGGCGAGCTTGTATGAGACGCTGCTGGCGAAGGCCGCCGAGATGTCGCCCAGGGAGGTCGCCAACCTGCGCCTGAACCTGGCGCGCCGGTACGCGCGTGACGGCAAGCGGGAACAGGCCGAGCAGCAGTTCCAGGAGGTGCTGAGCATGGCGGACCTTCCGCCGCGCGAGAAGCTGGATGTGATCCTGCAGGCCGGTCACCTGGCGGCCCAGGCGGGCGACTTCGAGGGCGCGCGCAAGCAGTACGCCGCGGTGATGGGCGTCGCCGACGCACCGCCGCAGTTCCGCAGCCTCGCCCAGCTCTGCCTCGCGCGGAGTTACGTGCAGCAGAAGAACTGGGCGAAGGCGACCTCGGCCTACGGGCTGGTGAAGGACCTCGACGGCGTGCCGCCGTCGCACGTGTGGGAGGCGGAAGAATGCCTGCGCGAGATCGCGCGTCTGAAGGCCGGCCAACTCGCGCGTGATCCCGCGTGGTCGCGCGTGCAGTTGCCAAAGCGTCCGAAGCCCGGCGTGGAGCTGTACGTTGCGCCGGATGGGTCGGACGCGAACGCCGGCACCAAGGACAGGCCGCTCGCCACGCTCAGCGGTGCGAGGGATGCGATCCGCGCGCTGAAGGCTGCCGGCCTGCCGAACGGAGGCGTCGCGGTGACCGTCCGGCCGGGTGACTACGCGGCCACCGAGACGCTGGCGCTGGAGGCCGGGGACTCGGGCACCGAGCAGTCGCCCATCGTCTACCGCGCCGAGAGGCCCGGCAGCGTCACCTTCACGGGCGGCGCCAAGGTCGAGGGCTTCACGCCGGTGACCGACGCCGCGATCCTCGCTCGCCTGCCGGAGGAGGCGCGCGGGAAGGTGATGCAGGTCGATCTCGGAGCGCAGGGCATCACCGACCTCGGCGAAGTCCAGCCCGTCGGCATGAGTCGGCCCGGGTACCCGGTCGTCGAGCTGTACTTCGACGGGAAGCCGATGACGCCCGCGCGCTGGCCGAACGAGGGCTTCGTGAAGACGGGCAAGGTCCTGGACCCGAAGAGCACCTTCGAGTACGACGGCGACCGGCCCGACCGGTGGGGGCAGGCGAAGGCCCCTTGGGTCTACGGCTACTTCCGCTGGCTGTGGGCGGATGACGCGGTGCCCGTGGCGTCCATCGACACTCAGACGCGTCAGATCAGGACGGGGCTACAAACGGGCTACGGCGAGATCGTCCAGGACGCGCCATACTACGTCTTCAACCTGCTCGAGGAGATCGACCAGCCCGGCGAGTGGTACCTGGACCGCGAGAGCCATGTGCTCTACTTCCTCCCGCCGTACGATCCTGCGAAGGCCGACGTGCGGCTGTCGATGCTGAGCGTGCCCTTCGTGACGATGGCCGAGGTCTCATGGGTGACGATCGAGGGGCTCACCTTCGACTTCGGCCGGAGCGACGGCGTCATCATCAAGGGCGGCGAGCGCTGTCTCGTCGAGGGCTGCACAATCCGGCAGATCGGCGGAACGGCGGTCACCATCGACGGCGGCACGAACCACGGCGTGCTGAGCTGCGACCTGAACACGCTCGGCCGCAACGGGACTTCGGTGAAGGGCGGCGACCGCCGGACGCTGACCCACGGCGGGCACTTCGTCGAGAACTGCCGCATCCACGACTTCAGCCGCCTCTGGCGCACCTATACGCCGGCCTTCTGGACCGACGGCGTCGGCAATCGCTTCGCGCACAACCTGGTCTACAACTCTCCGGGCCACGCGATGCGCGTCGAGGGGGATGAGCACCTGATCGAGTTCAACGAGGTCCACCATGTCTGCATGGAGACCGACGATCAGGGCGGCATCGACATGTGGGGCAACCCGACCTATCGCGGCGTGGTGCTCCGCTACAACTTCTGGCATGACATCGGCAGCGAGCACGGCCTGGGGCAGGCCGGCATCCGCCTCGATGACGCGATCTCGCGCGTGCTGATCTATGGCAACGTCTTCTGCCGCGCCTCGCGCAACCTCTTCGGCGGCGTGCAGATCCACGGCGGCAAGGAGAACTGGGTCGAGAACAACGTCTTCGTGGACTGCCTGCACGGGATCAGCTTCTCGGGCTGGGGGCCGGAGCGTTGGAAGCAGTTCCTGGACAGCGCGGGCGTGGTGAAGCAGATCGAGGACATGGCCATCACCGAGCCGCCGCGCAACACGCGCTACCCCGACCTGACGCACCTCGCCGAGAACGAGGGCGCGAACTGGGTCTGGCGCAACGTGGCCTACAACTGCGGCGACTTCCTGACCCGCGACCGGGGCATTCAGGACCTGATGGACAACACCGTCACCATGCAGGACCCGGGCTTCGTCGATGCCGCAAAGGGCGACTTCACGCTCAAGCCCGATTCACCCCTCGTGCAGGGCGGCGCCTTCCGGCCAATCCCGTTCGGGGAGATCGGGCTGTACGGCGAGGGTCGGTGACAGGAAGATAGGGTGACACCACACCAATCTCCGACGTCTGGAACTGGTGTGATGTCCCCCTTTCTCCTTGAGCGCTACTGCTGCGCACGCTTTACGTAGAGCCGCGGTCCCTGTGGCATGGACCGGTAGGCCAGCTCCCAGCCTTCCGCCGCGCATACCGGCGCGAGCTCGCCAACGAAGGCGCGTCCGTTCGCATGGATGAAGGGGCCAGCGGGTCCAGGGGCGACCCCTAGCGCCGCCAAGAAGGGCAGAGCCTCTACCGTCATGCGGTCGCCCACCATCATCGGGGCGCAGGCCACCTCCGCGCCATCGAGCACAACCTTCGCCACCGGCGCGGCCTCGCCCAACCTCGCGGCCAGGTCGGCGCGGACTGCCTCCCTCGCGAGGCGCTCTCCGGGACAGGACTTGTCGGCAACGTCGCGGTGGAAGAACAGCCGGTCAGCCGGGATCCCAAACACACGATGGACGGTCGTCAGCACGCGCATGGCTGTCTCGAACGACCGTGCCGCAGGGCCATCCCCATACGGGGGTTCGCTGTCGAAGTTGGCCACGGTCTCAAGCCCATAGGCGTTGCGGTTGAACCACCCCGCTTGGCCGCCGCTGACCTTCCTCGCTTCCGACTCCGGCTTGCTGAGTGTGATCTTGGCATGCGCCCAGTCGTCGTAGCTCAAGTTCCGCCCCGTGACGACCTTGCCTTCCGGCGTGGCGTAGCCGTTGGCGCCGATTGCCCTCCACCCGCGGCCCCCCTGAGCAACTGGCTTCATGTGGAAGGCCTCGACATTGACGATGGTCTGCCGACCCCGGTATTGCGCGGCGGCGGGGACCCATGTGTGGTGCAGTACGGTAGCGACGGGTCGGCGGAACCCAGGCCTCGTCAACCATGCCTCAAACTCGTTGCTCTGGGGATCGAGCACAAGCAGCTCGCTCTTCGGCATCCCACTCACCCTTTCGCGGCGCTTGGTAACCACGCAGGCGACATGCCGGTGAAGCGCCGCACGACGGTGCAGCGTCGGTCCGCCGTAGCGCCCTGGTGGTGCGTCCTGTTGGCGGGGATTCCCCCTATCGCGTGGGGTACCCGGCTCCTTGGCTGAACAGCCAGCCACCGACTTCGGTCCTTCGCCAGCCGGCGGGAAGAGACCTGCCCATGCGGCTGTGAAACCTACTGAGTCTCGTGTATCCTGGGGAACAAGGAGCGAACTCGTGGGGCGGGCATTCCTGCCCGCCAATGGCCCGTGGCGGGCAGGAATGCCCGCCCCACGAGTTGCCCTATCTACACGAGACTCAGCAAGACTGGCTGCCTGGCGCGTCTTGAGGGTCTGTCGCCTCTGCCATGGCTGGCATGCGCGACGGCAGGCGGGATCGTGTCGCCGCCCTGGCAGGGGGGGTCGTTCCGTGGGAGCGCGGACGCGTCCGCGCTCCCACGGCACGGCAACATCAACGACTGGGAGGGGGCCTCGCGACCCCCTCCCCTTTGCTCGTGCCACACTACACACGGTTCACTCGGTTAGGAGGCTTCCTTCTCCTGAACTGGTTGATCTGTGTGATGTGGGGCATTGTCCTCGTCTGTCTTCGGCGCAAGCGACCAGAGCCATGTTCCGCCTCGGCCCCCCGCTCGGCTGAAGCGGCAGACCTGCCGCTTCGCGGCGAGCAGTGTGTCCTGACTGATCCCCTCCTCCTTCGCTTCCTCCTTGACCTCATTCGTCGCCCTTGGCCCGTCTGCGAGCGCGCGACGGAGGAAGGCTTTGGCTTCGTCGAGGCGGCTGGTTTGGTGGTGCTCGTCGGGGGGCGGGCCGAAGGTGAGGCCGGTGTCGGTGATGGTGAAGCCGAAGGGGTCGGGGAGGGGGCCGAGGTTGGCTTTGCCGCAGGAGATGCGGCGGCTCTCGGTGGAGCGGTCGGGTTGATCGACGCCGATGATGCAGGCGGCGACCTGCGCGAGCACGCTGCTGCCCCGCAGGCGGTCGAAGTCGAAGCTCTCCGAGTAGTCGGTGAGCTGGCGCTTCCGCAGGTGGTGGACCAGCAGGACGGGGGCGCGAACGACGCGCGCGAGGCCCTGGAGGCTGTCCAGGCAGAAGCGCACATCGGCGTCGTTCTCCTTGCCCGCGAGGGACTTGGACCAGCTGTCCACCACGATCAGGCGCGGCTGCGAGACCTCGGCGACCTCGAAGATCTGGTCGAAGTCGTCGGGCCGGTCGAGGTAGTACGTCTGCAGGGGTTTGGGCATGAAATGGAGCAGTCTCGGGTCGAGGCCCAGGCGCTCGGCGCGTTCCAGCAGCACGGCGTGCCGGCCCTCGGACTCCAGCCACAGGACGGGCCGCGGGCCCTCAAGGCCGGGCGCGTCGTCGGGCCAGGGGAGGCCGTGGGCGGCGCACTTGGCCAGCGCGACCGCGAGCCAGCTCTTACCCGCCCCGCTCTCGCCCGCGAGCACGGTGATGTGCCCCTCGGCGATCCAGCCCGGCCACATCCACGTCGTCGCTCGCACCATCGCCTTCACGTCGAGGCCCGTCAGCGGCCTGCGCTTCGGCAGCTCGTCCATGGTGGCACGGGCGGCCTCGCCCGTGACAGAGCAGCTCTTGGGCGAGCCGCCCAAGCCACCATCATTCTTGGCCGAGCCGGCCAAGCCACCACCGTTCCTGGGCGGGCTGCCGAGGCGAAGGGGAGGCAGGTAGCGCGCGGCCTCCACGCAGTCGGGGCAGGCCTCCTCGCGGGGGCTGAGGGTGCGACGTTGTTCCCACGCGCCCGACGCGTTGGCGATGGCGTCCACCTCGGACTCGGGCAAGGGCGGATCGCAGCGCTCGCGGTTGGCGGCATGGAGCGCTGCCCGGATCTGCTCGGGCGTGCTCAGCCCCGCGTTGAGGAGCTTCCCCGCGAGGCTCGTCAGGGAGGTGTGACGTTGGCCCTCCCGCAGAGGCTGCCGCCCCTCCCGAGGGGGTTGCGGCGCGGGCATCCCTGCCCGCGAGGGCTGGCGATCATTGGCGGCCAGGAATGGCCGCCCCACTGGGGAGGGGGGTTGTGGCGCGGGCATTCCTGCCCGCGAGTCCCGGTTGTCGGCGGCCAAGAATGGCCGCCCCACTGGGGAGGGGGGTTGTGGCGCGGGCATCCCTGCCCGCGAGGGCTGGCGATCATTGGCGGCCAAGAATGGCCGCCCCACTGGGGAGGGGGGTTGTGGCGCGGGCATCCGTGCCCGCGAGGGCTGGCGATCATTGGCGGCCAAGAATGGCCGCCCCACTGGGGAGGGGGGCGGCGCGGGCATTCCTGCCCGCGAGTCCCGGTTGTCGGCGGCCAAGAATGGCCGCCCCACTGGGGAGGGGGGGCGTGGCGCGGGCATTCCTGCCCGCAAGGGCTGGCGATCCTCGGGGACCTTGGTCCAGGTCTGCAGTAACTTCATCCAGGCCTCCGGCAGCTCCGCCAGGGGCACGTCATCCGGCCCGAGCTTCCACGTGTACTGCGAGCCATCCGGATGGATCGAGGGGGGCGCGACGACATAGCCGCCGGCGGCCTTGATGTCCAGGCCCGGGAAGTCGTCACCCAGGTTGGCCGGCAGCCTGATGCCGTTACTCCCCTCTCCGGACGCCCCTCCAGCCTTTCCCCCCTCTCCGGAACGGAGAGGGGCCGGGGGTGAGGCTCCCTTTCTCCCCTCTCCCTTCAGGAGAGGGGCCGGGGGTGAGGCATAGCCGAAGTACAGATGCCAGCCGCCCGAGGTGTTCACGGTGAGCGTATCCGGCAGCTCACCCCAGTGACGTTCCAGCTCGTACAGCGACGCATCGCC
>VGFC01000328.1 GCA_016869045.1 Armatimonadota bacterium
ATGCCGCCTCACCCGACCCGGCCACGCGCGGGTTCGTACTCAACGGCATGGTGGTCCTGCCGCTGAACACGCCGGAGGAGGTCGCCTTCGCCGACAAGCGCGTCGAGATCATCCGCGCGGCCATCCAGCGCGAGCGCGACGACTACTTCGCCCGCACCTTCCGCGAAGTGCCGCATGTTGAGACCGCGACAATGGTGGAACCCTCCGCGGCGGACCGCGAGCGCGGCTTCATCGGCTGGACGCCCCAGTGGATGACGCTGATCTACCCCAACAGCGTGCCCACCGCCGAGGACGTGGCGCGCCCGATGACCTCGTTCGCGACTCCCGGTGAGTACGAGCCCGTGGTCGTCGCACTGAGGGCCCTCCAGCCCCTGAGGGGAGTGGCCCTGACGGTCGGCGACCTGCAGGGCCCCGGCGGCGCTCGCGTCCCGGCGTCGGCCTGGGACATCCGCACCGTGAAGTGCTGGCCGCAGCGCAAGGGCTCGTCGTGGACCACCGAGTACCAGGTCATGCCCGAACTGCTGGAGCCGGCCGTGCCGCTTGATGTCGCTCAGGACACGACGAAGGAGTTCTGGCTGACGATCAAGGTGCCCGAACAGGCGAAGCCGGGAGACTACCGCGCGCCGGTCGCCCTGCGGACTGCCGATGGCAAGCAGTGGCAGACGACGCTGGAGTTGCGCGTGCTGCCCTTCATGCTGGCGGAGCCCGAGCGCGTCGTCGGCATGTACTGGCGCGACGACCGTCTCACGGACCAGACACTGGACAAGCAGATCCGGGACATGGTCGAGCATGGCGTTCGCGCGGTGACCATCAGCCGCGCGCCGGAGATCACCGGTGTGGACGGCAAGCTCGTCGTGGACACCACGGACCTCTTCGCTTTCCTGCGACACCTGCGGGAACTGGGCATCCGAGGGCCCATTCCGTACAACGAGACCTTCCTCAGCCAGATCAAGCGGGCGGTGCCGGGCCTCGATCCGGACGAGGGCTACGTCCAGGTCATCACGGCGCTGGAGAAGGTCTCCTCGGACCCGACGGCGCTGAAGCTCCTGTACTACCCCGTGGACGAGATCGGCAACAACGACGAGCTTGGCAAGACGGCCAACCACCTGTGTGCCCTGGTGGCGACGGTGCCCGGCGCGACGAGTTACATCACGGTCAACGACTACGCGAGTGGCGAGAAGTGGGGGAGCACCTTCGACATCTGGTGCGGCAACGTGGACTACACGCCGGAGCAGGAGCAGAAGCTGCTGGCGAGCGGCAAGCGCTACATGCGCTACGGGTCGAGCTACGTGAACGATTGCCGAATGTCGCGGAACAACTGCGGCTTCGGCTTCCACAAACGGCCCGCCGAGGCGATGTACTTCTGGCACTACCAGTACGGCGTCGGCGATCCGTTCAACGACTTCGACGGCGGCTCGCGCGACTGGTGCGCGGCCTACCCGGGCCCGGACGGTACGCCGATCCCCACCATGGACTGGGAGTCGCATCGCGAGGGCACCGACGACATGCGCTACGTCGCCACACTCAAGAACCTGGCCGCGCAAGCCGGGAAGGGCAACGCCGCCCAGAAACAGGCCGCCGGCCAGGCTCTCGCGGAGCTGGATGCGGTGCTCAACACCGATGACTGCATCACGCAGACACGCTGGGCGGAGCGGCTGACGCACGACGAGTACAACAACCTCCGCTGGCGCCTGGCGCAGCAGATCATGGCGCTGCAGAAGGTCCTCCGCCAAGGGCCTACCCCGTAGGAACGAGGTCACGCCATGACTCGTGTCCGCTCAGGTGGTCTGCTCGCGGTCCTGTGCCTGCTGTCTGCACCGGGCGGCGCGCAGACCGACGAGGGCAACCTGGTTCGCAACCCAGGCTTCGAGGCGCCGGCCGCGGACAGCGCCTACGCCGGGTGGGTCTTCGTGAACCACGGCCAGGACTTCATCCGCGGTGAAGTGCAGGCCCAGGACTACCACTCCGGGCTGAACGCCGCGGCGATTGCCGCCACCCAACCGCCGCGAGTGTACGCCTGTTGGGCGCAGCATGTTCCCGTGCCCGACGACGGGGCCTTACCCGACGACTTCTCGTTGTGGTACCGCGCGCCGAACGCCGGCTGCCAGGCAGTGATGACCTTCACCGCCATTCAGGACGGAAAGCCGGTCAACAAGGGCGGGCTGAGCTTCGACCTGCCGCTGTCGCGGGACTGGCGGTCGCACCGGCAGACCGTGGACGTCCCTGCGGGAACGCGAGACATCCTCCTGGAGCTGCGGGTGAGCCAGGAGGGGGAGTATCGGTTCGACGATGTTGTGTTGCGCCGGACCGAACCCGCCTTCAGCGGGAAGCCGGACCGCCTGCTACTGGTCGGCGTGACGCGGGAGCAGCTTCCCGCGCTGTGGCGCGAGAGCCTGGCCGAGGCCGGCGTCGGGAAGCCGACGTTCGAGACGTGGGACAACCTGAGCCCGAACCTGTTGCGCCAGTGTCGCGCCGTCGCGGTGCTTGGCGTGCCGCCACGGTCGGAACTCAGTGAGGCCGACGCGGCCATCGGCGAGGTGCTGCAGGCCTATGTGAAGGCCGGTGGCGGCGTGCTGCTGACCCAGAACAGCCAGCAGTGCGTGACCGCCATGGCGCTGTACTTCTACCTCGCGGAGTTGTTCGGCACGCGGATCCTCTTCGAGCAGACCATCTCCGACCCGGCGCTGACCACCCGCTTCGGGCCCTGGCCGGCGGACACGTTCACCTTCACGGACAAGGTCCTGCCCCCGGTGGCCGACGGTATCCGAGGTGTGATGTACCAGTCCCATGTGGACATGGGGTCCTACGCGGGGGTGCTGCCGTTCTTACCGGGGGACCCCGGGCAGGTAGTCCTCTCCGCCGGCCCGGGCTCGCGGACGGAGCCGTATCTGCTGGGGCTGGAGGAGATCGACCGCCTCTCGCGACCGACGGGCTTCGCGACCGAAGTGCCGCTGGCGGGGGTGCGCGAGTACGGCCAGGGGCGGGCGGCCTACGTGGGCCTGAACCCGAGCGTCGTGTTCACGCGAGCCATGGCCTCGGACGAGGACCGGCAGACCTTCGAGGGGTACATGACCCGGGGCGCGGACGGACGCCCGAGTGACCTCCTGCGCTTCTACACCAACGTGTTCGCCTGGCTGGGCGCCAGGGCCGACCCGGTCGGGGAGGCGCCGCTGGCGCTGCGGGAGGTCAAGCCGATCGCCTACACCACCGAGTGGAAGCTGCACCGGGGGATCGTCGGCCCGCGCACCACGTACTCCTCGGGCACGAGCACGCCGGACGAGTATGTCGCGCGCGCCAGGCAGGCGGGACTGGACTTCGTGATCTTCCTCGAGGACTTCGCTGCGCTGAAGCCGGGCGGGTTCGAGCGGCTGAAGGCAGACTGCCGCCGCCTGTCGGACGGCGCCTTCCTGGCTGTTCCGGGGATCACGTACGAGAACACGGACGGGAATCACGAGTTCGCGTTCGGCAGCTACCTGAAGCTACCCTCTGCGAAGCTGCTCGACGAGACCGGCAAGCGCTTCCGCGTCTACCCCGACACCCCCGAGAAGAGCCCGACCTGCGCGGACCAGACGTGGGTGTACCAGCTCCTGGGCTTTGAGAACTGCAGCGGCTGGTACCGGTTCGCCGACAACCCTTACCCGCACTTCGACACGCGGGACGTCAACTGCATGGGCGTCATCACTCAGGAGGCAGGGAGGACGATCGAACGCGCGCCGGAGGCATACGGCGAGGAAGCGCGCAACGAGCAGTACCTCTGGCCTCTGGCCCTCACCTTGCTCCGCAGTGCCGACGAGCTGGAGCGCGTGCAGGACGGCACGTACTACCACGTGGTCGTGGGCGCCTCCGGCACGGACCAGTTGCGGAAGCTGTTCAACACCTACGACTGCCGTGGCGCGAAGAACCTCTTCCCGCCGGCGCCGGCCTTCGGGTCGATGTCGGTCACCAATGGTCCCGTCATCCGCATGGCCTTGCCTCGGGGGGACACGGACGCCCAGGGCGACCTGTTCAACCCGAACCTGCAGGAATGGCCGCTGGACCTGCAGGTGACTTCCGACGTCGGCCTGCGCGAGGTGCTCCTCTACGACGGCGACCGGCCGATCCGCCGCTTCCTCCCGGGCGGCGCACGGGAGTTCACCTTCCGCGCGAGCCTCACCAAGGAGCGCCAGAAGCACCTGTGGGTGCACGCGACCGCCGTGGACGGCAAGGAGGCGCTGAACCGCGACACCCACTGCGACTCGTGGATTCTGCGCGAGTGGCAGTGCGGCGACCGGAACAACCAGCTGCTCAACAGCCGGCAACTGCGGCCGGACGGGACCCTCTACAGCATCGGCTACGGCGGCGACACCGCGACGCCGGACAAGGGCCCGTGGAACGGTCGCACGCGACCCGTGGGCTGCTTCGTCTTCGATGAGAAGCTCGGCTCCGGCGCCATGGCCTACGACGGCTCACCCGAGGCTCACCCGCAGGTCACCTTCACGCCCTACTTGATCTACGATGGCAAGCCGCCCGCCTCGGTGGGCTGGGCGCATCACCTCGTGGCCGACCGCGAGGGCGCGCCGCACGTGCAGCCCCGGCGGGTGGTCTCCTGCTCGGACGTGCTGGTGGGCGAGCGCATCCTGGACGGCGTCTTCCCGCTGAGCGCGAACCCGGTGATCCACGTCTGGCACTCGCTCTACCCCGTACAGCCCTCGCAGTACCTGAAGACGACCGCCCGCGTCTCATTCTACCTGCCGAAGGTCGATGGGATCACCGCCTACCTCTGGGACCAGTCCTTCGAGCTGCAGCAGGACCTGCCCGTCGCGGCGAACAGCTATCCCATCTGCCTCGGCCTGATCGGCGGATGGCTGGGGGCCGGCGACAAGAGCGAACGCGTCATCGCTCACGGGGGGCAACTCACTGAGCGCGCACCACTCAAGGGGCAGGCCGTGGAAACGCTACCCTTCGACAGGGGTGACTTCGTCGGAGTCCTGGGCAACGTGTTCGGGTCGCTCTTCGTGTACAGCCTGACCGACGGTCTCATCCTCGAGGGGGACGGGATCAACTACAACGTCGGGATCTCCGCCCCGCCCGGGACGCTGCCGGCCGGCACGCAGCGCCGGGCGAGGGTGCTGCTGGTGGGGATGCACCGTCTGGTGCAGGACCCGGTGAAGCTGGCCACGCAGATTGTGCGGGATTACGGTCTCACCGGGCCTCCCTCCTACGCTGTGGAGGCCGAGACCGGTGCGGTCGTCGCGCAGCAGTATGAGCTGCAACTGGACGCGGCGGGCGAGCAGTGCTTCACGGGACGACTGACCGGGCTCGATGCGTTGGCGGGCAACCTCGGTTGCACCGTCGCGGGGCTCAACGGCAACTGGACCGCCTTCTTGCAGGTGCAGGACCCCGCGCCGAAGACCCGCATCGTCCCAGTCGAGGAGGGGCGCGGCTACGCAGTGTTGCGGGCCGAGGAGGAGGGGCGCCGGCTGTTCATCGGGCATCCGCTGATCGCCGACAACCCGCAGGTCGTGCTCAACGTGGCCCGCACGAAGGACTGGAAGCGCTGGCAGCTGGAGGTCCACAACCCGACGGACGAGCCCCTGAAGGTCGTGGTGCGCAGCAACCCGCACGTCGCCGGCCTCCGGTTCAGCGAGACGCTCGACATGCTCGCGGGCGCTTCGGTTCTCCGGGACTTGGGCCCCGTCGAGGGCTGATCGCTCGGAACGAAAAGGGGTTCGGAATCAGACACCTGGCGGCTCCGCTGGCGGCGGTTGCGGTTTGCGGCTACCTGACGACGCCCGGCGTCGCTCAGGGGCAGACGATCCCCTTGGCGGAGACCCATGTGTTCGATGGTGACGGGCGACCGGTGGCTGCTCCTGCCGTGAAGGACGTCGGGGAGCCCGGAAACGCGCGGTAGGAGATACACATGCCCGGCGACTACTTCGTGATACGCGGCGGAGTCCCGGTCGCAGGTAGGGAGTCCGCACTCTGACCACTATGGGGTGACCGATGACGCACACGGCACGACTGCGCCTGACGCTCTCCCTGGCCTGGGCTCTGGCTCCCGCTGCGCCCGCCTCGTTCGCCGCTGAAGGGCGGGTCGAGCTGGGCGAGCGCTCGTTCGTCATCAGAACCCCTCGCCTGCAGGCTACGATTGAGGACGGGATGGTCGTCGGTTTGAAGGACCTGGTCAGCGGCGAAGTCCATGCCGACCGGTCCGTCGGAGAGACGAACCTGCCGGTCGGGCTGGGCCACCTGACAGGCGACCCGGCAGCGATGTCGCGGCTGCACTCGCCGTGGGGAAACCAGCAGATGAACCAGGACCTGCCTCCGGGCGGCGCCTACCCCACCATGCACCGTCCGGGGCCGCAGAGCCGCTACGAAGCGAAGGAGATCCCGGGCGGCGTGGAAGCCACCTGGACCGGCCTGACCAACGGCACGCGGGACTTCCCGCAGGAGACGCTCACGCTGCGGGCCACCGTGGATGCCGGCAGCGGGCAGCTTCTCCTGCAGGCCTCCGGCGCCAGCCCCGAGGGCGGCGTCTACGGCCTGCAGGCGCCCCTGGTGAACCTCCACCCCGATCACGCGTTCTACGTGGCCTCCTTCGGGGGCGTGCGGTATGACAACACGTCGCGGCCGGGCCTCATCACGCTGGGCGGCACGCCCTTCTGGGAGGCGCCCCTCGTCGCCATCGAGGGGCGTCAGAGCAGCCTGGGCCTGTGGGTTGAGGACGACCGCTTCCCCACCACCTTCTACTTCATGAACTGGACCGGCAAGAGCTTCAGCGCCGCCATCGAGTCCGTGAACCCGATGCCCTTCGAGTCACTGACGGAGGCCCAGTCTGTGACATGGCATGTGGACAGCTTCGCGGGCGGCTGGGTGGACGCCATGACGCCCTACAAGGAGTGGTACGCGAAGACCTTCGCGCCCGAGATGGCCCAGCGTGCCGCCGTGAAGTGGGCGGACAAGATCCGGGTCATCATCGACCACTGCAGCTACTCCGACGAGGCCCTGCGTCTCCTCGCCGCCACCTTCGACCCCGAGACCGTGCTGCTGCACGAGTGGAATGCCCGGGCGCCGGAGTTCGACCGCGACCTCCCCGACTGGACCCCGCGCGCCGGCTATGCGGAACGCGTAAAGCGCCTGCACGAGTATGGGTTCCGGACGATGGCCTATGTGAACACCTACTGCGTGAACTACAACTCGCCGGTGTTCAAGCGTGACCGCATTGCCGACTTCGGGCTGACGCGGAAGATCGGCGGCCTCTGGGGTTACACGAACCCCCGCGGCACCTTCGACGGCGCGCCGGACGGCCAGCTTCTCTACATGGACCCGCTGGAGCCCCGCTGGCGGACCTATCACACGGACATGATGCTCCGGTGGCGCAAGGACACAGGCACCGACGCGAACTACGAGGACGTGGCCGGCACTGCCGCCGACTTCGGCAACGGCGTGATTGCCGGCAAGTTCGGCGCCCAAGGCGGCACAGAGCAGTTCCGGGAGCTTCTGAGGCGGAACCCGGAGGTCCCGATGGCCTCGGAGTACGCTCCCGACAACATGGCCTTCGCGGCGCGCTGGCCGCTACGTTACCAGCAGGTGTGGGGGAACGAGGAGACCCGGGTGTGGTGGATGACGCACCAACGACCGGTCTCGGCCTACATCCACGGTCGGCTCGCCCGGCCCTGGGTGCCGGTCGTGAACGCCGAGAGCGATTTCTCCCGGCATGTGGTTGTGGCGTGCTCGGATGCTCTCGGCGGGATGGGGCAGGTCTTCGGGACCGAGGAGGAACTCCGTGCCACGGCAGGGATGCCCTTCCACATGAAGCTGCGGTCACAGCTCTTCGCCGGACGGCAGCTTGAGCCGGCCTTCCCCCGGGAGCGCTGGGACGACAACGTGGCGTGCTTCTACCAGGATCGCGAGGGCCGGCCCTACCGCTACACGGCGACGCCGACCGTGCAGGAGATGAGCGGCCCCGACGGGCAGCCCGTCTACCAGCGTGTGACGGGTCTGAACCAGGTGACCACGCCGCTCACCGTTCCCGGGTGGCCTGCGGCCGGTGAGGGCAAGGTCCTCGGCCTCAACCCCTCCGTCCGCTACGCCCTGAGTCGAGGCGCCCACGACCGGACGAAGGTGCAGGTCACGGAGTTGCCGGAGGGGGTTCGGATCACCCGCTTCGAAGCGACCCGAGAGCGCACCATTCTGGCGTTGGAAGCGATCGACCCGGAGGCGGGAGAGCAGGGGGCCGTCACGATCCGGGCCAATGCCCGTTTCGCTCAGACGTTCCTCAACGACGAGCAGGTGGACAGCCCGTCCTGGGTCGACAAGGCCCTTGCCGAGTCGAAGACCTACGACGTCAGCTTCCCGGCCCACTTCGTCTTCGTGCAGGGCAGCGGGGCGACTCCGGCGGTCGGTGAGTTCTTCGGCGACGGACGCGAGAGCGGACGCTACATCAACGTCGCCACCGGCCTTGAGAGAGGCGGGGACTTCATCGTCGAGCACCGCGCCGGGTTCGAGGTGCCGGGCGAATCGCCGTCGTTCCCGTTCTGCCTCCTCGATTGGGGCTCGGACTGCGAGGTCACCCTCGACTGGCTGGTGCGCGTGCCCGCCGCCGACAGTGCTCTCCGCGTCTATGTGTTCAACTCCCAGACCAAGTACGGCAACGGCGCCATCGCCCGTCTGTATCTCAACGGCCGGCTGGCCCACGCCCTGGACCTGAGCCCGAAGCCGAACCCAGACTGGAAGGAGGGCGATGATCCC
>VGFC01000329.1 GCA_016869045.1 Armatimonadota bacterium
ACCGCAACGCCTCCAACAAGCTCTCCCGCCCCGCTCGTGCTGTCATGTCTGCTGCCTCCTGAACGGCCGGGTTGGCAGCACTCTACAGCAACTCCCTCCCCCGAAACAAGACTATGCAATGACCCTGGAGGGAAATGCGCCGAAATGCGCGCGGGCATCGGCGCTCCCGCGCCGGCGGCAGGGCTTACGGAACCACGACCTCAGCGACCACCGGCAGGTGGTCGGACGGGCCCGTACGCAGGCGGCGGCAGTGGACGGCCTTCACGTCCGGAGTGAGCCAGAGGTAGTCGATGCGCAGCACCGGATGGGAGTGGGGGAAGGTCCAGCCGAAGCCCTCGCCGGCGGCGGCGAAGGCGTCGGTCGCCGCGTCGGTCAGGCGGCCATACAGCCGGCCGCGCGGCGGCGTGTTGAAGTCACCCGCGACGAAGGCGGGCGTGGTCTGGGAGGCCAGCCAGCCGGTGACCTTCTCGATCTGGAGGGTGCGCATCTCGATGGCGCCCTGCGTGACTCGGCGGGCCTTCTCCCGCGTCGGGTTCTTGAGGGCTGCCGCGAGCTGGAAGGAGTACAGGTGGATGTTGAGCACATTCACCCGCTTTCCGTCCAGCGTGATCTCGGCCTCCAGCAGCGGACGGATGTAGTGGCCGCTTCGTTCCAGGCGGATGTCGTGATGGCGCTCGATCTTGCCGCGCGTCAGGGTGAGGAGGGAGTCCGCCTGCGCGGCGTCTGCTCCCGGCCAGCACTCGCGGAAGTCGCGTGCATTCGCCTCCTGCAGGCAGACGATGTCCGGGTGGAGGCCCTCCAGAACGGAGCGGATCTCGGGTATGTGCCGCAGCTGATCGTGGATGTTCCAAGTGACGATGCGAACCGTTTTGCCGGGCGGTGGCTCAGGGCGACGCAGCGGGAGGACCGGGCGCGCAGGGCCCAGCAGGCAGATGCCGCCCGCAACCAGCGCCCACAGGACGGCCCTCAGGTCGCGGCAGAGCACCACCACCAGGAGAGCGAACGCCGGGATCAGCAGGTAGAGGATCGGCGGCGCGTACGTCACCATGGCGCCGAGCCAGTGACTCTCGCCCCAAACCTCCTGAGTGCCCCATACGGCAACGATGAGCACGAACGCAAGCCCCGCCACGAAGCGCGCGAAGCGGCAGCGGAGGGCGACCTTGGGTTTGTCCTTCGAGGGTGCGGACATGATCGCTCGAAAAAGAGGGACACCATACTCATTTCGCAGACGTCACGCGAAATGAGTATGGTGTCCCTCTTTTTCCTGAGGGGCGGAGGTCGGGCCGCAATTGCACACGTAGTAGTCCGGCGTCTGGCCGTGGCGCGCGAAATCCTCGGCATACAGCTCCCACGTGGCGCGCTGCTCGCGGCAGAGGGCGTAGGGCGTATCCGGGGAGGCCGCCTCGAGTTCGTCGATGATGAAGCGGTAGACCTGCAGCCGGAAGTCGTCGGGTAGCTCGCAGCCGAACGCCGTCGGCGCCCCCTGCACGGCTCGCATTGCCTCCAGCATCTCAGGATCGAGGAGTTCAGGACAAAGGTCGCGGCAGACGGCCTCGTAGTTCATGAATCGAAGCGTCTCGAAGGTGATGAGGTCGGGCTGCGTCACCTCGAAGAGGCGGCGGATCAGCGCGCGGTTCTCCTCGCGCCAGTTGCGGACCGGGATGATGGGCGAGAGGCGGAACCGGACCGTGTAGCCTGCCTCCTGGCACCGGCGGGCGGACTGGATGCGCGCCTCCAGGGAGGCGGCCCCGCGCTCGAAGCGCGTCGTTTGCGTCTCGCCCGCCACGCTCCAGCAGCAGACCGTCTTCCCGCGATGGTCCAGGTCGAGCAGGAAGCCCACGTTGTCGCTCTTCCCGGCGTACAGCTCCAGGTAGCAGCCGGGCTTCTGCGCGAAGTACTCGACCATCGCGCGGCTGCCGCCGTACTCGGGCTCGAAGCAGACGGTGTCGGTCCAGTTGTCGTACTGGTAGAGCGTCTGGCCGCCGCCGTCGCCGATGAAGCCGTCAAGTCTCCCTACGAACTCCTCGACATTCAGTAGGATGTTGTGCAGCCGCCCCAGCCCGCAGTACGCGCAGCGGAACGGGCAGCCGACGATCGTATGGAGCTGATACGCGGGCTGACAGACACAGCCCGTGCGCTCGCGGTGCTCGGGGCTGCCGCTGTCGCGCCAGTCGTAGCCGCCGTAGCCCGAGAGTTTCAGATTCGGGTTGCGGAACAGCGCGGGGAACTGCCCTTCACGCGCCTCGCGCACCTCGGGCGGATCGTCGAAGCGGAACCGGTTCAGAACCACCACGGCCCGCACGTCCTCCGTGAGTCCGTGGCGCGGGCCGTCGGTGATGCGAAGTGTAGTTGCGGCTTCGTTCAGCCCTGCGTCGTCAACCACTTCGACGTGGTCCGCGCGGATGTGCTCCGCCATGCGGCGGGCCTTCCCGCGCAGGAGGGGATCGCGCTCAACGTCCTCGACGATGAGGAGGGCTCTGGCGTCGATGGTGTCCACGAGTGGCCGCCTGCCTCCGGGGGGATCGGCTGGTGGGCTCCACTTCTCTCCCCGGTGCCAAGGGGCCTGCTCGATCCCGGAGAGAAACGCAGGGGCCGCCATGGGCGACCCCTGCGAAGAGGCTTCCGGTTTCGGACGCGCCGGCTACCGCTGCTGTTGCTGCTGCTGGCCGCCGCCGCTCTGCTGCTGTTGCTGGCCAGACTGCTGCTGTTGCTGCTGCTGACCTGTTGGAGCGGGAGGCGGGAGGGGCGGCGTTGGCGGCACCACACAGGGAGGCCGAGGCAGGGGAGGCGTCACGATGAGCCCGGGTGGCGGGCCAGGCGGTAGCGGCGGCGTCGGGGCGGCGCAGGTCGGCGGCGGAGGCAACGGCGGCTCGGCGCCGGTCAACACGGTGTCCGACCAGGCCGGCAGGTCGGTGAGGTACCGCGCCAGCTCATAGCGCAGGCACAGCACCTCGTTCCGCTTCGCCGCCACCGTGCGCCAATCGGCGCCCGCTTCCTTCACGCGCCACAGTTCCCGCTGCGCCTGGGCGATCTGCCGGCCCAGTTCGGCGATGTGCTGCTGCGCGCCGGGCGTCAGGCCTCCATACGGGAGCCCGCCGCCGGGCCCGGGCGCTCCGCAACCGCAACCGCTCGGAGGCGGTCCCGGAGGCGGCTGTGCCATTGCAGCACCCGCCGTCAGCAGGCACAGCGCAACCAGCGCGACTCCCGCAACGTGTCGTCCGGTCATCAGTCTCATCCCCTTCCCAAGGAATGCCCGTTACTTCCCGCTAGAACACGGGCGACCCTTCCGATACCTCGGCCGCTCGCGCAAGTGTTACAAATCCGTTACGTCAAAGGGCCGCCCGCAGGCGGCCCTTTGACGCGCGTCAAGGTTCCAGGGGCTACCGCTGCCAGTACGGGCAGCCGCCGCGCGCACCCCAGCCTCCCCCGCGTCCGTAGCCCATCCCGCGTCCGCCGCCTCGACCGAAGCCCAGGCCCATCCCGCACGGCCCGCGGCCGAGTCCGCCACCTGCGCCAACGTTCGCGGGAGGTGCACCCGCGCCGGAGCGGAAGCACGGGCCGGCTGGCAGATCGGTCATCAGCTTGGCGAGCTCCCCGTGCAGGCGGAGGACCTCGGCGCGCTTCTGCTCGATCTTCTTGGCGTCGGCGTTCTGGTCTTGGAGGTTCCACAGGTCCCACTGGGCCTGGCGCACCTTCTGGTGTAGGTTGGTGACCTTCTGCTGGTCCTCGGCGCTGAGGTTCGCCATGCGCCCGCGACCCCAGCCCTGCGCCGTCGCCGTCGTCGCAAGCAGGGCCAACGTCCCAACTGCAGCTGCTGTCATCAGTGTCAAACGTCTCATCTGGCTTGTCCCCCTCATCGGTTGGTTGTCGTTCACCCGTAAGGACGTCCGGCGTTTGGTCTCCATTCCACGTCTTCTGGTGCGCTTCGCAGAAACACGGGAACAGTGGGGCGGGCATTCTTGCCCGCCACAGCCTCTGGCGGGCAAGAATGCCCGCCCCACTGTTCCCGTGTCCATCCGAGACCCAGTAACTCTTGGTGTCATGGGATGCTGTTGACGACGCGGAGGATCTCCTCCTGGGTAAGGTCAGCGGTCACGAAGACGCGCACGTTCCCGCGCCGCACGCGGACCGTCTTGGCCTGGCCCTCATCCACGAGGACCGGCTCCGCGGTCTCCGCCTGCGCGCCCAGCCCGTGCCTCCATCCACGCCCCTGTCCGCGACCACCCCGCCCACCGGGGCGCTCGAAGATCGACATCACCCGCAGGCCGTCGAAGTAGACCAGTTCGGCGTAGACGCGGCCACGGGGGCACGTCCGCGCGTAGAGGCCCACCTCGCGGTAGCCCCTTGGCACATGAGTCGGCCTCAGGGGCGCGAAGCCGGACCGCTCGGAGAACTGGGCGTCGGTGAGCGGGGTCTCGGTCGGCGCCTTGGGCAGTCGAGCAAGGGCCGCCCCGAGGCGCTCCCGGCTCTCCGCATACCCCTGGGAGCGCACGTCATCGACCTCCGTCTGCGCCACCAGATGACCGTGCGCGTCGTACGTCCAGCGACCCAGGATGAGGCTATGTCCCGCCTCAATCCAGAGGACCTCGGCCCTTCGCCCGGTTCGCTTCGACTCCAGCGCGATCCCCGTCGCCGGCTGGCCGGCGATCTCGTCATTCTCGGCAGCACGGATGCGGTAGTTGCGGCCAAGGAGAACCCATTCCACCCGTCGAGGGGACGGCTGGAGCGACGTGGCCCCGCCGGCATCAAGCCGCCACACGCGATCGCCGTCATCCAGTAGCGTGACCGTGCGTCCCGGCCCTCGCGTAACGGTCTTCGCGCCGACGCCGTTCTGGTCAGTCTCGGTGCGCCACTCCTGCCACCCAGAGGCTTCGCGGACTGCTGTGAACCCTTCGGTACGGACCGGCGCACTGACCCCGTCCTCAAGAGCGGCGTGAAGGACCCGGGCCGCCCTGAGGTCGGCTGAGTACCTGGACAGCCACAAGAGGCCTGCCATGGTGCACGCCGCAGCGACCGCTATCACGATCAAGGTGCGAGGAGTCATGGGGCGGCCTCGGGCGGTTGGGTCGCCGCTATGAGTGACAGGGCCTGGACGTTCCCGAGGCCGCTGGTCAGGCTTGCCTGGGCGTACCAGTGGCCGAACAGCGCTGCGTCATCGTCCACGGCGTGCGGAAGAGAGACGGCGGGCCCCTGGTCCCAGTGCAGGGGCAGTATCACCGTCAGGGCGAGGATGAGCAGGACAATGGTAGCCACCTGCAGTGCAAGCCGCATCTGCGCAGGCCGGGGAATGCCCCACCACGTGCGGGACGGCTGTCGGGGCGCCAGCTTCTGAGCAACCCCCGGCCACAGATCGCGGGACGGACGCGCGGGCTCTGTGGCGTCAAGCAGCGCCGCCGTCCTCTTGAGCGCCGCCAGTTCCGCGCCGCACGCCTCGCACTCCGCCGCATGCGCCGTCACCTCGTCGGCACGCCGCTCATCGAGCAAGCCCGCGTCGAAGTCGGCCAGTAGCTCCCGGGTCTCGTCACATCGCTTCGCGTTCATCCCGCCTCACTGCTCCACATAGGGTGCCAACTTCCGCCGCAACGCTTCGCGCCCACGGGCAAGTCTCGACAAGACGGTCCCCTGCGCAATGCCCAACTGCTCCGCCACTTCCTGCACCGGCACGCCCTGGAGGTGGTACATGATGACCACCTCCCGCTGATGCTCGGGCAGGGAGCCTATCGCCCGGTGCACTTGCGCGTCCCGCTCCTCAGCCAGAAGCCCCTGATCCGCCTTGTCCCCCGTCGGCTCGGAGTGGTTGGCCGGGACCTTCCGGGCGGCCCGCGAACGGGCGACATCCCGCGCCAGGTTCGCCGCGATGCGATTGAGCCAGCCGGCAAAGGCCGCGACCTCCCGCAGGCGCGGCAACTCCTCCCACGCCTTCACGAACGCCCTCTGTGTCACATCCTCGGCCTCCGTGCGGTCGGCCAGAATGCTGTACGCGAGATTGTAGACGCGGGCATGGTGATCGCGAAAGAGCGCCTCGAAGGCCTGCACATCGCCGGCCTTCGCGCGTCCCACGACCGCGGTCGAATCTGGCGGTTTCAAGTCTCGCTCGCCCGCGTCGTTCCCTGAGGATCTGGACGGTTGGCGGGTGATGAGGATTCCCGGTTTCTACCGATCGGCGGTCTTCTCGGCCAACTCGAGGTCATCGAAGTAGGCGGCCCCCACCTGGCCCAGGCGGAGCGCGATGATGAGCGGAGTGTCGGGGTTCTCGACGGTGAACTCCCAGTCGAAGGGCGTCCACTCCGCCAAGGGCCCGATCGCCGGTGACCAGATGTACTGGCCCGTACCGGCCTGGTTGCAGAGCGAGGCCTTGGCGGCCGCGTCGCCGCGGTAGAAGCCGCGAAGGACGTAGGTCGCCCCGAGCTTCAGCGGCGCCGTCTGCGACGCGATCATGTTCAGGCTTCCCGCGATGCCCTGCATCATCAGGCAGCGCTTGCCGGAGTGCGGGTTGTCGGCGACGGACTTGATCTCGTACTTCGTCTGCTCGTCGCGCGACCAGTCCCCGAAGCTCCACCCACCCGCCTCCTCGAAGCCGCCGTTGGCGAGCAGGGGGGCCAGGGAGAAGCGGAGGTTGAGTTGAGACCGGGTCGATAGGGGCCAGCCGTCTGTCAGCGTGAACACGAGTTCATGCTCGGTCGGCGCCACGACCTCCGGGAGCTGCAGCTTCGGCTGCGCCCAGGGCCTGGAGGTCAGGAAGCGCCAGGCGCCCTCCCCGTCGAGCCGGGCCCTGACGGAGGGCGCAGCCTTCTGCCCGTCCTCGCGCTCGAAGGTGACCTCCACCGTCTTGGGGGCCTGCGGGACGCGGCCGAGGTCGATGAGTTCGCCCAGGGGCAGCTCCTGGTCGTCGGCGCGGACGGAGACCACGCGGTGTGGCGGCGGGGCGGGCGGCCACGGGCCGACTTGGCTCTGAACGCAGAAGCCTGTCGGGCCCGTAAGCACCTCCGGCACCGTGACCGCCATCGAGTCGATGCCCGTCACGGTGAACTCGCCGAGGTTCTCGCCCGACGGCAGCACGGCGTAGACGGGCTCCTCCTCCCAGCGCGGGATCGTGATGGTCGAGTCGGCGGGGCAGTCCAGGTGGACGCGTCCCACAGGGTTGACGTTGTTCCTGTGGTAGGCGACGGAGGCGGCCGCGGCGCCGGGGCCGCTGAGTTCCAGCAGCGTCCGCCCCTGGACGATGCGCCCGGGGCCGCCGATGTACATCCACTCCAGCGGGCTGACCCAACGCATCACCGTGATGCGGCCGGCGCTCTGGCCGTCGTCCCACCCGTCGGCCTTCGCGTCGCCCAGCCGGATGCGCGTGCCGCCCTCCGGGCCGCCTGGGATGAAGACCTCCAGGCCCTCCCGCGCCCACGACTCCGGCCTCACGTTCCGCTCCGCCGAGTGCGGGTACAGCACGGTCAGGAACTTCGCGTTCCTCCCGCGCTGCCGCGCAACGACGGTCCAGTTGTCGTAGGAGCCAGTCTTCGGGTCCGCGCTGTACGGCTGCCAGCGCGAGCCTTCGACGGCTTCCACGTCTACGTTTCCCGCGAAACAGGCGTCGAGGGTCACCCGGCCCGGGTTATCCGTCCGCGGGTCGAAGCCCGTCCACCACGCGCGGTTCCCCTCCACGTTCACCTTCCCCGTGTCGCGGGAGACCGGCGTATGGAGCTGCCACGTGTAGTCGTGCTCCTCCGGCGACTCGATGTCATCCACGATGACGACGAACTGGTCCTCGATCAGGAGAAACGTCCGGCGCAGCTTGATCCCCGCGTACCCGGCAACCACATCGGCGGCCTTGATGAACTCGGCATCGATGACGTTCTCCAGCACGCCCGTCGTCTCGCTGGTCGGGCCCTCGCCATCGACCAGCAGCGTATTGTGGAGGTACGCCGGGTAAAGGTCGCGGCTGACCCAGTGGTCGTAGCCCGCATCGACCGCCAGCAGTTCGCCGTAAGCGTGGAGGACGAAGCTGCCCACGTCGCCGTGGCTGTAGACCGTGTAGCCTCCAGCAATCCAGGGGTCCTTGCCCTTGAACCATAGCGCGAGGGAGTTGCGCGACCACTCGTTTCGCCAGCTCGCTTCCTGACTAACGGGGAAGACGCGCGAGGTCGGCAGGCCGGAGATCGAGGGCTTCACGGTGTCGTCGAACAGACAGAACTCGCGGACGCCGCCGCTCAGGCTGCCCCACTCATCCAGCGCCCACCGGAAGGCGGCCTGGTCGCCCGGATCGCCCGCGCCGACACCGAGCTTCAGCGAGTTCACCACGTTCAGCATGTTCGTGGTGCCCATCGCGTTGCAGTCGCCATCGGGCTGGGTCACGTAGACGAGGTACTGCAGCGCGTTCCTGAGCCGGGGATCGTCGAAGAGCCACTGGCCTGTGAAGTTCCGGTAATACCGCGCAAAGGGCAGCATGACCGAGAGCGTGAAGGCCGAGTAGGTCGGCCCCTCGATGAACATGCCGTCATCGCGCCAGAACTCCAGGTTCTGGTCCTGGTGAATGCCGTCCAGCGCGCGCTGCAGCCACTCCTGGGGCGTGTGCGCGGCGTCCTGGTAGCCCGCCAGTACCATCGCCGCCGTACCCAGCGCGCAGATTCCGCGCGTCCGCTGATTGCCCGGGTGCTGGCCGTTGCCGCTCTCCAGCGCTGAGAGGTACAGCCGCTCGCAGGCATTCGCGATCTTCGTG
>VGFC01000330.1 GCA_016869045.1 Armatimonadota bacterium
GTGGAACCAGGCCTTCCTGATCAGCTGGCAAGGCGCGTATGTCGTGAAGAACCTGATGGGTACGGTGCCGGTGCACGAGGACGGCTCCGCCTACTTCGAAGCGCCGCCGGGAGTCGCGATCTATCTGGAGGCGCTGGACGAGGAGGGCCGCGAGCTCCAGCGGATGCGGACCATGGTCCAGGCCCCGCCGGGCGGAACGCGGTCGTGCATCGGCTGCCACGAGAACAAGAACGATGCCCCGCCGCCGGGCAGCCCGCGCCCGCTGGCGCTCGGGGGAGCCCCGTCGAGGCCGGAGCCGGAATCGTGGGGCAGCGGCCACCTCGACTACCCCACGATGGTGCAGCCGATCCTGGACCGCCGCTGCGTCACTTGCCATGGCGGCGAGGGCGGCATCGACGCCGGGATCGACCTCTCCGGAGGCTGGACGTGGGCCTTCAACATCAGCTATGAGACCCTTCTGAAGCACGACCTGGTGGGCTTCATCCGCTGCAACAACGCCGACGTCAGCTCCTCGGACATCCTCCCGCCGCGGACAATCGGCTCAGGTGCGGCGCCGCTGGGCGACCTGCTGGTATCGGGGCACGAAGGGCGCCTGCCCAACCTCACCCGGCCCGAGCGGGACCTCCTGATGGCCTGGATGGACGGAAACAGCAACTACTACGGGACATGGAACTACACCCAGAACGCGACGTGCGAGGCGATCCTGACCGCGGGCGGGCAGCTGGGCGCCCAGATGGCGGAGGCGGGCTGTGGGGCCTGCCATCCGGCAGGCTACATCGGGAGCGACTGGGTGAACCTGAAGCGGCCGGAGTGGAGCCGCATCCTGCGCGCGCCGCTGTCGGCTCAGGCCGGAGGCCTGGCCCTGGACTGGTGCCGGGAGCGCCCGGCGCGAACGGGAATGCCGCTCGTGGACCAGCGCTACCTGCCGCCGGATCGCTTCCATCCGCTGGCGCTGCCGCGACTCGACCTCTCCGGCACGCCCCGGCCGACGTTCGCTTCGGCCGAGGACCCACGCTACCGGGCCATGCTCAAGACGATCCGGCGCGCGGCGGCGGCAGCCCTCGGGTCGCCGAGGGTGGACATGCCCGGCGCGGTCGCCGTGGGCGGAGTGTGTCGCAGGCAGACCGTCGTGCCGCTGCCGGACAGGCCCCCGGACCTGGCCGCCTCCGTGCTCGGCGACGGGGCCGTCGAGCTTGGATGGACGCCGACCACCTCGACGGTGGGGGTCGCCTTCGAGCTGCACCGGGGCGGCTCCCCGGACTTCACCCCCTCGGATGAGACTCGAATCGCCGAGGCCGCGCCCTTCCGGTTCCTCGACTACGCGGCCGGCGTCGGGCGGCAGCACTACGCGCTCGTGGCGGTCTCCGGCCAAGGCCGTTCCGCGCCGTCCCGGGCCGAGGTGGACGTCCCGGCTCCCTCGTCCCCGCTCACGCCGCAGGACTTGGCGGCGACCCCCGCGCCGGGCGAGGTGGCCCTGTCCTGGGAGCCCTCGCTGATCCCCGGCACGCGCTACCGAGTGCTCCGCGCACGGAGCGGCGAGGCGGATTACGCGCCGTTGACGCCCGAGCCGCTGGTCGCGTTCTCCCTCGCCGACGGCTCGGCGGAGCCGGGAGTGCAGTACAGCTATCGCGTTCAGGCCATCGACCGCCGCGGTCTGGAGAGCGCACTCTCGGAGGACGTCGTCGCCGCTGCGCTCCCAGAGGTCCAGGAGGCGGTCTTTGCTGCGGACTTCGCCGCCGGGGCGAAAGCCCGTCTGCCCGGCGGCCGCGAACTCGAGGGCGTGCCGCATGGCGCGGCCCGTATCGAGGGCGGCCAGCTGGACCTGAGGGCCGGCGGGCATGTGACCTACGCGCACCTCCCGGAGTTCGATCTGCGCAGCAAGCTCTCAGTCGAGGCGTGGGTGCTCATCGACGAGGCGGGGCAAATGCCGGTCTTCGTGAGCTGCGGGTCCTGGCCGACGGTCGGCTGGTTCCTGCAGCGGCTCGGCGCGGGATTCCGTTGGCATGTCGGCGGCATAGACTGCGACGGGGGCCAGGCGCCCGTCGGCCGCTGGATGCACCTGGCGGGAACCTGGGACGGTCTGCGAGCCAGGGTCTACCAGGACGGGGCGGAGGTCGGCAGCGTGCCATGCCTCCCGAACCGAACGCCGTGGCCGGGGGACCTACACCTCGGCCAATACAGCGCGGCGCCCGGGCCGTCGTACCAGGTGACGGGGCGAATGCGGGGCGTGCGGATCTACCAGCGGGCCCTGACTGCCGCCGAGATCACGCGTCGCTTCGAGGCCGGCCCCGAGGCGACCATCGACCCCTGAGCGGGTGAGCTGACTGGGTGAGGAGCAAGCCATGTTCGCCGTCGTGGTGCAGTGCGGCTTCCTGGCCATCGCGTCGGCACAAGAGACGGACCCCTTCGCGCGCTGGGAGCCCAACATCCGTGCCTTCGAGGAGCGGGACAAGGCGAGTCCTCCCGCCCCCGGCGGAATCGTCTTCGTCGGCAGCTCGACGATCGTCGGCTGGAACCTGGCGAAGCACTTCCCCGACCTGCTGACGATCAACCGAGGCTTCGGCGGCTCGCAGATGGCTGACGCGGCCCACTTCGCCGACCGGATCGTTACCCCGTACCGCCCGCGCATGGTCGTGGTGTACTCGGGCGACAACGACGTCGCCGCAGGCAAGAGCCCGGAGCAGGTGGCGGCGGACTTCCGGGCCTTCCTGGGGAAGGTGCGCGCGGCCCTGCCGGAGACCACGGTGGTGTTCATCCCCATCAAGCCGAGCCTCGCGCGCTGGAAGCTCGTGGACAAGATGCGCCGCGCGAACACACTGATAGGCCGGGCCATCCAGCAGGACCCGAAGTGCATCTACGCGGACATGGAGTGGGAGCTGATTGGCCCGGATGGCAAGCCGCGCAAGGAGCTGTTCAAGGAGGACGGTCTGCACCTCAACGAGCGGGGCTACACCGTGTGGTCGCGGGTGCTGAGGTCGAAATTAGGGACAGGCACCAATTTCCGACATGACGTCCGTCGGAAATTGGTGCCTGTCCCTAATTTCGACCCAATCGCAGGCTACTTGACCCCCACCAGCTCCACCTCGAAGGTCAGCTCCGCGTTTGGCGGGATCTTCGGCGGCGAGCCCATCTCGCCGTAGCCGAGTTCGCCCGGGATGTCGAGCATGCGCTTGCCGCCCACCTTCATCGTCATCACACCCTCGTCCCACCCCTTGATGACCTTGCCGATGCCGATCGGGAACTCCAGCGGCTCCGTGCCATGGTCGCGCGAGGCATCGAACTTGGTGCCATCCTTCAGCTTGCCGACGTAATGCACGCGCACCGTCTGCCCCGCTTTGGGCGAAGGCCCGGTGCCGACCTTGATGTCCTTGTACTTCAGGCCGCTGTCAGTCTTCACCCATTCGCCCGCCTTCGCCGGCGGTTCCTCGGTCTCGGTCTTGGCGGGCTCCCCCTTCGCGGGTTCCTTGGGCGCCTCGGCGACCGGCTCGGGCGGCGGGGACGGCGCCGAGGCCGATGGCGGCGGGGTCGCCGAGGTGTCGCTCGGGGGCTTCGGGCAGCCGCCCAGCATCAGGGCTGCGGCGAGCAGGCAAACGACCGCAAGTGTGACGGTGAGACGCATGGTGGGTTCCTCCTGTGGCAGCATGACGAGCAGCTCTGCGCAAGGCAGGCGTCCCTGTCGGTAACGCCCGAGCCGCACGGGAGGTGCCCGCCCGAAGGTCTCCGAACCACGCCGCGCAGCAGGTTTCGTCCCTCCGGAGGTGCGACACCATGGGCATCCGAGTCGGCATGTGCGGCGTCGGCGCGTTCGCGGACTGCTTCATCCCCTTGTTCAAGGCGCATCCGCTGGTGGAGGAGGTCATCCTCTGCGACCTGGACGCGGAGAAACTGCGCGCGAAGTCGGAGCGCTTCGGGATTCAGGCTACCTGTCCCTCGCTGGATGACCTCTGCGCGCTGGACATCGACGCCGTCGCGATCATCACCCAACACTGGCTGCACGCTCCGCAGGCCGTCCAGGCCTTGCGGGCCGGCAAGCACGTGTACTCGGCGGTGCCCACGGCCCACAGCCTCGAGGAGCTGGCGGAACTCGTGCGGACCGTCGAGGAGACGGGGCGGACATACATGCTCGGCGAGACGAGCTACTACTACCCCTGCGCGATCTACTGCCGGCAGCGCTTCCGGGCGGGGGACTTCGGGCGCATCGTCTACGCCGAGGGCGAGTACTACCACGACTGGGACCACGGGCTGTACGACGTCGCGAAGTGGCGCGGCGGCAAGGACTGGCGGAAGCTCGCCGGCGGGCCGCCGATGTACTACCCCACGCATTCAACGAGCCTCATCATCTCGGTCACCGGGGCGCACATGACGCATGTCTCGTGCTTCGGCTTTGTGGACCAGCACGAGGACCGAATCTACGCGCCGGGCGCGAACCTGTACGGCAACGTGTTCAGCAACGAGTCCGCGCTCTTCCGCATGTCCGACGGCAGCGTCGCCCGCATCAACGAGTTCCGCCGCATCGGTCACCCGGGCACGGTGCGGCTGAACCTGCACGGGACCTTGGGGAGCTACGAAGAGCAGGCGAACGCGCAGGTGTGGGTCACCAAGGACCCGAGCGCGACGGTGGACCTGAGCGACCTGCTCGCCTGCCGGGGTATCCCCGCCGGCGAGGTCGAGGGCGAGATGGGCAAGGTCACCTCCGCCGATGGCACGCACTCGGAGGCCTCACGCGTGCACGACCTCGCGCGCCTGCCCAAGGAGTACATCGGCCTGCCCAACGGCCACAACGGCTCACACCAGTTCCTCGTGGATGACTTCATCACGGCCTGCGTCGAGGGTACGGTTCCGCCGAACAATGTCTGGCAGGCGGCGAGGTACATGGCACCAGGCCTAGTGGCCCACGAATCGGCAGTGCGCGGCGGGGAGCTGATGGAAGTGCCGGACTTCGGGGACGGCATGGGAACAGGATGGACAGGATAGCGAGGATGACGGCAGAGGCTTGGCGTCGTACAACAAGCACTCCGTTGAGCTAGTGCGCCGTCTCGCGTGAAGATGGGGATGCCGGTTGTCGGCGCCGGGAAGGTGGGCAGGCGCCAGGGACTGTCCAAGTCCCGATCCTGCAGCGCAGGATCGGGACGCATGGACTGTCCCCTGTTGCCTTTGCCTCCCATCCATTCACACGATCACGAGCGACGGCGCACTAGTGGCGTGTCTCGCGTGAACGTTGGCATCTTCCGTCGCCCCTTCGGGGCTTGGGGGAGGGTGGGGGCGGCCGGTTCCACGGGCTTGCGCCCGTGGCTACTCGTCCATCGCCCCTAACGGGGCGAACAGCCGATCACTGCCCCGAAGGGGCAGAGGACGAATGGCCGTAGGCGAGAGCCCACGGACCGAGGCTCCCCCTCCCCCTCAGCCCCGAAGGGGCGACAGAACATGCCAAGGTTCAGGAGTGACACCGCACTAGGCATAGTGCCCCCGGAACTCTAAGAGCGTGTATGAGAAGCACGGCATCGGGCGTGATGAATCACGCCCCTACAGTCGGGCACGATGAATCGTGCCCCTACATGACGGCGATGTATGGTTGTTTGTGGCGTAGGGGCGCGATTCATCGCGCCCAATTGTGTAGGGGCGCCATTCATGGCGCCCGCCCACCCTTTTCATACACGCCCCAAGAGCCGGGAGCAAACCTATCCGGCGGCATAAACCTCACGCCCCTCCCGCAGCGCAGGATACAGCACCAGTGACGGGTTGTCGGCATGATCGCGCACATCTGCCTCTGTCACCACGACGACATCCTTGGCGATCCCCAACCCGCCGAGGGCCTCGTAGATGGCCTGGGCCGTGTGACGGCGATGTGTGCCGTCGGGCATCACCACGAGCAGATCGAGGTCGCTGTCCGGCCCGCTGTGACCCCGTGCAGCGGACCCGAACAGGACGATTCGCGTGGGCTGAACCGCAGCCGCGATGCGCTCGACGACGGTGGCAATCACTCCCTCGAGGCTGCGGAGAGCAGTCTCCACCATGACCTCCTCGTGCCCGGCCAGCTTGGCTGGTCCGGGGACAGCATACACAACTCCCCGACTTACACGCGCCCGTTACCGCGGCCCCTCCCTGCCAAGTCGCCAGGCGCTGTTGCGTCTACCCACTTCTGCGGCCCGGGCAGTGACACCTGCCGACGTGCGGCCTCGGCCAGCACGAGATGGGGATGGTATCGTCCGAACTGGACTTCGGGGACGGGAACGGCAAGGCAACAGGATGGACAGGACAACGAGGATGACGGCGAAGGGCTATTGATATAGCAGGTACTTTGCGCGCATCTCGCGGAAGGCTTGCTCGTCCGCTTCCCAGTTGGCGACGATCTCCTCAGGCGGCTGTAGCGACTTGATCCCCTCGATGGTGGCGTCCGTCCCGAAGAGATGGCGGCACGGGGTCACGTCGAAGTG
Organism: Armatimonadota bacterium; assembly: GCA_016869045.1. Taxonomy (GTDB): domain Bacteria; phylum Armatimonadota; class Zipacnadia; order Zipacnadales; family VGFC01; genus VGFC01. The sequence goes on from VGFC01000330.1 coordinate 6,435, forward strand.
CTCTGGCGCTTGCTGCGTGATGATCGAGGCGACCGTCACCGAGGCGCGTGCGGGCCGCAGCTGCCGGCGGTCGGTCGTGAAGACGAAGCACCCCCCGCAGGTCTGCCCCTCGTGCTTGTGAGAGGTGGGGACGAAGCTGATCGGCACGAAGCGCAGGTGCGGAATGGCGGCCGCGTTCAGCTCCGCGGCGAGCCGTTCCCCGCTGAGGTACGGGGCCCCGAAGACCTCGAAGGGCGTGTCCGTGCCACGGCCGACGGAGATGTTCGCTGCCTCGATGGGGCAGATGACGGGGTACAGCGTTGCCTGGGTGAGGCTGCGCATGTTGGGTGAGGGGCTCACCCACGGGAGCCCGGTCTCGTCGAACCACATCCGCCGGTCCCAACCCGCGCACTCGATCACCGTGAGGTCGCAGCCAATCCCATACTCCGCATTCGCGAAGCGCGCGAGTTCGCCCGCCGTCATTCCGTGGCGCACCGGGATGCGGTGGTAGGCCGCGAGGCTGCGGAAGGGCGGATCGAGGATCGGGCCCTCCACGTCGATCCCGTCGATCGGGTTCGGCCGGTCGAGCACCACGAACCGCAACCCGCGCTTTGCCGCCTCCTCCATGCAGTACGTCATCGTCGTCGTGTACGTGTAGTACCGCACGCCCACGTCGGCGATGTCGAACACCAGCGTGTCCAGCCCCTCGAGCATCTCGTCTGTCGGGCGCTGGATGGTCGAGTAGAGACTGTGCACCGGGAGGCCGGTCGCCTTGTCCACCGACGAGGGGACCTTCATCAGCTCGTCATACTCGCCCCGCAGGCCGTGCTCCGGCGAGAAGAGCGTGCAGATGTCGACCCCTGCCTCCCGGAGCACCTCGATGGCGTGCCGCCGATCGCGTGTAATCGCCGAGTGGTTCGTGACCAGCCCGACGCGCTGGCCCCCTAGAACTGCGGCGCCCTCCCGCGCGATCCGGTCCAGGCCCGTGAGCACCAGGCCCGTCCCCCGGCGAAGAGCGACGCATGGCGTAGGCTTCGCGTAGGCAGCCCCTACGATGTTCGCAACACCCCGGCGGACGTTCGCGGCGAGGCCGTCCCGCGTCGGGTGACAGCGGTTCGTGAGGATGACGATGTACGTCTCGCTCGGCGGGTCGATCCAGATCGACGTCCCCGTGAAGCCCGTGTGCCCCACTCCGCCCGGCCCGAACACATCGCCGCGCACGACGGGCGTGTACCCCGAATCGATGTCCCAGCCGAAGCCGCGCGCATTGCCGGGGTGCAGCGCCTGGTTGCCCATCGCCCGGCGCACCAGCGGCGCCGAGAGGATGCGCGCCCCGCCAAGTTCGCCCAGGTTGAGGGCCATGCGACAGAAACGCGCGACGTCATCGACCGTCGAGAACAGCCCCGCATTCCCGCCGACCCCATCCAGCGCCCGCGCGTTCTCATCGTGCACTTCGCCGCACAGGACGCGATCCGGCAGCTGCTCGGTCGCCGCGCAGCGTTCCCGCAACTCCGGCGGCGGGTTGAACAGCGTCTCGTGCATGCTAAGTGGCTGGAAGACATGCTCGGCGCAGTACGCGTCCAGCCGCTGCCCCGAGACTACGCCGACGATCTCCCGCAGCAGCATGTAACCCAGGCACGAGTAGATCAGCTTCGCCCCCGGGCGCGCCTCCAGCGGCAGCCGGCAGAGGTCGGCGATGATCTCCTCGGGCGCCAAGCCAAGCGCGAGGTAGTCCTTGTACGCGGGCACGCCCGAGGAGTGTGTCAGCAGATGATGGATGGTGATCTCCTCGCGACCGTCGCCGGTGAACTCCGGCAGGAAGCGCGAGACCTCATCCTCCAGCGAGAGACGGCCCTGCTCGGCCAGCTGCAGGATCGCGGGGGCGGTCGCCATCGGCTTCGTGAGCGAGGCGAGGTCAAACACCGTGTCCTCGCCCATCGGTCGCTTCTCGGGCACCAGCATCCGGTGGCCGGCGGCCCGGCGGTAGACGACCTCTCCCCGGTGTCCCACCTGAACGACCGCCCCGGGGAAGTCGCCGCGCTCGATGCACTCGTCGATCAACCGGTCAAGCGCCGACGCGTCAAGCTCGGTCATCGGTCATCCTCGCTAAGAGGGCAGGCCTTGGGGTTCCGCGAAGGAGCGTTGCCGACCTCACCAGGATGGCCAGATGGCTCTCGAAGTCGCGCCCACCCCAACCCCGTCCTCCACCCGCGCGGAGTCCCGTTCCGGAAT
>VGFC01000331.1 GCA_016869045.1 Armatimonadota bacterium
CCTGGGGTGGCGGCGCGAAGATGGTCCTGCCGGGCATCGCCCACATCTCCACAATCCACTGCCACCACCGTCTCGTGCCGGGCGGCCCGCGGGGCGGATCGCCGGGACGCTGCCCCTCGCGGTTGGATAGCGAGGCCGCCGGCCGGCTTCTCGGGCTGAACGCCTCCCTGTGTGCGGTGCTGAACTCCCGTCGCGGGATCTGCGGCCTCTACTGCGGCGACCCGACCCGCGCCCATCGCGCCGCCGTGAGACTGGCCCGCAAGGTGGGTGATACCCCCGTGCCCGCCGATCCGCCCGACCTGGTCATCGCCAACACCTACCCCTTCGACGGCGATGGCAGCCAGTACGACAAGGGCCAGGCCCCCGCCATGCCGTTCGGCTGCCCGATCCTCCTCCTGTGCCATCTCGCCGACCCCAGCCCCTACCACGGCCTCTACCACGGGCCGCTCGGGCCGTACCGTCGGCGCGGCACGCCCCAGCCGCCCGAGCGCACCGACGACCTGCTGCGGAACGCGCGCGTCTTCCTCTATTCGCCGCAGTGCGATCGGGGCTTTGCGCCCTACGACCGGTCGTGGTATTGTGAGAGCGACTGGCCGCGCCTGATGGCCGCCCTGTCCCGCCGCTTCCCGCGCGCCGCCGTGGTTGTCCTCCCGGCAGCGCCGCTGCAGTTGCCGAGAAACCTGTAGACTGTAGGGAGTGAGCCACCCATGCGTCTGGTTGCCGGTCTGATTCTCGTCATGTTGGCGCTGCTGCTGGTCGGCTGCACCCATGCGGCTGACTCGCCGCTAAGCGTCGTGTTCATCGGCTGGGACGGCTCGCAGCGGGCGCACGTGCAGGAGATGCTGCAGCGCAACGAGCTGCCGACGTTGGCCGCGCTGAGCGCGGAGGGCACGCTCGTTGAGGTGGACGTCAACAACGGCGCGACCGACACGAAGGCCGGCTGGACACAAATCCTGACCGGCTACAAGCCCGAGGTCACCGGTGTCTACGACAACAGCCACTTCCAGCCCGTGCCCCAGGGGTACTCCGTGTTCGAGCGGCTGGAGCAGCACTTCGGACCCGAGAACATCGCGACGCTCGCCGTCGTCGGGAAGAAGAACCACATCGGCAAGGCGGCTCCGCAGAGAATCCCGCTCGCCGACCTCGAGCAGCGCATCGCCCGCGCAGAGGAGCGACAGAACCGCAAACAGGTCAATCGGCTGAAGCGCCTGGCGGCCCAGGCCGTAGAGGAGAACGGCGAGAAGGTCGTGCCGGTCCCGGGCGAGCCCTGGTACCTCGCCCAGAACGCCGTGGACCTCTTCGAGAACGGCCTTGGCGCCAACGAGAAGGTGGGCGCGCGGGCGCTGGAGGAGCTGGAGAAGCACAAGGGCGACCGGCTCTTCTTCTTCATCCACTTCCAGGAGCCCGACCACGCCGGCCACCAGCACGGCGAGAACTCGCAGGAGTACACGGACGCCCTGAAGGACGACGACGCCTGGACGGCTCGCATCATCGAGAAGCTCAAGGCGCTGGGTCGCTACGAGACGACGCTCGTGTACGTGGTCGTGGACCACGGCTTCGATGAGGGCAAGACCGGGCACAGCTACGCGCCGTACGTCTTCGTGGGAACGAACGACACGACGTTCGTGCGCCGGCAGGGCGATCGCGCCGACATCGCCGCCCACGTCCTGAAGCGGTTCGGCGTGGACCTGGCCGCCATCAACCCGCCGCTGGACGGGATCCCCTACGACCAGGAGGCGCCCGAGCGTCGGGCGCCCGAGGTCAAGCCCACGGCGCCGCAGTAGCGCCCGGCGACCCCCGACCGATCTTACGAAACCGTTACCCGGAGTCTCCCTTGCGGGTGGGGTAGAAGGGCGCCATCATTCGGATCATCCGACATGGCGTCTCAGGAGAGGGAAACGGCACTGATGGATGCCCGACGAGCACTGATCGTCCAGGGCGAGCGGGGTCTCGCCCGGCTGCTGGAAGTCCTGCTTCAGCGCGAAGGGTACGCCACCGAGCTCGCCCATGACGGGCACGAGGGCCTGACGAAAGCCCGCGCAGGCAGCCCCCAGATCATCCTGCTCGACCCCGTCCTGCCGAAGCTGGGTGGTCACCGCGTGCTGGGCGCGCTTCGCCGAGACCCCTCCACCGCCGCCATCCCCGTGGTCATGGTCGCCGCCGAGGAGCATCCCGCCTGCAGCGAGTCGGCCGACGTCGAGCGCGTCACCAAGCCGTTCACCCCGCAGACCCTCGTGACCGCCGTCAGACGAGCCGTCGCGGCCGCCGCCCTCTGAGCAAGCGCGGAAGGGGCTGTGCGGAAGTTACCGCGGCCCGTAGTGCGGCAGTTCTGCCCCGAGTTCGTAGGCGCCCAGATCGGGGGCGGCTCCCGCGAAGCCGTCGTTGACGCCCGGCAGGCTCTCCCCGGCGTCGATGGCTGTGGTGCCCGGAGCCAGGCGGAGGTCGGGCGGCTCGGGAACCTGCCGCTCGAAGGTCTCCGGCGGCCGGACGCCGCTCGCGAAGACCGTGGCCGGGTCCACCAGCACCGCGTGCCGGTAGACGGGCGCGGTCTGGCGCATCTCGTCGAAGGTCCCGTACCGCGTGCCGTTCCACTTCAGGAACATGCCCCACGGGCCGCCGCCGAAGCCGTCGTAGTCGAAGTCGCAGTCCACCATCGGCGCGGTGGATTCGAAGGCGTAGTTCCCCCCGGTGCCGATGAACAGGTTGTTGCGGAGCACGCAGTTGCGCACCGGCTCGTTGGTGTACAGCACGAGGGGCATGCCGCTCTTCACCGAGGTGTTGTGGAACACGAGCGCCCCGGACGGGCTGTTGTGCAGCTTGAAGGTCTCCTCCTGGACGTTGTACAGGACGTTGCGGAAGATGTAGACCGGCCCGCCGTAGATCGGCTGCTCCGAGATTCCCTGGAACACGTTCGTGAGTCGGTTCAGGAAGCAGCGCGTGTTGCGCTCGGAGTAGTCCATCTCGATGCCGTCGTCGGTCATCTCGGAGATGTCGTTGTGGTGGAAGTCGATCCCCGCGCAGCGCACGGAGGGGAAGGTGTCGATGGCGTCGGCGAAGCCCCGGATGCGGTTGTAGCAGACATCGTGCCCGCTGCCCGTCATCTGGATGCCGCGCGCGTTCTCGATGCCCTGCGTACGCGGCCAGGTTGAGGGGCCCTCGATCAGATTGTCGGAGATGAAGAAGCCCCGGACGCCGCCCTCGGAGTTGTTGGTGCAGGTCAGGCCGTAGTCCACGCCCTGGATGTGGCAGCGCCGCACGACGATGCGGGCGGAGTTGTGGCCCACGAGCCCATAGTCTCCGTTGCGGAGCGTGAGGTCCTCGAACCATACGTCGTGGACATTGCTGGCGCTCACGACGCGACCGGGTCGCGCCGCCCCCGCGCCTTGCCCGTCGAGGATCGCCTCGCCCTCTCCGCGCCAGATGATCGGCTTGCCGGGCTCGCCGCTGCGGTCCACCGTGAACGTGCCCTCGTAGACCCCGGCATGGACGATGAACAGGTCGCCCGGCTCCGCCGTTGCCTGCGCAGCCGCCAGGCCCCGGAACGGGTCGGCCTCCGTTCCCGAGCCCCCACCGTTGCCCGGCGTCACGTGGCGCACGCGCATGTCGGCCGGCGCGGTCGGCTCGGCGTTGGTGCGAGCCTTCAGGGCGCGCTGCGCGGCGCCGCCGTCGGGGTCCGAGAGGCTCAGCTCCAACTCGTACTCGGTGTCCGGCTTCAGCAGCAGGACGCTGCCCGCAAACAGCCAGCCGTCGTCCGGCACCGTCAGCGTGCTCTGCCCCTTGTCATCCTTGTGCGCGCCCTTCTCCACGCGAAACAACGGCGGCCCGGGCTTCCAGTCCCCGCCCGCCTCGCGGTAGCGGACCGCAACCCGCGCGTTGCGATTCTCATCCCCGCGCACGATCCAGTACGCGCCGAGCGAGTGTAGCGTGGGATCCTCCAGGACGGGCTCCCCCACGGGCTCGGCCACGTTCTTCGCGGCCAGCGCCGCCGCCATCGGTCGGCCCGAGGGCGTGACCACCTGCGCTACCTCGCCGCTGTCGGGCCGGCGCTCGTCGGGGAGGGCGATCCTCAGGTCGAAGGGCTCGTACTTGAGGGAGTCGAGCGCCTGCACCTCGCTGACGCAGATCATGCGCTTCGCACTGATCGCGAACCGCACGTAGCGCGCCTGCACCGGCTGCGGCGGCGCGAGGGTGAAGAGGTAGGCCGTCAGCGTCTCATCATCGGGCAGCATGTGGTTGATCGGGATGTCCTTGCGGCGCGGGTTCATGTCCACCCGGCCACAGGACGTGTACTGCGTGCCGTCGAGGGAGGTGAAGACCTCAACCTTGTCCTGCACCTCGCCCTTCAGCCCGTCCCACCACGGCCAGCCGCCGCCCGCGCCGATGCGGAACGCGGCGCACGTCTGCGGGCTGCCGAGGTCCACCGTGATCTCGGGCGTCTGCCCCGCGTTCCAGCCCAGGCTGTACGTGGGGTAGACGCCGCCGGCCATGGGCGGCCCGACGACGCCATCAGTCAGCTTCTTCCCCTCCGGGTCGCCGGCGCCCCAGTTGTCATTCGAGGGCAGGGAGACCGTGTACGGCTTGCCCACGGCGAGGTTCGCGCCGTACGTCGCCCACCGCCACCGGAACTTCTCGCCGCCGACATCCGCGCTATCGAAGTGGCCGGGCTTTACCGCTAGTCTGGGGGGACCGGTCCACAACCAGTTGACCACGGGCACGTCCTCGCCGCCGACGTTGATGACGTACTTGGCGGGGAACTCACTGACGACCTGAGTGTGGCGGCGCTCGACGAGGGAACGGTCGGCCTGGCGCTCGCTCCAGTCGAAGGTGACCGCCAGCGGAGTGATCCCCGCATCGGCAGGCTGGTAGTTCGCCTGCATGCGCACCGCGTAGAGGCTGCAGGCGTTCGTCCCGGCCGCGCTGCCGTTCAGCAGGTACTTCATCAGCACCGAGCGCCTGCCCGGGGGCGCCTCGACCGTGACGTAGTGGATCACATCCCACGGCGGCTCGGTATCGGTGAGCGAGTAGCTGGTGGTCCACGTCTTGCCGTCATCGAAGGAGTGCAGGAGGTCGATGTGCGCCTTCGGCGCGCGGTTGTAGAGACGCCCCCCGTACGTGACCCGCTTCAGGTCGCCCGGCGCGTCGAGGCGGAAAACCACGTACGCATCCTCGTCCGGCTTCACCGCGTGCATGACGCCCATGTAGCCCGGGTGCTGCGCCTCCGAGACCATGTTCTCGTGCGCGACGACGTAGGGCTTCCAGGCCTCGCCCTGCAGGTCGGGCCACAGCACGATCGAGCCCAACTGCTCGCCCGCGTCAACGTAGACGGTGTTCCTCCCCGGCAGGAGCTGCGGCTGGGTCTTGGCGTTGAGCATCGTCGTCGCCTCGAACCGGATGCTCCTCAACTGCGCATCCGTCGGCGCCACCTTGGCCTGCAGCGTGACCTTCACCAGCACCTCGTAGGCGCCGCTGACGGCTCCCACCAAGCCCAGGTGAAGCGGCATGTCGCCAGTCACGGGAGCCGTCCATACCTCGTGCCAGCTCAGCCCGTTGGTGGTACTGAACGCGATGCCCACCGTGTCTTCCGGGGACTTGCGGTACACCGCGCCCTGCATGGTCAAGCTCGTGATGACGTTGGCGCCCTCGACCTTGAACACAACCTCCCCTGGCTCCCCGGCCCGGTTCGGCACGACACCGGCGGCGTCCAGCGCGCGCACGCCGGACAGGCCGACCGTGTCCAGCGCCAACGAGCCGGGCGTCAGCCGGGGAGTGAACGTCCGCAGACCGTTCCCGCGCAGGCCGAAGCGGCCGTCGTCGGGGTCCTTGTCGTTCAGCGGCACGTACTGGTCCGCCGCGTCGCCGCGCTTGCCGTAGTAGCGCGTGTAGGTCTCATCGCCCCGGAGGTTGAGGATGTACCGATGCCCGCGGTCCCAATCGTGATAGTAGTACCGGTACTTCAGGCCGTTGGGGTTGAAGCACCGGTACTCCTGGTCGAGGTCGCGCGCGGTATCCGAGCCGGTGAGGAAGCCGTTCGGACTGGTGGCGGTCAGGCAGTGGCGCTTCGCGATGTGGCCCGGCTCCTCCACGCCGCCCGAGGCCACGCAGCCCTGGGTCCTGCCGATGTCCTCCACCCCCGCGATGGTCTTGCCGTCGCAGAGCGTGTACAGGGCCGAGAGGCTGTTATCGTACATGTGACACCGGCCGCCGTACTCCACCTCGGGCACCGTGTGGTTGGTGATGTCCCAGTACTTCATGCGCAAGCCCATCGCATCCCAGATCGCGCAGTTGACCCCGGCGATGGTGCTACACATCGTGTAGCCGTAGTCGTTGAACTGCCGGATGGGATCGCTGCAGGCCAGGCCGTGCACCATCATCGGCGAGCACTGCCGCCGCGCGATGTGGTTCCAGTAGAACATCGCCCACAGCTTCTCCTCGGGCGTCTGCCAGTTGGCCGTGATGCTGTGGATCATGCTGTCCAGGTCCGTGTAATCCGGCGAGGCGTCGGTGACCACCCGGAGGTTGTAGACGGACGCGACGGCCCAGGGCCCCACCGGCAAGAGGGTAAGCAACAGAACCGCGACGACGCGGATGCGCAGCATGTGGCGTCTCCCTTGTGAGCCTCACGATCCTCGCGCCCAAGTTCCCTTCGGCGGGCTCGGCGCCCTGCAGGTTGAGGGGCGACGGGGGGCAACGGGCGTGGTGGACTCAGCTATCGATAGCGGCCTCTCGGCCCGTCTCGGCCGAGGAGACGGCACATCCCTCAGGGAACAGGCCACTGTGGCGCAAGGCATCACATGGGGGTGGTGGGCCTGCCGTTGCTGGGAGCGCCGGCACCCTTGCCGGCAGCGGTGGCAGCCGTTGCCGGCGCTCCCGGCAACGGCAACCGCCTCGCCACGGGGACACGACCGATGAGGCACCGCATCCGCTGGGCCATGGTCTGGACTTGCTGCACAGGGCTGTTGTGGTGGCGAGGGGTGACCGCACAGCCCGCGCTGGAGGTCGGCTTCGGCGAGCAGGGACTGACTCGGCTCACCTATGGCGGCGAGTCCTTCCTACAGGACGGCACGTTCCGCGTATGGGGCGCGGCCTTCCGCGACTGGGACGGCCAGCGGCAGCAGGCGGACCTCGGCGCGGAGCAGCGCCACTTCGACGCCGAGGCGAAGCGCATCACGCTGACCTACCCCTGGGGCGAGGTGCGCTGCACGTACGGCGTGCAGCCCGACCGGCTGCAGCTCGACATCGAGGTGGAGAACCGCGGCCCGGCGATCCTCACTGAGCTGGCGCTCAGCCCGATGGAGACGCGGTTCCCCCAGCCGCCGAAGGGCTGGGTGCCGCACATGCCGTACCGGGGTTTCAGCCTCGGCTGGCCGACGATCAACACGGCGGTGTGCGAGAAGGCGACGCTCGCGGTCTGCAACGAGGACATCGGCCGGCCGCTGCAGGTCGGGTGGGCGGGCCGGGAGTCGCTGGCGGCCAGGCCGATGATCGTCTCGACGGTGAGCGACTGGGCGGGCGAGCTGCTGAACCCCCGGCTCTTCCGGCCGATCTACCCGGGCGGCGCCGACCAGTTCATCATCACCCTCCGCTTCGCACTTGCGGGCGCCGATCCGGCCTCCATCGCTTCCGACCTCGAGCAGCGCTTCGTAGAGGCGCACCCCTTTCGGCTGCAGTGGTCCGACCGGCGACCCATCGGCGCCTTGTTCCTGAGCAGCAGCCAGCTCGGCGCGCCCCAGAACCCGCGCGGCTGGTTCAACGACAAGGAGACGGACTTCACCGGCGAGGAAGGACGCGCGCGCTTCCGCCAGCGCCTGCTGGCCTTCGCGCGGCAGAGCCTGGAGGTCATGCGCGGGCTAGACTGCCAGGGGATGGTGACCTGGGACATCGAGGGCCAGGAGTACCCGCACGCCACGAGCTACCTCGGCGACCCGCGCTCGCTGCCGCCGGAGATGGAGCCGGTCGCCGACGAGTACTTCCGCGTCTTCTCGGAGGCGGGGCTGCGCACGGGCATCTGCATCCGGCCGCAGCTACCCGTGCGCGCGGCCTACACCGACGCCGTCCGGCAGATCGAGGCAACCGACCCCTTCGCGGTCCTGGATGCGAAGATCACCTACGCGAAGCAGCGCTGGGGGTGCACGCTCTTCTACGTGGACAGCAACGGCGACCCGAACGTGCCGCTGCCGGTCACGATCTTCCAGGACCTCGCGGCGAAGCACCCGGACGTGCTGCTCATTCCCGAGCACGAGAACGCCGTCTACTACACCTGCACCGCGCCCTACGTGGACTACGCCAACCTCAAGCAGCTCGGGACCCCGGAGAGCGTTCGCCGCCTCTACCCGGGCGCGCTCTCCTTCGTCTACGTCGGCCACGGCGACCCGGCGCCCGTCCGCGCCGAGCTGACCGACGCCGTCCGCCGCGGCGACATCCTGGTCGTCCACGGCTGGTACAGCTCACCCAGCCATCCTATCGTCCGCGAGATCTACGCCGAGGCGGGCAAGGCGCAGTAACCCAACCTCAAACGCACATCCACCGCCGTCAAGTAGGGGCACGATTCATCGTGCCCAGCCAAGTAGGGGCGCGATTCATCGCGCCCCCGCCCCGAGCTTCGCCAGCGCTTGCCCCGCCGCAATCC
>VGFC01000332.1 GCA_016869045.1 Armatimonadota bacterium
GCGTCCCTCCCGCCCAAGTCTCCCCCGACTCTCCCAGTCTACCACACTCGATTCCCTCAGGGGAATCCCTGACTTTAGGGACAGGCTGGTCTCGCCGGCTGGCGCGTGGTGGCGCCGTCAGACTACCAAGGAGGTCCATCATGAAGCCATCGCTGCACGGAGTCATCTTGGGCGGAGGGTTGTCGTTCGAGCAGCAGGTCGAGGTCGCATCCAAGGTTGGGTTGGCGGGCGTCGATGCGGGCATCGAGGCCATCGCCGCTCTCGTCGAGGCGAAGTCGCTGGACGGGGCGAAGGCCTACTTCGCCGAGAAGAACGTGCAGCCCGCGGTGTGGGGGCTGCCGGTGAACTGGATGGGCGAAGAGGACACGTTCAAGGCCGGGCTGGCGAAGCTGGGAGACCACGCGAAGCTGGGCGCCGCCATTGGCTGCCCGCGCTGCGTAACGTGGATTCCGCCGGTCGCCGACGATCCCGCGGCCATGCGCAAGCTCGCGGTTACCCGCTTCGCCGAGTGTGCGAAGGCCCTCGGCGACTATGGCGTGCGCCTCGGGTTGGAGTGGGTCGGCCCGAAGACGATCCGCGTAGGCAAGACCGAGTTCCTCTGGCGCATGGATCAGCTTCTGGACATGGAGGCCGACATGAACCAGCCGAACGTCGGCCTGCTCGTGGACAGCTTCCACTGGTTCACCGCCGGCCACACGCAGGCCGACCTGGAGGCGGTCCCCGCCGACCGAATCGTCCACGTCCACCTCAACGACGCGCCCGACAAGCGGCGCGACGAGCAGATCGACATGGAGCGCCTCCTGCCCGGCGAGGGGATCATCGACCTCAAGGGCTTCCTGACCGCGCTCAAGAACGTCGGCTACCCGGACTACATGGGCCTGGAGACCTTCGGCAAGGTCCTTCCCGCCCTCCCGCCCGAGGAAGCCGCCCGCCGAGCCAAAGATGCCGCCGACAGCGTCCTGGCCGGCATCTGAGCCGCACCGTGCTTGACAGGGCATCGGGCCGGCCTATACTGAGGGCATCCAAGAGCGGAGGAGGACACCGATGGGCTGGGAGGACCGCATCGAGACCAAGCCCGACGTTCTGGTAGGCAAGCCGGTCATCAAGGGCACGCGGCTGGCGGTGGAGCTGATTCTCGACGAGCTATCTTGGGGCTGGACTTACGAGGACATCCTGGACAGCTACCCCGGCCTCACGCGCGAGGACATCCTCGCCTGCCTGGCCTACGCGAAGGACGCCGTGCAGTCGGAACACGTGTACGCCGCCGAGGTTGAGGCATGAGGCTGCCGACTCGGGCAGAGATCGGCTCAGTCAGGATACGCCGCGGTCCGCGCCTCAGGCTACTCGCCGACGAGAACGTGCCAGCTCCTGTCGTTGCCGAACTCCGGGCGCGTCAGCACGACGTCGCCTGGATCAGCGAGGACGCGCCCGGCCTCTGCGACGAGGACGTCCTGTCCTGCGCGAGCGCCCAGGACCGCCTGCTTGCTACCCTCGACAGGGACTTCGGCGAGCTGGTCTTCCGACGGCGTCTGCCCTGCCGGTCTGGGGTCGTCTTCTTGCGCCTCCGAACTCGGTCCCCCCGAACGCTAGCCGCCTCGACGGCCGCCGCGTTGGAGAGCCGAGACGACTGGAGAGGCCACTTCGCCGTGGTTCGCGCCGGGCGGATCCGCCTGATTGCGCTGCCATCAGGCTAGGCCGTCCTATGCCCACCTTCGTCTGCGACCTCCACATTCACATCGGCGCGTCGGCGGACGGCCGCCCGGTGAAGGTGACGGCCTCCCGCGATCTGACGTTCGAGAACATCGCGATCGAGTGCGTGCAGCGCAAGGGGGTTCAGGTCGCCGGAATTGTCGATTGCGGCTCGCCGAGGGTGATGGAGGACATCTACAACCTCCTCTCCTCCGGCGAGATGGTCGAGCTGCCCGGCGGCGGGCTCCGCTACCAGGACCGCCTGACGATCATCCCGGCTTCCGAGATGGAGACGCTGGAGGTCGGCAAGGGCGGCTCGCACCATGTCAGCTACTTCCCCGGCCTCGAGCAGCTCAAGGCCTTCGTCGGCGTGCTCTCGCGGCATGTCACGAACATGGAGCTGAGTTCCCAGACGTGCCGCCTGCCCGCCGCGCAGCTTGAGTCCATCTGTCACGACTCGGGCGGCGTCTTCGTCCCCGCGCACAGCTTCACGCCCCACAGGAGCGTCTACGGAAGCTGCGCGCGCCGCATGACCGACGTGTTCCCGCCCGAAGCCTGGGCGCGGATGCCCGCCATTGAGCTCGGCCTCAGCGCGGACAGCACGTTGGCCGACCGCATCTCGGAGCTGCAGCAGAAGACGTTCCTCTCGAACTCCGACGCCCACTCGCTCCCCCGCATCGCGCGCGAGTACAACCTCCTGCAGATGCAGGAGGCCACCTACGCGGAGTTCGCCACGGCCCTCCGCCGGGAGAACGGCCGGTGCGTGGTCGCGAACTACGGCCTCGACCCGCGCCTGGGTAAGTACCACCGCACGCGCTGCGAGGAGTGCGACTGGATCGCGACCCAGTCGCCGCCCATCCTCTACTGCGAGCACTGCGACAGCGCCAGAGTCACCACGGGCGTCCTCGACCGCATCCACCAGATCGCGGACAGCCCTGAGCCCGTGCCGCCCGCGCACCGGCCGCCGTACCACTACCAGATTCCGCTCCAGTTCGTCCCGAAGGTCGGCAGCGTACGCCTCAACCGTCTGATCAATCGCTTCGGCTCGGAGATGGCCGTCCTCCACGAAGCCTCGCCTCAGGCCCTCGCGCAGACCGTCGGCTCCGAGATCGCCGACCTCATCGTCCGCGCGCGTGAGGGGCGACTTGTCGTGCAGCCGGGCGGCGGCGGCCGCTACGGTCGCGCCTTCGCCGACGTCTCCCAGGCCCAGATGCGGCTGCCCGGGCTAGGCGCGGCCCCTCCCTCTGACTGAGCCTCCCTGCAGTCCGCCGGTTGGCTGCGTCCTGTGCAAAGAGCGGGCCTCGCCCGTCCGCACAATGATCCAGGCCGACGCGCCCTGTCCACACAACGGCAGGTGACGACCCCGCCCATGCAGAATCCCCTGAGTGAGGTCTGGCCGGACTGCCCGTCCCTTGCGCAGCCATCCCCGGGAGGTGAACGCGCGATGAAACTCAAGCTCCTCGCGATCTCGGACACCCATGTCGGCGAGGACACATCGATCCTCTCCTTCCCCCAAGGCCGCCAGGCGTTGTGGCGTGCCCTTCGAAGAGCCTTCAGCGGGGACTACCGCGAGGACGACCCCAGCAGCAGCAGCCGGTTCGAGGTTGACGAACTCATCTTGATGGGCGACATCCCCGACCGCACGCTCTCCTCGACCTCCGAGGTCATCACCCACACGACCGCCCTCTCCGATACGCTAGGGAGCGCAGCGAAGGTGACGAAGGCGGTCTACGTCCCCGGCAACCACGACCACACTGTCTGGACCGCCTACGCTAAGGGGCGGCCCTCGGGGAGCCCCTCCGTCACGTCTCCGGCCGGTGAGGAGCTAGTGAAGGATGGGTTGCCGATCAATACCGGCGATTCCGTACGCCCACTGCTTGAGCTGTTCTTCAGCTACCCGGGAGGCCAAGGGTGGCGCGCGATCCAGGACAACAAGCAACCTCACTTCCACATCGCCAACCCGCTATACGCTACGTCGCTGGAGACCCCCCTCGGCACACGCACATACGTCTTCGCGCATGGCACGCACTTCCGTTGGTTTGAGGTGACCCGGCCGCTCTGGATGAGGAAACGGGCCTGCGGCGTGCGGCTGGTGCGGACCCTGGCCGGTTCGGCACTCCAACCCGGTGGCGAGATCGTGGAGGGCATGTCCCTCGAGCAACTCGAGGATGCTGTTACACCCCTTGTGGACACCCTGTGGGCAAGCGCGGGGAACCAGCCCACCTCCATCCGGGACCAGACGTGGGCAGCCATCACGGCTGAGATGAGGCGGCTGAAGGAAGTGCGCGACCGTCGCTGCAAGGACAAGCTGTACGATTGGGCGACCCTTAGTCAGGGAGGACCGCACGGGATCGATGGTCGCGTCGCGTGCATGACGCCCGGCGGGAGGCTGGATCGCCCGCTGGAGTTCTGGACGCGCTACTTCCGCCAGCCCATGGTGCACCACCTGCGGACCCACAGTCTGCCGACTGAGCATCTCACCTTCGTCTTCGGCGATACACACGGCGGCGGCTGGGGAGTCGTGCCGGGCGAGGCCGACGACAACATCCGGATCTACAACACTGGAGCCTGGGTGGTGGACCGACCTGACGACCATCCGCCGTGTCATCTGTTCGCCGTCATGGAGGATGGCACAGAGTGTCTCCTGGACGTTACATTCGCCGATGAGCGTGTCGGCACCGAGGACCTCCTCACCTTGGCGGCCCAAGGCCTGGAGCATCGCGGTCGGAAGCGCCCCTGGAAACTGGGCATCCTGGCCTGGCTGGGCCATAGGGCTGTCTCCAAGTACCTCAAGTGGAGGCAGAACACGCTTCTCGCCGGTCTGTAGGCGTGTGGGCCCGTGTGCCTTGCGCCCGGCCCGCTTCACGCTGCAATGCTCTCGCCCGGAGGCCTTCCACGGTCCGTGCCCTCCGCCCCCTCGCCGCGCTGCTCCTGTCTCGCGTCGCGCCATCAGCCGCCCTCGCCGGGCAGCCCGCCGTACCACTACCAGATCCCCCTCCAGTTCGTCCCGAAGGTTGGCAGCGTGCGCCTCAACCGCCTCATCAACCGCTTCGGCTCGGAGATGGCCGTCCTCCACGAAGCCTTGCCTCAGGCCCTCGCGCAGACCGTCGGTTCTGAGATCGCCGACCCCATCGCCCGCGCCCGCGAGGGCCGCCTGGTCGTCCAGCCCGGCGGCGGCGGACGCTATGGCCGCGCGTTCGCGGATGTCGGGGAGGCGCAACTGCACCTCCCAGGGTTGAGACAAGAGGTACCTTCCCAGGCGATCGCCGGGAAGGTACCCGCGCCCTGAGCGGCGAAGCTGCAAGCAGTTACCCAACCACCCACCGGAAACGTTGCGCACCCAGCCCGAGCGGACGCACGGCCGTCGGCGCTCGAGTCGCGAGCCCTGTGGAGCGGAGGAGACGCGTCCGCATGAAGCTCCTGGTCATCTCCCCTGCGTGGCTCCCCGAGTTCTGGAACGGGGGCCGCGTGCTGGCCCCGCCGATGGCCCTACCCGTGATCGCCTCGCTGACGCCCCCGGGCGTTGACATCCACCTCGTTGACGAGCACTTGGAGCCCGTGGACCTCGATGAGCCGGCCGACCTTGTGGCCATCAGCTGCATGACTGCGGCGGCGCCTCGAGCCTACGAGCTGGCCGACCAGTTCCGCGCCCGCGGCGCGCCGGTTGTGATGGGCGGGATGCACCCGTCGGCCCTGCCCCAGGAGGCTGCCCAGCACGCCGATGCGGTCGTCATCGGCGAGGCCGAGGGGCAGTGGCCGCAGGTGTTCGCCGACTTCGCCGCCGGCCGCCCGCAGCCGCTCTACCAGGCCGCGGACCGCCCTCAGCTCTGCGACCTCCCGCTGCCTCGTCGGGACCTGCTGCGGGTGGACCGCTACATGACGGTGAACCTCGTGCAGACCGCGCGCGGCTGCCCTCACGCCTGTACTTTCTGCTCGGTGACGCCGACCTTCGGCCGGAAGTACCGCTTCCGCCCGATCCCCGAGGTCATCGAGGAGATCCGCTCGCTCAACACCCGCTGGGTGGCCTTCCCGGATGACAATATCGTCGCCAGCCGCTCCCGCGCCAAAGAGCTCTTCGAGGCCCTCATCCCACTCCGCCTACGGTGGGTGGGGCAGGGCGACCTGTCGATGGCGAAGGACGAGGAGATGCTCCGTCTGATGGCGCGCAGCGGCTGCACGTGGATGTTCGTGGGCCTGGAGTCGGTGTCGCCCGCCAGCCTGCGCGCGGCCAACAAGCGGCCGAACCTGGGCGTAGACCTCGAGCAGGCCATCCGCACGGTGCACCGCCACGGGATCGACATCGTGGGCTCCTTCGTCTTCGGCCTCGATCCCGACACCACCGACGTCTTCGCCCAAACGGTGGACTTCGCCGAGCGCGCGAAGCTCGGCGCGGCGCAGTTCGCCGTACTCACACCCTTCCCGGGCACCGCCACGTACGAGGGGCTGAAGCGCGAAGGCCGCATCACCGACAACGACTGGTCGCGGTACACCCAGGGGCATGTGGTGTACCGGCCCCGCAACATGACGGCCGAGGAACTGAAGCAGGGCCGGCTCTACGCCTACCGGCGATTCTACTCCCGCCCCTCCATCCTCCGCCGCACCTTCGTCCTGCGCGGCGACCTCACCAAGACGCTGCTGCGGAGCGTCGTCAACCACAGCTACCGCCGCCTCCACCGCGGCGGCCGCATCGCTCACCGCATGTTCGGGCACAGCCCGACCGCTCCGGCCGCGAGGCCGGCGGAGGCGTGAGCGGCCGAAGCGCAGGCGGAGATTCCCGTGCGCGTGGGGAATGCACGTGGCGACACCGTCGCCGGAGGGAGCCCCCGATGAACGCGCGCCTGCCATTCGTGGTGCTGACCGCTGTCGCCATCCTGGCTCTCGCCCTCACATTGGTCCCTTCCGCTCCTGCCTGGCAGCCCTCCGACTTCGACCTCGCCCGCCGCCACGCCGACCAGGCGAACGAGCTGTTCGCGCGCTCGCATCACTTCGTCGAGGGTTGGCTGACACACCGCGATCCGACCTCGGGGCTGATCCCCCAGAACCTCAAGAGCCCCCAGTGGACCCCCGAGAACTCGGCAGCGGACAACTACCCCTTCATGGTGTTGACCGCCTACTTCACGGATGAGGACCTCCTCCGCGGGCCGCTGACCGACATCCTCCATCAGGAGATCCGCCTGACAACAAGGGTCGGCGCGCTCCCCGATGCCTTCGGCTTCGGCACCCAGACCTTCGTCCGTCCTGAGGTCCAGCTCGACCCGCTGATCTTCGGGGCGGCGGAGTACTGCAAGGACGGCCTGCTGCCAGTCACCGAGGTCATGGGGCGCACCGAGTGGTTCAGCCGCCTCCGCGCGATCGCCGAGGGCCTCTGCGAGCGCGCGCCCGTGCAGACCGACTTCGGCCCGATCCCGAGCACCAACGCCGAGGTCAACGGGGATGTTATGCAGGTCGTCTGCCGCCTGTACCCCGCCACCGGCGACCTCCGCTTCCTGCGCCTCGCGGTCGCGATGGGCGACGCCTACTTCCTCGAGGTCCTGCCCAAGAACGGGTATCTGCCCTGCCACTTCTGGAGCTTCACCGAGCACAAGCCCCTCAACCCGCGCCTCGGACTCAATGACCACGGGTCCGAGATCCTGGGCGGCCTCACCGAGGTCTACGCCCTCGCCGTCCGCTACTCGCCCGAGAAGGCCGAGGAGTACCAGCCGGTCGTCATCCGCATGATGGACCAGCTCCTCGCGAAGTGCCGCCGCGAGGACGGCCTCTGGTTCAACAGCTACGACACCGCGACCGGCCAGGGCGACGGCGGCCCGCCCGACACCTGGGGCTACATCCTCAACGGGGTCTATACGTGCTACCTGCTGACCGGCGACGAGCGCTACCGCGACGCGGTCGAGCAGGCAATGAAGGCCATCTGCAGCCACACCGAGTGGAGTGGCGCCGATGCCTACGCCGACGCCATCGAGAGCGGAATCGTGCTGCTCAACCGGATCGACGTGCCGGAGACGTGGGAGTGGGAAGACAAGATGGTCGCCGCGATGTCGGCGATCCAGCAGCCCGATGGGATCATCGAGGGCTGGCACGGAGATGGCAACGTCGCCCGCAGTTGGCTCATGCTTGCTCTCGCGAAGACCGCCGGATGCCGTATCCAGCCCTGGCGCCCCGACCTCCGCCTCGGCGCCGTCGTCGTAGGTCGGGATTCCAATCCCGACGCCGCCGTCCTCATCTCCCTCCGCACGGAGCAGCCCTGGACCGGCCGGCTCTTCGTCGATCACCCGCGCCATCGCGACCACTTCGGCGTGGAGCCGAACTACCCCCGCCTGAACGAGTGGCCTGAGTGGTACACCGTCGAGGACGGCTCACGCTACTCGCTCCGCGTCCTGGGCAGCCGCAACGTGCCTCCCGAGCAGCCCGTCGTCTACGACGGCGGCGTGCTCCGGCGCGGCCTCCCTCTTGATCTCCCGGCCGATAGCGAGTGGCTCGCCGAGATCCGCTTCGTCTCAGCGCCTCCGCACGGCATCCCGCAACTGACCCTCACCGGCCCCGACTTCCTCGGCGGCACGGGTGACGTGCAAGCGCCTCTCACCGTGACCAACCTCTCCCCCGAGCCTCGCGAGGTCACCCTCTCCTCCGACTGGGGCACCCTGGACCCTCCTCGCCTCACACTCCCTGCCAAGGGCGCCGCCACCGTCACCCTCCGCGGCACGATGCCGGGGACTGTCCAAGTCTCGGTCCCGCAGGGCGGGACCGAGACGCATGGACTGTCCCCTGTTGACGTAACCTCCGCCCTCGTCGTCGCGCGGAGCGCCAGCTCCGACTCCGCCGCAACTCACCGTCTCCTCCTCGTCACCGACGCCAACCTCACCGACTACCGCGACCTCGCCGGCAGCAACACCTACCGGGGCGAGGACTACTGGTGGCTCAACGACGGCGACCTGA
>VGFC01000333.1 GCA_016869045.1 Armatimonadota bacterium
GCGGGGTGAAGCCCTCGCCATCCTGAACATTGGGATCCGCTCCCTTCTGGATGAGCAGAGCCGCCACAGTCGCGCCATCGACCATAGCTGCGAGGTGCAAGGGGGTCTCTCCGCTCTTGTCCACAATGCCGGCGTCTGCCCCCTTCTCAAGAAGCAGCGTCGCGATCTCAACATGGTCGTGCCCTGCTGCGGCGAAAAGCGCCGTGCGCCCCTCACGATCCGCAGCGTTGGGGTCAGTGCCCTTGGCCAGGAGTTGCCGGACCTTGGCTGTGTCCTCCGCCTTTGCCGCCGCAATCAGGCGCGAGGCCGGCAGGCCCCGCCACAGGACTACTCCGCCAACGCCAGCCCCAGCGAGCAGGACCGAGGCGATCGCCACGATCCAAGGGCCTGTGTGGCGCCCGCGACCTTTCGGGGTCGGTCGCCGGGGGACAGGGCGGGCGACTGCAGGACGGGGCCCCGAACCGCTTGCCGCCCCCGGGCGGCTGCCCGGGCTCGGCCCGCTCGCGCGCCAGGGGCGCGTTCCGACACGTATGTGCAGTGCCAGTTCAGGGACGAGACGCACGGTGTCATGTTCCATGGTAGGGCCCTCCTCCAAGCGCGTTACGTCAGCCGAACCCTCATACCGTGGCGCTTCCTCCTCGGGGTCCGGTGCACCTTCCCAAGGGGGGTGACCAGGGCGCGTCAGGCACCCAACGCGCGCGGTGCCCTGACCAGTCGCCCGAAACTACTGCAGGTCGTTGCACGTTGAGATAGTGGAGACAGACGCCCGCAATGTGCAGAGGCTTCGCTGCCGGCTTCTCTCTGATCGAACTCTTGGTCGTGATCGCGATCATTGCGATCCTGGCCGGGATGATCTTCCCCGTGTTCGCGGCAGCGCGCGGCAAGGCCCGGGCGACCAGGTGCATGGCCAACTTGAGGCAGATCGGGCTGGCCATCGACATGTACACCGCCGACAACGACGAGCTGTACCCCTTCGCGAAGGACGTCGCCGACCACGCAGTGCCGGAGCAGTGGGACGCCTACCCCTACTGGCAGGCGTGGATCCCGTACATGCCTTTCCTGCAGGACTCGCTGGACCCCTACATCCGCAGCCGAGAGCTGTGGCACTGTCCGTCGGACAAGGGGTTCGACATCCTCGAGGACTCGGGCTACCCGATGGACGCGCAGCCGACGTGCTTCCGGAGGTGGGGGGCCAGCTACCTCTACCGCACCGAGGTCGCCTTCCGCCTGATCCCCGCCGGCAGCATGGTCGATCCTACCGCCACCAACCTCATCTTCGACGCCAACGGCAGTTGGCACGGCCACGGCCTCATCCGCCACCAGAAGCGCTGGAGCGTCCTCTACGCCGACGGCCACGTGAAGAGCGCCAACGCGCGGCAATTCGATGAGGCCTGGGCGACGCCGATCGTGGAGGAGTGAGCGCTTGGCGTGGAAACGGCCGGCGCGGCGCCTACCGTCGGCCCTTCCCCCGAAGCCACTCGCCGACTACGCGCCGCCGGCATTCTGCGACAGCGAGGAACGCGTCGAAGTAGTCCGGGGGTTTCATGTGGTGGGCCATCCGGTGGCAGTCCGCGCACAGGACGGTCATGTCCGTCTTCGGGTCATACTCACGTAGAGGCGCATCATCGGTGAGCCGGGAGATCGGCTCCTTGTGGTGGGCCTCTATGTAACCCCTCCCGATCTCACCGTAGACGCCCGCATACGCGAACCCACAGGCTTGGCAGCGATCACCCCAGTATGCCTTGGTCTCCTTCACGAGCCGGCGGTTCCTCTCAATCCGCCGATGGTTGCGGAACCTGCGACGGTCCTCCGTCCCCACATAGCCCGCCTCCTTCCCGTCGGCGTCGTCCGCGCTCGTGGTGGCGTCTGGCAGAAGCGTGAGGAGGCGAGGGTCGTCACAGACGGCGCGATATAGGGCAAGCATGTTCCGCAGGTCGTTCTGAAGGTCCGTCTCTCCGGGGAGGCGAGCCGTGTTGTACGCCCTACCGAACGCGTGTGCCTCCTCGTAGAAGGCAGGGATGCCCGACTGTCCCCCGACGACGAGCGACACTCGCTCCGCGCTGAAGCCCCGGGGGAGGTTGGGTACCCATCCGCGAACAGCCGCCACTAGCACGCGAAGCTGCATCCGTGCAACTGCATCGCCCAGCCTCTCGCGCAGCTGGGAGACACCGAACTGGAGAGACAAGACGAGCCGTTCGCCCTCATCTGCCCCGGCGCTGGGGAACAGGTATGAGACGTAGACCCCACGCGTCGTGGAACGGGTGATCCGGGGGGCCAGAATGGACAACCAGGGCACGTGCGCCCATCTCCCGACTCCTGGGGAGCCCTTCACTTCCAGTCCCGCTCCACCGTCGGGCAGCATCCCTCGGAGAAGACGTGGCCCCTCCGTTCTGAAGAGCACGACGACGGGGTCGTCTTTGGGCACAGGATCGCCAGGACGCGCGGCCTCGACGTAGTCGCGCGCCATACGTCCGAGAAGGTCGCGGAGCGATGGTGCCATGGCGTGTACCCCCTTAGTCGTGGCTCGGAGGGCCATCGGACACGCCTGTGAGGCCGCGCTTATCCGACGCGGCGCACGCTGGAGAGGCCCACGGTCAGCACACGCCCACCATTCGGCCTAGCCGCGGGCCCCCAGCTACACGCTCACAGGTATCGCAACCTCCCTGCCCGTATCCGCTGAGATGAGCCCCGCTTCGAGGATCTCCTGGGCGTTGCGGCTGACGACGGCGTTGCAGGTGCCGATGACCTCCTCCCCCGTCTCGATGCAGTGGATGAGGTGCTCGGGTGCGTTGCGGCGGCCGGGAGCGACGGGGTCGGGCTCGATGGTCTTCTCGTCGGGTTCGGAGGGGGTGCGGATGACCACCTTGCCGCCCTTGATGCCGACCATGCCCTCGGTGCCGTAGGCGATGGGGTTCGGCTCTTCGGTCCTCACCTTCTGCGTCCAGCAGGCCTCGGCGACGCCGAAGGCATGCGGGTACTTCATCAGGATCATCGCGTTGTCGTCGGGGACGGGGTAGTCCTTCACGAGGACCGCGCGGATGCCCACGCAGGACTTCGGCAGGCCGAGGAAGCAGGCGTTCATGGCGGCGCTATAGCAGCAGTAGTCCATCAGCGCGCCCGCGCCGTTGCGCTCCTCATCGTAGAGCCAACGCCAGAAGTACTCGGAGCAGCCGATCTCCTTCGGCCCGTTGTGCGCCGAGCGGTACTTCAGGTAGAACAGGTTGCCGATCGCGCCCTCCTCTATGAAGCGGCTGAGGCTCTGGAAGGCGGGGTGCCACTGGGTCGGCCAGTTGACCATCATCACCACGCCCGCGTCCTGGGCGGCCTTCAGCATCCGGTCGGCCTGCGAGAGGCGCGCCGCCATCGGCTTCTCGATGACCATGTGCAGGCCCTTGGCCGTCGCGGCCTCGACGATGTCCGCTGCGCCCGCGTTGTCGCAGGCGATCTGGAGGATGTCCAGCGCCTCCTTGTCGAGCATCTCCCGCCAGCATTCGTAGAGGGCGGGGACGCCGAACTGCTCCTTGATCTTCGCCCGCAGCGGCTCGTTGGGGTCGGCCGCCGCGACGAGTTCCGCGTTCTCCAGCTTGCTCCAGTGGCCCAGCTCACCCCAGACGTGATCGTGAACCATCCCGGCAACGCCGACTCGGTAGGTCTTCATGGTGGTTGTCCTCCAACGGCTTGTGGGAGGACAGGCAGGAGTGCCTGTCCTCCTGTGGGGTGCGGCTTTCGCGAGGCAGGGGCGTGGTTCCTCCGACGGGCGGCGTGACGGCGGTCGGGATTGGCATCCCGACCTACGAGTGGGGGCGCGGAGGAGGCGAGGGGGCTGAGTGGGAATGGGGCGACAGACCGGCTTTGGGAGGAGGATTGGGCGATGATCAGCAGACGACTCGCGGCGCTCGGCGCGGTGATGCTGGTGGGAGCCGCTTCGGCCAACGCTGGCGGGTTCTCGGTCCTGATCCAGTGCGGACTGAAGGACCAGCAGCCCACCGAGTGGCGCGGCAAGGTGGAGCTGCAGGGAGGCACGATCGAGCGGCTCCGGGGGTCGCGCTTCGGCAAGGAGGACGGCATCGACGAGGGCGGGGCGTGGCACCTGACGACCGACGCGGTGCCGCAGACGAAGCAGCCGCAGACCTCCCCGAACGGCATCATCGTGGACGGCCAGGCCGGAGCCGGGGCGGTGCTGAGCATCACGACGGGCGACAACCGGTGGGAGGTGCCGCTCGCGAGCCTGGCCTTCGGGAAGCCGCTGGTACACGAGAGCGGGGCGCTCTCCGCGCAGCGCGCGCCGGCGGCGACGCCGCTTTCGGGCGAGACGGGCGAGGCGGACTGCCCCTCGGCGTGCGTGCTGCCTGACGGAAGCCTCGTCGCGGTCTGGCAGGTGTACGAGAACGGCAACGACCGGCTGGAGTGCCGGGTGGGTCGGGGGGGGCAGTGGGGCGAGACGCAGACCATCCCCGGGCTGACGGGCGACCTGTACCAGCCGAAGTGCGCGCCGGCGCAGGGCGGGGGGTTCTGGGTCGTGTGCGCGAGCATGGTGGATGGGGACTTCGACCTGTACGCGGTGAGGCATGACGGCACGCGCTGGAGCGACCCGGTCAACATCTCGCAGGCGAAGGGCCACGACTTCAACGAGGTGCTCTGCGGGACGGAAGGGGGGGAGGTGCTGTGCGCCTGGCAGGGCTTCCGCAATGGACCGGCAGACATCCTGCTCGCGCGCTGCCGCAACGGTGAGTGGGAGAGGCCCGTGCCGGTGATGGACTCGCCGGCGAACGAGTGGATGCCGGCGATGGCCAGCCGGGCGAGCGAGACGTGGGTGGCGTGGGACACGTACCTGAACGGCAGCTACGACGTCTACGCGGCGCGGATCGTCGATGGGAGGCCTGAGAAGCTCACGCCCGTCGCCGCGTCGGCGCGGTTTGAGGCCAAAGCCTCGGTGGCAATCGACACCCACGGGCGGGTGTGGATCGCGTGGCAGGATGCGGGTGAGAACTGGGCCAAGGACACGGGCTACACGGTCCCGCAGGCGGCGCGGACGCAGCCGATCTACGCGGAGCGCAACATCCGCGTGGCCTGCCTCACCGACGGTCGGCTCCTCACGGCGCCCGACCTTGCTCCGGCCATGCCTGAGGGCCAGCGTCAGCTCTTAGAGGAGCCGCGTCTCTGCGCAGCGCCTGACGGGCGCGTGTGGCTCACCTTCCGACACCCCACGACGATCCGCCGGCTGCAGGGGAACCGCGTCTGGGGCGAGCGGGCTTGGGAGGACTACGTCACCTACCTCGACGGCGGGGCGTGGGCGCCGGCGATGGTGCTGCCGGGGAACCTGACGCGGATCGACACCTTCCCGGCGATCGTGCCCGATGCGGACGGCGTGTCGCTGATCTGCCACTCGGACAACCGCGGCATGGAAGACGTGCGGCGGATGACGCGGAACACGGTCTTTGCGGCGACGGTGGAGGCGGATGGCCCGGTCACCGAGCCGATGCTGACCCCCGGCAAGTTCCCGACCCCGGCGGTCGTCCGCGCCGACGAGGCGAGTCAGCTTCGACGGGCGCGGGAGTACGTGGCGGACCTGGACGGGCGGAGGCTGCAGCTACTGCGCGGCGACACGCACCGGCACACGGAGGTGTCGTGGGACGGGAACAGCGACGGGTCGGTGCTGGATGCCTACCGGTATGCGATGGACGCGGCGGGGCTCGACTTCCTGATGATCTCCGACCATCACCAGCGCACGGGGGTCGATCTGGAGTACATCCGCCGCCGCTGCTACAAGCTGGCCGATCTGCACAACGACCCGCCGGCCTTCTACACGCTGTTCGGCTACGAGCGCTCGCTGAGCTACCCGGACGGCCACCGCAACGTGATCAGCGCTCAGCGCGAGTACCCCTCCCTCCCGTTCACCGGGCGGAAGGACGATCTCGAGCTGCTCTACGAGTACTGCCGCCGCGAGCGGGCGATCGTGATCCCCCACACCATCGGGACGAACCACGGGACGAACTGGTATGCCTTCGACGGAACGCTGGAGCCGGTCGTCGAGATCTTCCAGGGCTGCCGCACGAACTACGAGTACGAGGGCGCGCCGAAGTCGGCCACCCCGGGCGATCCGCAAGCCGATAACACGGGCTACCGTCCGCAAGGGTTCCTCTGGCGGGCCTGGGAGCGCGACTTGCGGCTGGGGATCATCTGCTCGTCGGACCACGGCTCGACCCACTACTCGTATGCCGGGGTCTACTGCGACGAGCCGTCGCGGCAGGGCGTCCTTGACGGCATCGCGCGACGGCAGACCTTCGGCGCGACCGACAACATCGTCATCGACATGCGCGTGGGCAGCCACTTCGTCGGTGAGCAGTGGACGCAGGCCGAACCGCCGACGATTGAGGTCAAAGTGATCGGCACAGCACCCATCGAGCGCGTCGAACTGATCCGGGACTTCCAGTTCGTCTACACCAACCGGCCGCAGGCCGCCGAGACGAGCTTCACCTGGATGGACAACGACTTCGTGCCGGGCACGCACCTGTACTATGTTCGCGCCGAGCAGGCGGACGAGAGCATCGCCTGGGGCAGCCCGGTGTGGATCACCAAGGGGTGAGAGGCATGGTTGCGCTGATCCTCGCACTGGCGGTCAACGGCAGCGCGGGCGTGATCTTCGAGGACGGCTTCGAGACGCTCGACGCGCGCTGGACGAGGAACGTCACCGGCGACGGCACGGTCGAGATCGTGCCGGGCGGCGTGGAGGGGAACTGCCTGAAGCTGAGCGCATCGGGCGGCATGACGTATGTCAGCACGCAGCTCGACCCGCAGGAGTATGCCGGCGCGACCATCGAGGTCGTGGGGATGGTGAAGCTGGACAGCGTGCAGATGGGTAAGGAGGTCTTCGCGACCGCGAAGTTCCACATCGGGGCGACGCTGCCCGACAAGACGGTCGTCAACTTCGCGGACCGGTGGGTGGGCACCGCCGATTGGGCCGAGAAGACGCTGAAGGCCGACATCCCCGACAACGCCCAGCGGATCGTGCTCGACCTGGGCATCCAGAACGCCACCGGGACGGCGTACTACGACAGCCTGGTCGTGCGCGACACGTTCGGCACGGGCCGGCCGATCTCGCTGCTGCCGATCTGTAACCTCGGGCGGAGCGACGGCGTCGCCAACGATGGCCGCGGGAGCTTCCTCGACCTGGGGATGAACGACCTGTTCAGCCTGCCGGAGGGCAACCTCGAGGTCCCCGGCGTCACCTTTACCGTTCCCCCCGATGGCGTGAACATGGGCAAGACCTGCGCGATCCTCAAAGGCGAGCAGCGCCCCAACCTCCCCGCTGAGACTGACCCGCTGCCGGTGGACGTGAAGGCCCGGACGCTCTGCTTCCTGCAGACCGCCGCGTGGGCGAACGTCGAGGCCCAGGAGCCCTGCCTCGCCTACGAGATCGAGTACGCGGACGGCGAGAAGGCAACCATCGAGATGACGGCGGGCGTCGATGTCGCGAACTTCGACGACCCGCGGGAGTTCGCGAACTGCAAACTCGTCTGGCAGGGGAAGAACGGCGCGGGGAAGCAGGTCGGCGTCGGCATGGCGACCTGGAGGAATCCGCGGCCCGAGGTCGCGATCAAGTCGCTGCGCATCGTGTCGGCAGGGAAGGGCGTACCGATCGTGCTGGCGGTGAGTTACCTGCGCAAGTGAAAAAGAGGGACACCATACTCAATTGGCGAGACGTCTGCGGATTGAGTATGGTGTCCCTCTTTATCACCCCCAGAAGCCCTCGCACGCGCCGAAGAAGAACGTCTCGATCTGCTCCTGCGAGAGGCCGAGGACGTTGCGGAGGAGGTCGAGGTCCTTGCGCGCATGGAGGGGCGCCTGGTCGGCCATGCTCGAGGGTGAGCCATCGACCCCAAACATGAGGCGCTCTATACCGCAGAAGGGCACGGCCTTGCGCAAGGCCTCCTCGCGCCAGGCGTCGGGCGTGCCGCGGCAGGTGTCGATCCACATCTGGCAGCCCTCGGTCTTGTAGCCGACCGCCGCGCGGAAGCGCCCGAACACCGCGATGCACTCGTCCACCCACGGCCAGCCGATGTGGGCCAGCGAGAAACGCAGGCCGGGGAAGTTCACGAGCGCCTCGTACAACACCGGCCGGCAGAAGCGCGAGCTGTCCCCGAAGCCGTACAGGATTCCCGCGTGGAACTGGATGGGCTTGCCCAGCTCCCGCAGCTTCTCGTAGATCGGGAAGACCAGCTCGTCCGCGGGCGACCAGTGGTCGGGGATCATCTTCACGCCGCGCAGGCCCAGGTCCACGATGCCGCGCTCGATCTCCTCCACCATCCCCTCGGCGCGCGGATTCGCGAAGATCAGCCCGTAGATGCGCGCGGGATCGGCGCTCTGCACCGAGGCGACATGCTCGATGACCGCGCGCACCTCGTCCCGCGAGACCTGCTCGTCCGGCGCGTGCCCGCGACCCGGATAGCGCGAGAAGAGGTTCACGCGCTCGACGCCCGCCGCGTCCATCTGCGCCAGCACGTACGCGCCCGTCTCATCACCCCGCAAATGACAGTGGCAATCCCAGATGCGCATAAGGGCTCCTCTGTACCATCAGTCGTCCAGCGCC
>VGFC01000334.1 GCA_016869045.1 Armatimonadota bacterium
CCACGCCCGGGGTCACGTCCTCGCGCCGCTTCCCGGCCAGCGTCTCCCCGCCGAAGCAGTCCCAGGTCTCCACGAGGATCCACTCCCCCGGGTCAACGTCGCAGACGGGGGGCAGATCGGGCGAGAACTCGGTGAACGTGACGTCCCGCGTCACGCGCTGCATGTTCGCTCTCCTCGCGGCAACAGTGCGCGCGCCTTTCGCTACCGCCCCCCCAAGGCCCTCTACCGGGCCGGGCAGGTGAGCGCGAGCAAGAAGGGGAACTCAACCTTGTGGACTCACTCGCCGGAGGTGGCGCTGTGTACTCAACCATCGTCGTGCCGCTGGACATGTCGGAGTTGGCCGAGCAGGCTCTCGCGCACGCGGCGGAGATTGCGAAGCGCTTCGGGGCGCACGTGGAGCTGCTGACGGTCGTCCCTTCGTCATTGGAGAACGCGATCGAGGGCGAATCGGCGGGCGACACGTTCGACCCGCGCAAGCTCGAAGCTCAGGAGTACCTCGCAGCCGTGGGCAGCCGCCTGACGGACGACGGCCTCTCGGTGAGCACGACGGTCCGACATGGGGATGTGGCGGAGGAGATCATCGACCACGCCGCTCCCTGCGACCTCATCATCATGTGCACCCACGGTCGGTCGGGCCTCGGCCGCTGGGTCTATGGGAGCATCGCCGACCGGACGCTCCGCCACGCCGGGGTGCCGATCCTACTGGTGAGGGCGTCGGAGTAGGGAGTCAGGACCCCTACGGCGTCAGGAGAGTGACCGGCATGGCTGTGAAGCCTTCGAGGTGCCGGTCTGCAGTCACGAATGCATCGCACCCAGCCTCGACAGCGACGGCGAGGTGCAAGGCATCAGGGGTGCGGTACCCGAACTGAGCGCGAATGGCGGCAGCGCGGTCAAACACGGCTGAGGGGAACGAGAGGCAGACAACCTCGGGCGAGGCGAAGAACCGCTCGACGTCGGCGAGCATGGACCAGTCGCCGCGCGCGAGCGGCCTCACGCGGCATTCCATGCGGACGAGGTCGCTCACGACCCATGTGGTCTCGCGGCCGATTCGCTCAGCGAGACGGGCGCTCTGTTGCGCCTTCTCCGCTGGTAGGCTCTGGACGATCGGGATGAGGATGCTGGCGTCCAGGTAAGCCGTCCCCATCAGCGCGAGGCCTCGGACGCGGTGCAGGCGTGATCTGCGCGGTTGGCGGCGGGTTGTTCGGCGGGCTGCACGGGGTCAGCGTCCCACTCGTCGCGCATGGCATCCAGCTCGGCAAGCAACTCCGCGGTTGGACGCCCCTTCTCCCCGCGGGCCTCCTGCGCGGCCCAGATCTCCTCCAGCACATCGTAGACCGTTCGGTCGGCCGACCTAGTCGGCTCCGTCGGCCGCAGGATGACCTGCACCCGCCCCGGCGGCAAGTCCGGCTTCTCATCGAGGACCAGCCGCCCATCCTCAGTCAGGGCGCCCGCTACGACAACCTCGACAGCGCTCATTGCCCATCCTCCGTGCGAACCGCGAGCAACACGTCCCATCGTAGGCAGTATGCCACCCTCTGAGCCTCGCTGTCAACCAGAGGTAGTGGGTCAGTTTGCAGGAAAGACACGAATGGGTGCAACCGCCCGACGGGGCTGATCGGGAGCACCCTCTGCCGCTCATCGACCTCGCCGTCCACTCACCTGAAATGGCGGCCAACAGAGCGGATGCGTTGGAGGCTGTGGCATAGCGGCCCCTGTCGGCACCTCACTCGTCGTGTGCGAACCCAGCGCCGCGAACAAGCCACTGACAGGACTTCTGCTCCTGCGCGACACCCACCCAGGCGGGCCGCGGAGGTACCGAAGGGGGCGCCAAAGCCCCCTCGCCGCACGCGGACGCGAGGTCTCGTTGCCTGGCCAGGAAGGTCGTCGGCCCCGGATGGCCAACTTGACAGGCGACGGACCGGGAAGCTCGCCTGCGTCTTTGCATGGGGGGTGGAATGGATGTCGGAGGAACTGCCGCCCGCTGAACCGGTTGCACCGACGCCGGACGAGGATGACGATCTGCTGTTTGCCGAGCGGCCGCCGCGGGCGTGGCGGCGTTGGGTCATCGTCGGGCTCATCGTGGCGGGGGTGTTGGCCGTCGGCGCCACGGGCCTGCTGATCTACTTCGGCGTCATGGCCTGGCAGCGCCAGATACAGCAGCAGTTCAACTATGGCCTAGCGCCGGCGACACCCCGAGGTCAGGGGCCTTTCGACGAGGCGCTGCGCTTCAAGCCCGGGGCGTACGTGCAGGCGATCGGCGGAGGCGATGTAGACGGCGACGGGCAGGCCGAGGCGATCGTGTGGGCCGGCAAGACCATCACGATCCGCGACTCGGCGGGGCAGCAGGAGGCCGCCTTCCCGAGCCGGCTCGACGAGCTGACGAGGGTGCCGTCAGTCGGGAGTTGGATGCCCGCCACACCGGGAGGGGGGATACGCCGGCCGCACGTGGGGACCCTCCACGGCAAGCCCGTGATCGCCGTCACCGATGGCGTCAGCGAATCGGTGTACGCGTACCGCGCCTCCGGCGGCCTCGCGCTGGAGAACCGCGTGGCGAACACGCGCGTCCGCTGCCTCGCTGTGGCGGACCTGAACGGCGACGGCGAGGACGAGCTGCTGGTGGGCCGCAGCTCCGCCGTGGGGCTCGTATGCGTTGGCAGCGGTGGCCCGACGAAGTGGAAGCACGGGTCGGCCACCGATCCGTCGTGGGTCTGCGTGGGCGACGGCAACGGGGATCACAAGCCCGAGGTCTTTGTGGGCTACGACACGAGCGTGACCCAGGTCCTCGATGCGAACGGGAGGCACATCGGCGACTGGCCGCAGTGGTTGCTGGTCGAGGGCGCCCAGTGCGCCGACCTGGATGGCGATGGGAAGGTCGAGTTCCTGCTGAGCCGGTCGCTCCTCCCCAGCGCCCCTACCAGCGGTGGAGGCGCAAGCGGGAGCGGCGGCTCCGGCAGTGCCCCCGCCTCGTTCAGCTTCGGTCTGGAGCTACAGGGCCTCAGCGCCGACGGCACGACCAAGTGGAACTGGCCCCTGCCGACCGGGCAGCCGTGGGCCACTACGTCGCACTTGGGTCAGGGCGACTTCAATGCCGACGGCAAGGGCGAGTGGATCGCCTCCGCGCCGGATGGGTCGGTGCGCGTGTACGACGTGGCGGGCAGTGAGCTGGGCAACTACGCCCTCGGGAAGGAGATACAGACTCTCGGCGTGGTTGGCTCAGGCAAGCCCGGCGAGAAGCCGCAAGTGTGGGTGAGCTTGGGGGAGGAGATCGTGGTGCTGACGTGGCGCTGAACAGGAATCCGCGACTCTCGTCCGAGCCGTTCCCGTGTAGGCGCCATCCATGGCCATGCACATAGTAACTTGGCGGGTGTCGTTGTAGGGGCAGAGCGTGCTCTGCCCAGGTGTTGCCCGAACGGACGGCGTGGGCAGAGCACGCTCTGCCCCTACAACGACCCGATGATGTCAGGTCAACTCGTGCATGACCATCATGGCGCCCGGGAATCGATATGGCGGATTCCCACATAGGCAAACTGCACGCGCTCGACACCGAACCGGGAGACAACGCCGGGTCAATGACAGCAAACCACCGCATCCTCCTGGCCGCCATGGACCTCGATGGGACGCTCGTGGTCGGCGGCCACCACATCCCGCCCCGTTGCGCGGAGGCCATCGCCGAAGCTCAACGGCGCGGCGTTCACATCGTCCTCGCCACCGGCCGGATGCACCACTCGGCGGTCGACTTTGCCGAGCGGCTTGGCCTCGGCGATGAGCCGGTCATCTCCTACAACGGGGCGATGGTTCGCCGCGCCCGGTCGGGTGAGCTGATCCTCCACGATCCCGTGCCGGCGGACGCGACCGCGGAGGTCCTGGAGTACTGCATCACGCACCGGGCGAACATCCACTACTACGTGGATGACGTGATGTACGTGCTGAAGGCGGATCACTGGGCGCGGGACTACCTCGAACGCACGGGTTCGGTGCCCGTACCCGTGGGGGATGTGCGAAGGCTTCCGGGCAGGGAGCCGACGAAGATCCTCATCATCGATCGCCCCGAGCGCGCGGAGCGGCACCTCGCCGAGGCTCAGGAGCGATTCGCCGGGCGCGTCTACGTGACGCGCTCGCTGCCCGAGTACATCGAGTTCCTGAGCGTGAATGCCTCCAAGGGGCGGGCGTTGAGAGCCGTTGCCGAGCATCTGGGCCTCCCGATGGAGCAGACGATGGGCCTCGGCGACATGATCAACGATCTCCCGCTCATCGAGGAGGCGGGGTTCGGTGTCGCGATGCACCACGCCCCGGAGTCTGTCCGACAGGCCGCGGACTACGTGACCGGCCCGGGCGACGAGGGCGTCGCGGAGGCCATCGAGAAGTTGGTGCTGTGACGTCGAGCCTCACCCCCGGCCCCTCTCCGTTCCGGAGAGGGGAGCCCGACGCTACAACGCGCCCTTCTCCTCTCTCCGGAACGGAGAGGGGCCGGGGGTGAGGCAGCATAGAGACCTCTGTGCGCGACCTCTACGAGATCCTGATGGTGCACGAGAAGGCGATCCCGGAGGTGATCGACCGCGTCTACCGGCTGCTGGCCCGCCGGTATCACCCGGACGTGCACCCGCCGGAGGAGAAGCCCGAGGCCCAGCGGCGGATGACCGAGCTGAACCTGGCCTACCAGGTGCTGAGCGACGCGGCGCAGCGGGCGGAGTACGACCGGCAGCGCCGGATGGGCATCCCGACGCCGGCCGCGATGGCGGACCCAACGGTCGAGATGCTGCTCAAGTGCTTCAACCACCCGCGACGGACCGCGGTGGCGTTCTGTTGGGACTGCGGACGGCCGGTGTGCGGGGAGTGCGTGGCGCCGAATCTGGTGCCGAGCGGCTTCGGCGAGGACTTTGACCTGGGCCGCACGATCTGCACGACCTGCGTGCGGCATAGCGAGGACCTCGAGACGCGTCTGCGAGCGGGGCGACGGGCGAACGTGGCCGGTCGGTGGTTCGAGCGGCCGATGCGCCTGCGGGGGGCTCTGCTCTTCTACGGGTTCATCGGTCTCGTGATTGCGGGAATGTGCGGGCTGGTGTTTTGGGTCGCGCAGCAGGTCGGCGCCGAGCGGCAGCAGGCCGGCGTGTACGCCGCGGCCATCGGCGGGCTGTACTTCCTGCTGGTGACGTACCGCCTCTGCTTGACCGCTCGCTGCCCGAACTGCGGAGCTGACAGCCGGGCGCTGGACTTCCGTCTCATCGCGCCGTGGAGGGATGTCCTCCGCCCGCACCCGGTCTGCCATCGCTGCGGTCGCCACTTCCTGAAGCAGGAGGTGACTGAGCCCCTTGGCTAGCATGAGCGGGACGAAATTAGGGACAGGCCCCAATTTCCGACATGACGTCCGTCGGAAATTGGGGCCTGTCCCTAATTTCGTCCTCCTAGCCCTGATTGCATCCAACGGCGCGTGGGCTCTGAACGCCTCCGACCTCCCGCAGCTCGTCGCGCTGGACGAGCGTGTGGTCGCGCACATGCAGGGGCCGGAACTGGTCTGGTCCCCCGAGGGCGACTATCTGCTCGTCGCCGGCTACGACGCGGCCCGCGAGGCCACAGCGGCCGTCGTGCCCCTGGACGGGCGACCCGTTCTGCCCGTTCCCAACCTCGCCTCACCAAGGCTCGTGTGTGCGCCGTACGGGGGTCGCCTAGCGTGTTGGCAGCGCGGCGCTCCCTCGCCGACCGGGGCCTCTCAGTTCCTGCTGTCGATCTTCGACCCACGACTCGGGGCCTGCGTGCCGATCGCGGGGATTCCGCCCTTCGAATCGGCGCCGCCCGTGGTCTGGCTTCCCGATCCCGAACTCATCGGCACCTTGCGCCAATTGAAGGAGCACACGGTGCTGGTGCTCTACGACCCGGTCGCGGAGAAGCTCGCGCCGCTCGTCGTCACCGTGGCGGGCGTGGGCACCGTGCTGCGTCCGGCTACGGGCGTAGGGCGGGTGATTGTGGGCACGGTCGAGCTGGACGGGACCCCGGAGTACTACCTCATCGACACGCGGACGGGGGTGGCGTCCAACGTTCCCGAGGGGGAACGCGCCGCGACACTGACCGACGCCGCTGCGAGCGCTCCGCCCGGCACGTCGCAGAGGAGCGGCCTGGTCGCCATCTGTCGGCAGGACGGCCTCCTCGTCTCCGCGCCGGGCCAGGGCGAGCCACGGCGGCTGCTGCCTCGGGGCAACCTGGGAGCACACGGGTTCACGGCAGTCGCTCCGCCCGTGTGGTCGCCGACCGAGGAACACGTCGCCTACACGACGCGCGCCGACGACGGCCTGGCGGACGTGCGGCTCGTGACGCTGGGGCTGGAGGAGATCGTCTGCGAGCTGTTCTACCCGATGGCCGAGAAGCCGCCGGCGCCCGGCGCCACCGTGTGGGTGTGCATGGACCTGCAGCTTGACGCCAAGGGGCGCGTGATCGAACCGAAGTGGAACACCCTCAAGGCGCAGCTTGAGGTCACGTCCTCGCCGCTGGAGGCGCCGAACGGCCTGCTGGTCCGCGCGCGCAGCGTGGGGCTGGGGGAGGAGGTGCTCAAGCGGCTAACGGGGATAGCCGACCCGCCGGCGGAGATGGAGGATGACCGGAACCTCCGCTTCGGCCCAGCCGGCACAACGCCGCAGACGGTCCTACGCTCCTTCACCCTCCCCGCCCGCAGCGGCCTCCTCGCCTGGAGCCAGGGCGTCTCCACCGGCCAGGTCCTCAGCGTCCGGGTCACCCGCCGGGCGCTGTTCCTCATCGGCGCGCCGGCGGGTGACTAGGCGAAATTAGGGACAGGCCCCAATTTCCGGAGGACGTCATTCCGGAAATTGGGGCCTGTCCCTAATTTCGCCAATGATCCGCTTGAGGTTGTCGAAGCAGATGCGGGAGGCTTCCTCGCCGAGGGCGCTGAAGGCGGCGCCGCCGGGGCGGTTGAGGAGGGCCTCGTCGAGCTGCTGGGCGGGGCGCCAGTGGGTCTCCAGCGAGCACGCGCCCTGATAGCCCATGTCGATGAGCGCCTGCAGTTGGCCGGGGTAGTCGATGTAGCCGCCCTCGCCGATGGGCAGGCAGTGCGGCTCGCCGTTCTCGTCGCGCGCGGCGTCCTTCAGATGCACGTGGATGAGGTTGGGCTTCATCCGCTCGAAGGCGGTCGGGAACGGTAGCTCGCCATCGTCGGCATACACCTCGTTCGCCGGATCCCAGATAGCCTTGATGCGCGGATGGTTGATGTCCTTGTAGAGCGCCTCGGCCTCGGCGGCGGTCGCGATGTGGGTCGAGGCCTCGTTCTCGATTCCGATGTAGCAGTCCTCGGCCTCCAGGAGGCGGATCGGCTCCTGGTAGGCGTCGAGGAGTTGCTGCCACACGTCCTTCGCGGGACCCGTCTTCCAGAACGTGAAGCCCCGGATGATGTTGCAGTCGAAGGCGTGGGCGATCTCGATGCAGCGGCGCAGAATCCCGAGGTGCTCCGCGTAGTGCTCGGCGTTGCCGAGGTCGCACTTGAGGAAAGGCGAGGCGATGCAGCAGACCTTCATGCCTGCCGCGCCCAGGATGCCCTTCATCCGCGCGACGTCCTCATCGGTCAGCTTCTGCGGCGGCTTCTCCCACACCGACCGCGGCTCCACCATCGGCACGCCGTACTCCCCGCACACCTGAACCACGCGCTCGAAGTCCTGCGAGATCTCATCGGAGATGACACTGAGCTTGAACATCGTAACCCCCTGTCTCATGTCTCGGGTCTCGGGTCTCGTGTTGACGGCTACGGCCACGGCACGGCGGCTGAGCCTGAGACACGAGACGCGAGACCTGAGACTCAGAAGTGGACCTTCCCGACCTTCATCCGGCTGTCGCGGCGCATGTGGGACATGAGCATCGCGGTAGCGAGTGAGTACATCTTCGACTCGGCGCTATCCGCACGGCTGGTCAGGACGACCGGCGCTGCCGCGCCAATGAGCACGCCCGCCGTCAGTCGCCGCGCGAGATAGGTGAAGGACTTGGCCAGGATGTTGCCGGCCTCGATGTTCGGCACGAGGAGGATGTCGCAGTGCCCGGCGACCTCGCCGCCGATGCCCTTGTGCTTGGCCGCGACCTCGGAGACCGCGTTGTCAAGCGCGAGCGGCCCATCCACGATGCAGCGGGGGAACTGGCCGCGATGCGACATCTGCGCGAGGGCGCCCGCGTCGAGCGTGGCCGGCATGTTCGGGTTCACCAACTCGGCCGCGCAGAGGACGCCGACCTTCGGGGTCTCGATGCCCAGCAGGGCGGCCATGTAGACCGCGTTCATGATGATCGCGGCCTTGGTGGTGAGGTCGGGCGCGATGTTCATCGCGCCGTCGGTGACCATCGTGATCCGGCCAAGGTGCTTCGTGTCGAGCAGGAAGACATGGCTCATGATGCTGCCCGTGCGTAGGCCCTGCTCCTTGTCCAGCACCCCGCGCAGAAAGTCGTCGGTGTGCACGTGCCCTTTCATCAGCACATCCGCCTGGTTCTCGCGCACCAGGCTGGCGGCTCTCACGGAGGCCCGATTCGGCGAGGGCTCGTGCACGATGGGCGTGTCCTTCAGGTCGAAGCCGACCTTC
>VGFC01000335.1 GCA_016869045.1 Armatimonadota bacterium
CGTCGAGGTACACGTCCGCCACGCCGCCCTCCGGCCCGACGCTCCCGAGGACCCGCACCTGGTTACCGGTGAAGTCATGCAGGATCGCCGCGCCGCTCGTCGAGTCCCGCATAAGTAGCGGCGCTTCCTGCTGCGGATCGTCACCCTGGACCACGACACGCCTCTGGCCATCGTGGCGGATGGTGACGAGGTAGTCCCCGCCGGAAAAGAGGGACACCATACCAATTTCGCGAGACGTCCGCGAAATTGGTATGGTGTCCCTCTTTTTCGGCTCGAAGGCCAGCCGCAGCACGGTCACGCAGGGCGGCTTGGCGTCGAAGGTCTCGAACTCGATGCGCCCGTCGCCGTAGCTCACGCGCTTCACGACGGACGTGCTGCGGACGATGTGGTTCTCGCGGCTCGCGCCGAACACGTCCGGCATCCAGGCGATTGCGCCGAGGCAGTGCTTCAGGGCCATGGGGTGGGCGATCTTGAACCAGGCGCCCGCCACAATCGCCCCGCCGTCGATGTTGTCCTCCACAACCCCCGTTTCGTGGCAGTCGTACGTGGCCAGGATCATCTGCCGGCGGGCCATCTCGCGCGCCCACTCGTCGCCGGTTAGCGCGGCGTACTGCGCGTAGACCATCGCGAGTTCCATCGGCCCGTACCACAGCGACCGGCCGCAGCAACCCGAGGACTCCGGGTAGGCCCAGGCCCCCGCGAAGACGTCGCCGCCCGACTCGGGCGCCACGCTCGTGCGGTTCAGGAACAGCGACAGCACGTTGCGGCAGTCGGTGCGCCAGTTCGGGAAGGCCTCCGGGTGATCCATCATGTAGCGCACGACGAACTCGGTGACGTTCTCGGCCTGCACGTAGTCCGGCCAGTCCCAGTAGTTGCGGCCCCACGTGTCATCCACGGTCCACCGGTCGAGCAGCTCGCGCAGGTATGCGCGCCCGGCGTTCCGGGCCTCGACGAGGCTTTCGGCCTTCCCCCGGTAGCCCGTGTCGATGAGATCATCGAGGAACTCAAGGATGAAGACCACACCGCCGGTCTGCAGGTCCTCCCAGTTCGCGTCCTCCGGGTTCGCGTAGCGGCTCCACGGGGGAACCCCCGGCTCCAGACGGCGCTTCCCGGCGAAGAGGTCGGCCCAGTGCTTGGCGGTGTCGAGATAGCGCCGGTTGCCCGTGAGCTTGTATGCCCGCACGAGCCCAATGCCGACCTCCGCCACGATGTCGAGCTGGATGAAGCCATGCGGGTCGGCCTTGCCGTATGGCTTGCCCTTCACTGGAACGCTGACGAGGATGCCGGGCCACGGGTGATCCGGCGGAGTGAGCATGTGATCGAGGAGCGTGTCGGCGGTCAGGCAGATGTGCGAGATGGCGGCGGGGTCGCCCGTGTAGCGGTAGTAGTCCACGAGGCCGGAGAGCACGTAGGCCGCCCGCTGGCCGAGGTCGCCGTTCGCCCAGTCGTCGATGGGGGGAATGCTGATCGTGCCGTCCGGTGCGATGCCCCATGCGCCGCTGAGGACGTGGTGCGGCGCGGGGGAAAAGAGGGACACCATACTGTTTTCGCGAGACGTCTGCGAAAATAGTATGGTGTCCCTCTTTTCCCTTTCCCAGGGGTAGCGCTTCAGCGTCTCGGCCGCGATGCGAACACGGAAGTCGCACTGGCCGTTCTGCCCTCGATACCACGGCGCGATGACGCCGTGGCGGTCCGTGACGGTCTCGTGCGCGTAGAGGCGAGGGGGCGTCTGCTGGGCCAATGGCGGACGGCCCACGAGTAGAGAAGCCAGGGAGAGACACAGAGCAGCGCGCATGGCGAGCAACTCCTTCCGCACGCAACCATTCGTCGCGAGGCAGGTCACGGCCTTGGAGTGGGGAAGTTGGCGGCGATTCGCTGGGGCCGTGCATCGCTACGGGCAACGGTGTTCCACATGAAACACTGCGGGTTGCTGGCTCTTGTGTGGCTCTGCCTGCCGGGCGTCGGTCTCGCCCAGGACCGCGACAGCGACAGTCTGCCGGATGAGATCGAGGTCCAACTCGGGACGAACCCGGACCTCGACGAGGGGCTGCAGCTCATCAGCGATGACAAGCTGCGTGGGCAAGGCGACGAGAGCATCGTCGCGGCGGGGAAGGCGCCGGATGTGGACAAGGTCTACCTCGCACATGTGGCGGGCGACCGACTGGTCTGGAAGATCACCTTCGCGGAGGACTACCCCGCGCAGGGCACCATCTTCCATCTGTACACGGATCTCGATGACGACAAGGCGACGGGCCGCCAGGACCAGGACTGGGTGCGGGGCTGCGATGTGATGTATAGCCTCGTGGATGCCAAGTACAGCGCGCGGGTCATCACACCCGAGGTGCGCGTCAACCCGGCGCTGCCGATCCGCGAGATCGTGGCGGGCAACGCGATCTACATCTGCGACGACGTGCACGTGAAGGTCGTGGCTGGCAAGACGCACTTCCGCATGTACATCCTCAGCCAGCTGAAGGACCCCGCCTCCGACTCGGACACGACCCCCTGGCAGTATGCCGAGGTGCCGCTGCACCCCGAGCGCAAGCTGCCGGCTCTGCCGTACCCTCAGCCGGCGAACTCGGAGGCGATCACGATGCCCGACCTCGCGCAGATGCTGCACCAGCTGTGGACCGACAAACGCACCGTTCGCCTACGCGCCGAGGAGGCGCAGGTGACGGGCCTGACGCCGCTGATGAACGGGGACTTCGCTGCAACAGGCGAAGGAGACGAGTCGGCGACCTGGCAGTCACCCGTCGCGGGCGAGTACCGAGTGGGAGTGCTGCTGCGAGACCGGGCGGGCGCGCTCGAAGGGCTGGACATCCTCGTGGACGGCAAGCCGGTCGCCACGATGGTCGGCTATGCCTCGGCGAATGGGGATGTGCTGCACTACACGAAGGAGCCGGTGGCCATCGGCAAGGGCCAGTCCATCGCGGTGCGCGTCGCGAAGAACAGCTCAGCGGCGAGGTTCGGCAACGTCTGCCTGCTGACCGAGAAGCCTGTGGTGCCTCCGCTGGTGATCGAGAACCTCACCGCGTGGCACATACCCGATGAGCCCGGCGAGCGCGCGAACCGAATCATAGTCGCCTGGACCACCAACCGGCCCGCCGAGGCGAAGATCGCCTACTCCCTCGCCGGGCCCGAGGCGATGCAGCAGAACGGGGTCCTGAACGAGGAGCGCGGCGCGGTGAACAATCACATGCTCATGTGGCCCGCCGAGCTGGCGGCTACGGGGTACAGGCTGGAGATCACGTGCACGGAACCCAAGCAAGACCTCTACGCCGCGCAGACCGCTACCGCGACGCATACCTTGTGGCGCGATCGGCAGCAGTACTTGCGGGCGCGGGTCAGTGCACCGACCGACCCGCCGAAACCGATCCGCATCCCGGTCACCGTTGCCGAGCCGACCGCGCAGGCGCGCAAGGCGTGGCCGGTCGCCTCCGGTGTTCCGCTGCCCGATGGCGTGCTGCTCGATCCGCAGCGATGCCGGGTGCTGAATCCGGCGGGGGAGCCGATCGCGGCGCAGTTCACGCCGCTGGCCTGGTGGGGCGACGGGGCCTCGGTGAAGTGGCTGCTGGTAGACTTCCTGACGGACACGCAGCCGGGGCAAGCCGCCGCGTACACGCTGGAGTGCAACGTGGCGCCGACGCCGGTCGAAGCGTCCGTCCAGGTGAAGGCCGCGCAGGTGGAGCGTGACCCGTCGGGGCCCCTCGGCTCGGCGCCTCTGCCGGTTGAGATCGACACCGGGCCGCTCCACCTCACGCTCGGAGAGGGCGGACTCGCGCCCTTTGCCGACGTGATGGTCAACGGCATGTTCCTCGCCGACGCCGACGCGAAGGCGTGCGGGTTCGAACTGACTGGGCCGGATGGAACGGTCTACTCCTCGGCGCTCGCGCCGCCGGACTCGGTGACGGTCGAGGACCGCGGCCCGATCCGCACAACGGTCTGCGTGAAGGGGAAGTTGGTGAGCGCCGCGGGGAACGCGTGCATGCGGTACGTCTGCCGGTTGCACTTCACGGTGGGACAGCCGTACGTGCGCGTGGTCTACTCGCTCGACAACGACGTGACCGATCCCGATATGAGCCCTATCCGCAGCCTGCGCGTGCGCGTGCCGACGGAGTTCCCCGACGCGAATGTGAGTTGCGGCGTGGATGGGCAAGTGGTCGAGGGCAAGGTCGGCGAGCGATTACTGCAGGACGAGGACAACCACGTCCGCGTGGGGGAGAAGGAGGGCACGCACGCTGACGGTTGGCTGATGACCCGGAGCGGCGCCGGCTCCGTTGCGGTCGCCGTGCGCAACCTCTGGCAGCTCTACCCCAAGGGCTTCGCCACCGATGAAGAGGGCGTGACGATCGACCTGCTGCCCGAGCTGTCAGCCCAGCAGTACGCCGGCGCGAGCGAGGATGACCTCAACAAGCTGTACTTCTGGTGCGATCAGGGCCGCTACAAGACCCGCACGGGCGTCCGGCTGACGACCGAGTTCGTGGTGGACTTCGATCCGGCGCCGACCGGCGCGGAGTACTCCCGCGCTGAGTTCTGGCAGCAGCCCCTGTTCGCGGCCTGTACGCCGGAGTGGTACTGCAAGAGCGGCGCGTTCGGTCCGCTGGCGGCGCGAGAGGCCGGCAAGTTCGACAAGTACGAGCGCAACCTCGATGACTCATTCGCGAGGTTCCTGAAGCGCCGCGAGACGGTGCGCGAGTATGGCTTCATGAACTACGGCGACTGGTTCGGCGAGCGCACGTGGAACTGGGGCAACCAGGAGTATGACACGCAGTGGGCCTTGGCCGCGAACTTCGCGCGTACCGGCAACCTCGACATGCTCCAGCGCGCCGAGGAGGCGGCGTGGCACAACGCGGACATCGACACGAGCCACTACTGGCGCGATCCCTCGGGCGTCGGGCTGGTCTACACGCACTGCACGGGCCACACGGGCGGGTACTTCCCGGATGGATGGAAGGACATGGGCGGCTTCAACCGTGGCCCGCGCGACTCCGGCCACACGTACGCCCAGGGGCACTTCTACCTGTACGCGCTCACGGGCGAGCGACGGTACCTGGAGACGGGCCG
Organism: Armatimonadota bacterium; assembly: GCA_016869045.1. Lineage (GTDB taxonomy): Bacteria > Armatimonadota > Zipacnadia > Zipacnadales > VGFC01 > VGFC01. The sequence continues at coordinate 5,062 of VGFC01000335.1, forward strand.
CGAGGTCGCCGACCGGCTGACGAACAACACCACCAACTTCAGCTACTACTCGGAGCGCAATGTCGGCTGGCCGCTGATCGCGTTGATGGGCGGCTACGACGTCACCGGCAACCCGTTCTACCTCAACGGCGCGAAACTGATGGCCGACATGGCGGTGTGGACCCAGCACCCCGACACCGGCGGCTGGGGCCACTGGATCGACTCCAGCGAGTGCAAGCACACGCCGCAGTGCTGGGGCTGCAAGTCCTTCATGACGGGCGTGCTGCTGCACGGCCTGCGAATGTACGACCTCGCCCAGCCGCGCGACGATGTGAAGCAGACGATGCTGACCAACGCCGACTTCATGTGGCGCGTCGCGTACATCCCGAAGGACAAGGGCTTCATCTACTCGCAGTGCAAGTCATTCAGCGAGAAGGGCGGGCCCTGGACGATCAGCCTCATCGGTGACGGACTCGCGTATGCGTGCATCCTGGACCCGCAACACGCTCACCGCGACGTGCTGAAGGAGGCCACCGACAGCTTCCTCGCAGGCATGGGCGCACCGGACTTCGGCAAGGGCTTCACCCAGATGACGTGCTTCATGCCGCTGATGCTGGGCGACCTGGAGCAGTTGGGGTTGACCGACTTCCCCGTTGAGTGAGCCGTCAGCCGCAACACACTAAGAGGAAAACCCGCATGTTCATTGACATTCATTGCCATGCGTACCGGAAGCCGCCGCCGATGTACGGGTTTCAGACGGCGGAGCAGGCGATCGAGCGGTATGATGCGGAGGGAATCGAGAGGGGGGCGTTGCTGCCGATCGTGAGCCCCGAGATCTACCTGCCGCAGGCGAACGAGGACATCCTCGAGATGGTCGAGCAGCACCCGGACCGGCTCTTCGCGTTCTGCAACATCGACCCGCGCGCCATCACGAACTGCTCCCATGCGCCGCTGGGCGATCTGCTGCGGCACTACAAGGACCAGGGGTGCCGGGGCGTAGGCGAGGTCATGCCGAACATGCCGATGATGGACCCGATGGTGCAGAACCTGTTCAAGCACGCCGCGGACGTGGGGCTGCCCGTGTGCTGGGACGGCTCGGACCAGACGACGGGGGACTTCGGGCTCTACGATGACCCCGGCCTGCCGCAGCTCGAGCACACGCTGCAACGCTACCCGAACCTCATCCTGCTTGGGCATGGGCCGGTGTTCTGGTGCGAGATCGCCCCGCTTGATACGCCCGGATCGAGGAGTTCCGTCTTCCGACCGGAGGGCGGGCAGGTCGGGCGGCGCGCGACGGGGCCGATCAAGGAGGAGGGCGTCGTGCCGAAGCTGCTGCGCCTCTACCCGAACCTCTACGGCGATCTGTCCGACCACAACCCGTACTACGCTCTCTCGCGGGACCCGGACTATGGCCCGAAGTTCCTGACAGAGTTCCAGGACCGGATGCTCTACGGCACGGACCTGTGCTACCCGACCATGGAGCTGCCGATGATCGGCCTGCTGAAGGAGTGGCGCGAGACGGGGAAGATCACCGAGGAGGTCTTCCAGAAGGTCGCGCGCGAGAATGCGATCAAGCTGTTTGGGTTGTAGGGGAGTGGGAGCATGGGCAGGGAGTGGGCCGGATTGGTCGTGACGCTGTGCTTGGCGGGAGCGCCGGCCGCCCCGCAACGGCCGGTCGTCGGCGCCATTCGGTGGGATGCGTGGACGAAGGGCTCCGAGTGGGAGGTCAACCTCAGCCCGCGGCAGTGGCGAAGCCGCCTGCCGTTCTACGGGCGCGAGATTGGTGAGGACGCGGTTGAGATCATCGCGGACACGCAAGCCGTGATGGACCAGGAGATCGCGTACGCGAAGGCGGCGGGGCTGGACTACTGGGCATACTGCTTCCACCTGCCGACGGACCTGACGGCCCAGCCGGACGAGTACGCATTGCGGCTGCACCTCGCCAGCGAGCACAAGGCGGACGTCCACTTCGCGTTCGTGATGATGGGGCAAGGGTGGTGGGGTCCGAGGGAGGAGTACGGCAGAGCCGCCGAGGCCCTCGCGGCGTACTTCAGTGACCCGGCGTACCAGAAGGTCGGAGACAACCGGCCGCTGCTGTGTGTGTATTACACGGAGAACCTGGCGCCCCACTTCGGCGGCGACGCGCAGGCGCGGGCGGCGCTCGATCTCATCCGCGCCAAGGCTGTCGAGGCGGGACTGGGTCCGCCACTGATCGTGGCCCAGGTCTGGCAGGCGGCGCAGGGCGCGAAGCTGGTGGACACGCTTGGCTTCGATGCCATCAGCGCCTATGCGATGGTGGACCTGGCCAACTGGGGGGATCAGGAGTACCCCTACGCGAACCTGGCCTCCGGGAACCGGGCCTTCTGGGAGTCCTGCAAGGCCACGGGCAAACAGGTGATCCCGCTGGTCAGCGCGGGCTGGGACCATCGCCCTCGCTGGCGCGACCCTAAGCGCTTTGAGGAGCTGTACAAGAGCAAACCGCGCGGCCCGTGGTACGCTCAACCGACACCCGCCGAGCTGGCCGACAACCTTCGCAGCGCCCTGGACTGGGTGAGGGCCAACCCGGAGGTCACGCAGCCCCAGGCAATCCTGCTCTACGCGTGGAATGAGAGCGACGAGGGAGGGTGGCTTGTGCCCACGCTGAGCGAGGGCACGGCCCGCCTCGATGCCATCGGTCAGGTGCTCAACGGAGGCCCCCAGTGAGGAACGTACGCGTTGCCGCCGTTCAGATGGAACACGCAGCCGGAGACAAGGCCGCGAATCTGGCGAAGGTCGGCCGGTTCACGCAGGCCGCTGCGGACCTCGGCTGCGAGGCTGTCATCTTCCCGGAGTGCTGCCTGACCGGCTACTGGTTCCTGCGGCATCTCTCGCGCGAAGAGCTGGTGGCTCTCGCGGAGCCGGTGCCGGGCGGGCCTTCCTCCGAGGCGCTCGTGAAGCTGGCGGGCGAGCACAACATGACGGTCGGCGCGGGGCTGATCGAGGTCGATGCGGACCAGAGGCTCTACAACTGCTATGTCGTCGCGCTACCGGACGGCGCCGTGTACAAGCACCGCAAGATCCATGCCTTCGTCAGCGAGTACCTCACGAGCGGGTCGGAGTATACGGTCTTCGACACGCCGCACGGGTTCCGGGCGGGCGTGCTGACCTGCTACGACTGCAACATCGGGGAGAACGTGCGGATCACGGCGCTGATGGGCGCCGATGTGCTCTTCGCGCCGCACCAGACCGGCGGTTGCGATTCCCCCGACCCGCACACGATGGGCATGGTCGATCGCGCGCTGTGGGACAACCGCGAGGCCGACCCGGAGGCCGTCGAGGCGGAGCTTCGTGGGGGAAAGGGGAGAGGCTGGCTGATGCGCTGGCTGCCCACTCGGGCCCACGACAACGGGGTGTTCCTGATCTTCAGCAACGGCGTCGGCGTCGATGACAACGAGATCCGCACGGGGAACGCGA
>VGFC01000336.1 GCA_016869045.1 Armatimonadota bacterium
CGAGACCATCCGCGTCCTGCAGGAACCCGCTCCGCAGGCGAAGCGCTTCTCGGTGACGCCCGGCACGCTCCCCCGCCGCGACGCGACCGACTACCCCTCCACCATGACCCGCGAGCAGCACCGCGATGCGGTGCTCAAAGCGAAGGAGTACATCATCAATGGCGACATCATCCAGGTGGTCCTGAGCCACCGGATGAGCGCCTATGTGAGCGCCGAGCCGTTCGACGTCTACCGCGCGCTCCGGGCCATCAACCCGTCGCCGTACATGTTCTACCTGAGCTTCGGCGACGTGAAGCTGATCGGCGCCTCGCCCGAGATCCTCGTTACCGAGGACCGCGGTGAGGTCGTTACCCGCCCCATCGCCGGCACGCGGCGGCGCGGCGCGACCGAGGAGGAGGACCAGGCGCGCGAGGCGGAGCTGCTCGCCGACCAGAAGGAGCGCGCTGAGCACATCATGCTCGTCGATCTGCACCGCAACGACATCGGGCGCGTCTGCGAGCCGGGGAGCGTCGAATGTGACGAGCTGATGGTCGTGGAGCGCTACAGCCACGTGATGCACATCGTGAGCAACGTGCGCGGGAGGCTGCGGCCTGACAGGGACCAGTTCGACCTGCTGCGCGCCACCTTCCCCGCCGGCACGCTCTCCGGGGCACCGAAGATCCGGGCCATGGAGATCATCGACGAGCTGGAGCCCCTGCGCCGCGGCGCCTATGGCGGCGCGATCGGCTACTTCAGCTTCGGCGGCTCCATGGACACGTGCATCACGTTGCGCACTATCGTGATGCGCGGCAGGATGGCCTATGTCCAGGCCGGCGGCGGCATCGTCGCCGACAGCGACCCGGACGCCGAATACGACGAGACCCTCGCCAAGGCCGGCGCCCTGCTGGACGCCATCCAGCTCGCCGAGCAGGGCATGGAGTAGGGACGGGCCGTATGCGGTTGGGAGGGGCCGCATGCAGCGTCTGCCGCCGTCTGCAGGCGATGCATCCGGCCCCAGCAAGCAACGACGTCGGACGGAGGCTCGACCGCCATGATCCTGATGATCGACAACTACGACTCGTTCACCTACAACCTCTACCAGTACCTCGCCGGCCTCGGCGAGGAGGTGGAGGTGTACCGTAACGACAAGATCACCGTCGGTGAGATCGCGGAGAAGCGGCCCTCGCGTCTCGTGATCAGCCCGGGCCCGTGTGATCCGCCGAAGGCCGGCATCTCGTGTGAGGCGATCCTGGAGTTCAGCGGGAAACTGCCGATCCTCGGGGTCTGCCTGGGGCATCAGTGCATGGGCCACGCGTTCGGGGGCACGGTGGGGCTGGCGAAGCGACCGATGCACGGCAAGACGAGCATGATCCACCACGACGGGAAGACGATCTTCGAGGGGCTCGCCAACCCCTTCGAGGCGGTGCGCTATCACTCGCTGGTCGTCTACCGCGAGGACCTGCCGGAGTGCCTGGCAGTCTCGGCCGAGACGGACGAACACGAGATCATGGGCCTGCGTCACAGGGACCACCCGACGGAGGGTGTGCAGTTCCATCCCGAGTCGATCCTGACCAAGCCGGGCATGGACATCCTCCGCAGCTTCCTGAAGCTGTAGAGGCCGTCGCCGTCCGCCGTGCTGTCGTTGTCATCCCAGACTCCCAAGCTCCCAGACTCCCAAACTCCTGGGGTGTCCCAATGATCGAGCGCATCCTCCAACAGGTCGTTGACCGGTGCGACCTCACCATCGACGAGGCGGAATCCGTGATGTCGGAGATCATGGGCGGCGAGTGCACGCCGTGCCAGATCGCGGGGCTGCTCGTTGCGCTGCGGATGAAGGGTGAGACGGCAGACGAGATCGCGGGCTTCGCGCGCGCGATGCGAGACAGCTGTGTGCACGTCCGCCCGAAGGCGACGGGGCTGGTGGACACCTGCGGGACGGGCGGCGATGCGCTGGACACCTTCAACGTCTCGACGACCGCCGCGCTGGTCGCGGCGGGCGCCGGCGTGCCGATTGCGAAGCACGGGAACCGCGCGGTCACGAGCCGCTGCGGCAGCGCCGACGTGCTGCGGGAGCTGGGGCTCAACACCGAACTGACCGCCGAGCAGGTCGGCTGGAGCATCGATGAGGTCGGCATCGGCTTCCTCTTCGCGCCGCACCTGCACCCGGCGATGAGTCACGCGCTCGGCCCGCGGCGCGAGATGGGCCTCCGGACCGTGTTCAACATCCTCGGCCCGCTGACCAATCCGGCCGGAGCGAAGCGCCAGGTCGTAGGGGTCTTCGGCGCCGAGTGGGTCGGCCGTATAGCCACCGCGCTGATGCAGTTGGGCGTGGAGCGGGCGCTGGTCGTGCATGGCCTCGACGGCCTCGACGAACTCTCGACCATCGGGCCCTCGCTGGTCTGCGAGGTCGAGGGCGGTGAGCTGCGCGAGACCGAGGTGACCCCCGAAGAGTTCGGTCTACAGCGCGTCACTGCCGAGGACATCGCGGGCAGCGACCCGGCGACCTCCGCCCAGCAGGTCATCGCCGTGCTCGAAGGGGAGACCGGGCCGCGACGTGACATTGCTCTGCTGAACGCGGCCGCGGCGATCTACGTGGGTTCCGCCGCCCCGTCCATTGTGGAGGGCCTTGGCATCGCCGCCCACAGCATCGACTCCGGCGCCGCCCGCCGCAAGCTCAGAGCGATGGTCCGCTTCTCGCAAGGCGGAAATTAGGGACAGGCACCAATTTCCGACGGACGTCATGTCGGAAATTGGTGCCTGTCCCTAATTTCCGCACTTAAAGGACAGCCGACCCGTGATCCTGGACGAGATCGTAGCCAACAAGCGTCTCGAACTCGCCGAGACGAAGCGTCTCCTCTCCCTCGACGAGGTGCGCGCACGCCTCAAGGACGTGCCGCCGCCGCGCAACTTCCGCGCCGCCATCGACCAGCCGAAGGTCTCCGTCATCGCCGAAATCAAGCGCGCCTCGCCGTCGATGGGCGAGATCGCCGACGAGATGTTCGACCCGCGGATCATCGCGCAGACCTATTCCGGCAACGGTGCGGCGGCGATCAGCGTCCTCACGGAGCGCAAGTACTTCCAGGGCGAGCCCTTCTACATCAAACGCGCCCGCAGATACATGCCGTTGCCCATCCTCCGCAAGGACTTCCTCTTCGATCCCTATCAGATCTACGAGTCGCGGATGATGCTCGCCGATGCGCTGCTGCTCATCGTGCGCCTCCTCACCGACAACCAGCTCCTCGACCTGCTCGAGCTGACCCGCGAGCTGGGCATGGCGGCGCTGGTGGAGACGCACGACGAGGAGGAGGTCGCGCGGGCGGCGAGGGCCGGCGCGGACATCATCGGGATCAACAACCGCGACCTGGCGACGATGCAGACTGACCTGTCTGTCACTGAAAGACTGGCGAAGTTCATGCCAAAGAGCGCGATTCTCGTGAGTGAGAGCGGCATCGAGACGCGCGAGGATGTTGAGCGCCTGGCGAAGTGCGGGGCACACGCGGTCTTGGTGGGAACGACGCTGATGAAGGCCGGAGACGCGATCCACGTGGTCATGCGGCCGCTGACGAGCGTCTACCGGCCCGGCTTCGAGCCGGAAGATATCGAGTGAAGGGACATGGGACGATGGCTGCGGTGAAGAAGGGCTACTTCGGCCGCTACGGCGGCCAGTACGTGCCGGAGATGCTGGCTCCGGCGCTCGACGAGCTGGAGGCGGCCTACGAGACGTACAAGCATGACCCCGCCTTCCGCGAAGAGCTGGAGTTCTACTATCGCGAGTACGTCGGCAGGCCCACGGGGCTGACCTTCTGCCCGCGCTTCAGCGACCACTGCAACGGCGCGAGGATCTACCTCAAGCGCGAGGACCTCTGCCACACGGGCTCGCACAAGCTGAACAACTGCATCGGCCAGGCGCTCCTGGCCCGACGCATGCGCAAGCCCCGAATGATCGCGGAGACGGGCGCCGGGCAGCACGGCGTGGCGACGGCGACCGTGGCCGCGCTGTTCGGGATGGAGTGCGTCGTCTACATGGGCGAGATCGATACGGTCCGCCAGGCGCTGAACGTGTTCCGCATGAAGCTGCTTGGGGCGAAGGTCGAGCCCGTGCTGAGCGGGACGAAGACGCTCAAGGACGCCATCAACGAGGCGATCCGCGACTGGATCGCCAACGTGGGGGATACGTACTACCTCTTCGGCAGCGTCGCCGGGCCGCACCCGTACCCGACGATCGTGGCGGACTTCCAGAGCGTCGTGGGCCGCGAGGCGCGCGCCCAGTGCCTGGAGAAGGAGGGGCGGCTGCCGACGAAGGTTGTGGCCTGTGTCGGCGGGGGCTCGAACGCAATGGGCCTCTTCAAGGGCTTCCTCAGCGATCCGGACGTGGAGCTGATCGGCGTGGAGGGCGGCGGGCGCGGCCTCGGTGGCGACGACCACGCCGCCTCGCTGTGCGCCGGGACCTACGGCGTCCTCCACGGAGCGGCCTCGTACATCCTGCAGGATGACGACGGGCAGATCAAGGGCACCCACTCGATCTCCGCCGGGCTCGACTACCCGGGCGTCGGGCCGGAGCACGCCTACCTGAAGGACACCGGCCGCGCGACCTACACGCTGGCGACGGATGACGAGGCCCTCGAGGCGTTCCTCCGCCTCAGCGAATGGGAGGGCATCATCCCGGCGCTGGAGAGCGCCCATGCCGTCGCCTGGGCGTTAACCCACAAGGACGAACTCACCAGCGACGACGTCGTGATCATCAACCTGTCGGGGCGCGGCGACAAGGACGCGGAGGAGGCCCGGCGGGTCCTGGAAGGCCGGCTGTAGAGGCAAGGGAACCGCGGAACACACGGAATACACGGAAGGGAAGGCAACGACGGCCCCTTGAACAGGATCATAGAGTCATTCGCCAGGGCAAGACGCGAGGGGCGAGGGCACCTGACGATCTACGTCACAGCCGGCGATCCCTCGCTGGAGACGACGGCGGCCCTCGTGTCTGAGCTGGCCGCGGCCGGGGTCGATCTAGTCGAACTGGGCATCCCGTTCTCGGACCCGCTGGCCGACGGGCCGGTGATCCAGGCCGCCAGCCAGCGCGCGCTGGAACGCGGCTGCACCGTGCAGGGCGTGCTCCAGTGCGTCGCCCGCATCCGAGAGACGTGCGACCTCCCGATCGCGTTCATGACGTGCTACAACCCCGTGCTGCAGATGGGCCCCGAGACCTTCGCCCGGGAAGCGCGGGCGGTCGGCGCCGACGGCGTCCTACTGACAGACCTCCCGCCGGCGGAGGCGGGCGGCTGGTGCGATCTGCTGGCCGCGAACGACCTCGGCGCGATCTTCCTGGTCGCGCCGTCGAGCACGCCGGAACGCGTCGAGCTGGCCACACGGCTCTCGACGGGCTTCGTGTACTGCGTCTCGCGTCCCGGCGTCACCGGCACGCGCGATCAACTGCCGCCGGAACTGGCCGACCTCGTGCAGCGCATTCGGGCGAAGACCGACCGTCCGATCGCCGTGGGCTTCGGCATCGCCAAGGCGGACCACGTGCGCGAAGTCTGCCGCATCGCCGACGGCGCCATCGTCGGCAGTGCGATGGTGAAGGTCATCGCCGACTCGCCCGACGCAAGCACGGCAGTCGAGAGAGCCACGGCCTTCGCGCGAGAGCTGGCGGCGGGGAAGACCCGCTCCTGAGACTGGGAATTCGGGGACACGATCCCAATTCGGTACGGCTGAATTGGGTCATGTCCCCGAATTCCCACCGGGTGGGGAGAGCGTGGCGACCTACACCGCCGAAGTGATCACCCTCCGCGCGACACGCATTCGCGACACGGAGGCGGTGTGCCGCTTCTACTCGGCCGAGCGCGGCAAGATCGAGGCCTCTGCGCGCGGCATCGGCCGGCCCGGCAGCAAGCTCACCCCCGCGACCGAGTTGTTCGTCCTCTCTCGAGCGATGTTCGCCGAAGGCCGCAACCTCGACCACCTGACTCAGTGTGAGGTGCGCGAGGCCTTCTACGCCCTGCGCACGGATGTGCGTCGCATGGGCTGCGCCGCCTTCGTCGTCGAGCTGATCGACAAGACCACTGAACCGGGCGACCCACACCCCGCGATCTTCGAGCTGCTTAAGACGGCCCTGAGCGTGCTGCGTGACGCGGCGAGTCCGCACCTCGTCACGTGGGCCTTCCAGGCACGTTACCTCTCGGAGATCGGCATCGAGCCGCAGATGGACGCGTGCGTCTCCTGCGGCGAGACCGACGAGGCGCAGCTTGTGGCGTTCTCGCCCGGCCTCGGCGGCGTGCTGTGCCGAGCTTGCGCCGGCGAAGACGACCATCGCGCGATCTGCCCCGGCACGCGCCAGACCTACGCCGCGCTGCTGCGGCTTGGCCCGGAGGGAGCCGACCGCCTGGGTCTGGAGCCCCGCGTCGCCCGCGAACTCGCCTGGCTGCTGAACGAGCACCGGCAGTTCCACGTCGATGCAGAGATTCGCAGCGCGAAGTTCCTGGGGCAACTGGCGGGCCGATTGTAGCGTGGCATCGGCGGCTCGCCGATGCAGACCGCGCCTCATGGGCGGGCCGCCCATGCCACCGGATCAGGGGAGACCCTCGATGGACAACTCCGACGTCGTCCGCATCCTCGATCAGACCGCCGACCTCCTCGAGATCCTCGATGAGGACGTCTTCAAGGTCCGCAGCTATCGGCGCGCGGCGGAGAGCGTTCGGGGGCTGGCGCAGGACCTGTCGAGCATCCGCGAGGGCGAGGGGCTGCAGAGCATCCCGGGCATCGGCAAGAGCCTCGCCGGGAAGATCGCCGAGCTGCTCGACACGGGCCGGATGGGTTACCACGAGGAGCTGAAGGCACAGGTCCCCGAGGGCCTGCCCACGATGCTGCGCGTGCCGGGGATGGGGCCGAAGAAGGTCGCGCTCGTCTGGAAGGAGCGCGGCATCCGGGATGTGGACGAGTTGGAGGCGGCCGCGCAGGCGGGGGAACTGCGGGACCTGAAGGGGATGGGCGCGAAGACCGAGGAGAAGATCCTGAAGGGGATCGGCCTCTATCGGCAGGGCGCCGAACGCGCGCTCCTGGGAGACGTGCTGCCGGTCGCTGAGCGCATCGTCGAGGAGCTGAGAAGGCTCCCGGAGACGATCGAGGTTGCGTATGCGGGCAGCACGCGCCGGATGAAGGAGACCGTGGGCGATCTGGACGTCCTCGCGACGAGCCAGGCGCCCGAGGTCGTGATGGAGGCGTTCAGGGCGCTCCCCGACATCCGCGAGATCATCCTGGCCGGCGACACGAAGACCAGCGCGCTGCTGGACATCGGCCGACAGGTCGATCTCCGCGTGGTGCTGCCGGAGTCGTTCGGCGCGGCCCTGCAGTACTTCACGGGCTCGCAGGCCCACAACATCGCGCTGAGGGAGCGCGCCCGGAAGATGGGCCTGACCGTGAACGAGTACGCCGTATCGAAGCTCACCGAGAGCGGGGAAGAGGGCGAGCGCGTCGCGGGGGCCACGGAGGAGGAAGTCTACGCAGCGCTTGGGCTGCCCTTGATCCCGCCCGAGCTGCGCGAGGACCACGGGGAGATCCGCGCAGCCGAGGCGGGCGAGCTCCCCGCGCTCCTCGAACTCGCAGACATCCGCTGTGACCTACAGATGCACAGCGAATGGAGCGACGGCTCGCACCCAATCGCGCAGATGGCCGAGGCCTGCATGGCGCTCGGGTACGAGTACATGGCGATCAGCGACCACTCGCAGTCGTTGCAGGTGGCCCGCGGGCTGCAACCGGGCCGCCTTGCTGCTCAGAGGGTCGAGATCGACGAGCTGAACGCCACGCTGGCGGACACGGGTAGTAGCTTCCGCGTGCTCGCCTCGTGCGAGGTGGACATCCTGTCCGATGGTTCGCTCGACTACACTGCCGAGCAACTGGCGGGCCTGGACATCGTGCTCGCCTCGCTCCACCAGGGCTTCACCGACGACAGGGCCCGCATGACCAACCGCGCGCTCAAGGCCATCACTTCCGGCCGGATCGACGTGCTCTGCCACCCGACGGGCCGGCTGCTGCTGGCTCGTGAGGGCTACCCCATTGACATCGAAGCCATCATCGAAGCAGCCGCGGAACATGACGTCGCGCTAGAGGTGAACGCGTTCCCCGAACGTCTAGACCTATGTGACACCCACGTTCGCCTCGCCATCGAGCGCGGCGTCAAGATCAGCATCAACACCGACGCCCATCGGGCCGAGCATCTGGGGTTCATGCGCTATGGGGTCGCCACGGCAAGACGAGGGTGGGCGACGAGGGACGACGTCATCAACACCTGGCCGAGGGAGACGCTGATGGACTGGGTCAGGTCGAGGAGGGAGCGATTCGGATGAACCGGGAAGCCTGGGCCGTCGCCGTGTGTGTCGCGGTCGTGTGCTTCGCCGTAGGGTTCGCCGGCCTCTGCATCCTGGGCTACCTCATCAGGCCGGGGCTGTGAGCACCGACTTGCGCCCCGAGCGTCAACCATCCCCTGATGAGCCCCTCTGCTTAGGCCGACCCAGCACC
>VGFC01000337.1 GCA_016869045.1 Armatimonadota bacterium
ACGGGCTGGACGAACGACGGCGGGTACCTCGACACGATGGACCCCGAGGCGATGGGCGAGTACATGCGCGTGACGCACGAGGAGTACCTGAAGCGCTATGGCGCCGACTTCGGCGACGTGATTCCCGCGATCTTCACCGACGAGCCGAATGACGGCTTCTGGAATGCGGGCTCGGCGGACGGACAGCTGCGCATTCCCTGGACGCGGCGGATGCTCGAGGAGTTCCAGGCGCGCCGCGGGTACGACCTGCGGGAGCGTCTGCCCGAACTCATGCTGCCGGTCGCGGGCGGCTTCTCGAAGGTGCGCCACGACTATCATCGGACGATGACGGAGCTGTTCGTCGAGCACTTCAGCCAACGGCTCGGCGAGTGGTGCGCGCAGAACCACATCGCGCTGACCGGCCACTATCTACTGGAGGGCGCGCTGGACGTGCAGACCACGGCGGCCGGCGCGGTCATGCCGCACTACGAGTGGATGCAGTGGCCCGGCATCGACATCCTCACCGACCAGACCCACGAACTCATCACCGCGAAGCAGTGTAGCTCGGTGGCCGACCAGCTCGGCAGGGAGCGCGTGCTGAGCGAGCTGTACGGCTGCACGGGCTGGGACTGGCCGCTCGAGGGGCACAAGTTCCAGGGGGACTGGCAGTTCGCGGCGGGCGTGAACTTCCGCTGCCAGCACCTGACGCACTACAGCCTGGCCGGCGGCGCCAAGCGCGACTACCCCGCCAGCATCTGCGACCACAGCCCGTGGTGGCCGTACTACCGCGCGGTCGAGGACTACTTCGGGCGGCTCAGCCTGATGCTGACCCAAGGGCAGCCCGTGCGGGATGTGCTCATTGTCCATCCCATCGAGAGCGCGTGGGGGATGGTGTGCGGCGCGACCAGGGAGCCGCCACCGGCGCTGCGGGAGATGCAGGATGCGCTGACGCGGATCATGTACACGCTGACCGGGCAGCACCATGACTGGGACTTCGGCGATGAGTCGCTGCTCGCGAAGCACGCGGAGGTCCTCGGCGACGTGCTGCGCGTGGGCAGGCTGGAGTACCGCCTCGTGATCGTGCCGCCGTGCGTGACGCTGCGGTCGAGCACCGTCGAGCTTCTGCGCAAGTTCCAAGGCCGCGGCGGGCTGGTGCTGTTCGTCGGCGATCCACCGACCCGGATCGACGCAGAGACGGACGAGGGCCTCGCAGACCTCGTAGAGGCTGCGGAGTCATGCGAACCGGACAAGGAGGACCTTGTCGCGACGGTCGAGGAGCTGCTGCCGCGGCGCGTGGACATCGTCGAACGCGGGATGCAGCAGGAGACCGTCTGGGCGATGCTGCGCCAGGTCGGCGCGGGGCAACTGCTGTTCCTGCAATCCCACGACCGCGCGCTGGAGCACGTGGTCGATGTGACAGTGCTGGGCGCCGGTCCGGTCGTGCAGTGGGACCCGCTGACCGGGGCGAGGACGAGGGTGAAGTCCCGGACCGACGGCGAGTTCGTCTTCGTTACGCTCAACCTGCTGCCGAGCGGCTCGGCCTTGCTGACGTTTGGCATCAACGTGCCGGACGCGGTCGAGCCGGCCGAGCCGCTGGACATTGCCACCGTGCAGGAGCTGAAGGGCCCCTACCCCACCGAACTCACGGAGCCGAACACGCTGCCGCTGGACACCTGCCGGTTCAGCGTGGATGGCGAGGGGTTTTCCGAGGCCGTGCCGACGCTCAAGGCCGATGAGCTGATCCGCGCACGCTACGGCCTGGGCACGCGCCTGGGGAACGAGCATCAGCCATACTACCTCTACGCGACCGGCGTCATCGACACCGCGCCGCGCGGGCGGTGCGTGATGGAGTGGCACTTCCATGTGACCGCCATGCCAGCGAAGTGTGCGCTGGCGCTGGAGAACCCGGGCGACTGCAAGATCCGCATCAACGGGACGCACGTGAGCGGCGTCGAGGGGTACTGGGTCGATGAGGACATCAAGACGATCGACATCACCGAACACTTGATGGTGGGCGGCAACGATGTGACGCTCAGCTTCGACTACCGGCCCGACATGGAGCTGGAGGACCTGTACCTCGTGGGCGACTTCGGCGTCGCGCCGCTGGATGACGATAGGCCGCTCGCACCCGACAACGTCACGCTCATCGCGCCCGTCGCGGAGCTGGAGTGGGGCTCGTGGGTCGGTCAGGGCCTGCCCTTCTACGGCGGGGCGGTTCGGTACAAGCTGACGGTCGAGGCCCCGCCGGAGGGCAGACGCCTACGGCTGGCCTTGCCGAACCTCGCCTGTACCGCCGCCGCGGTTCACGTGAACGGCGAGACGTTCGTCCTGCCATGGGGCCCGTTCCAGGCGGACCTCACCGATGCGCTGCACGAGGGCGAGAACGAGGTGATCGTCGAGGTCATCGGCGGACGGAAGAACATCCTCGGCCCGCTCCATACGCCGTGGGGCCCCGGCACGGGCCCGGACTCCTTCTCACCGAACCACGGCGCGTGGACCTATGAGTACCACCTCACCGACCACGGACCGATGGAGCCGGTGATCGTCGAGGTGTTGGAGTAGGGGACGGCAACTTCGGGGACAGATAGCGAAACTCGCAGATGACGCGAGTTCCGTCGTCAGTCCCCCAACACTGCCGCCAGCACCGGCGCCAGCGCTTGCGCCATGCGCAGGAAGCCGAGGTCGGTCGCGTGCGTCCCGTCCACGGTCGCCTCGCCGTCATCACCGAAGAGCGGGTCCCCCGGCACGTAGGTCAGGCCGGTCACGCCCTCGGCCACGAGCGCATTGTACTGCCCGCGGAAGGCCGCGTTCTTCGTCCAGTATCCGTTGCGTGTGCCGGGCAGGAACGCGGAGGCCTGGTACTCGATGTTCTCGACCAGGACGATGGGTGTGTCAGGATGGGCTGCCCTTAGCCGATGCACCAGGGGCGCGGTACGCTCGGTGACGAGGTCCGGGCTCATGTTGGGGCAGCAGTCGATGACGTAGGCAGCCGGGTCGAGTTCGGCGAGGAGATCAACCACCGGCGGGTGCATCTGCCCGTTGCCCGAGAAGCCGAGGTTGATCGTCGGCCTGTCCAGCATCCGCCCGACGATCGCCGGATAGGCCATCCCGGGACGCGACGCGCACCCGCCCTGCGTGATCGAGGTGCCGTAGAACACGATCGGCTTCGCGCGCTCGGGCGCCTTCCCCAGGCTCGCGCCTTCCGGGACGCCGATCTCCACCGAGGCAGCGCCGTTGTACAGCGGCAGATAGAGGATGAACTCATGCTCCCCGGCCGGGATGCCGCTGACCAGCGCGACCTCGTTGGTCTGCTGCTCCGGGCGCCCGACGCCGACCCAGTGCCACACCTGGCCGGGCGGCTTCTGCTGGTCCACCGGCATCCGCACATACAGGTCGAGCCCGCTCATCCCCGTCGCCGGCATGTGAGTCATCGCCAGCCCGCTCGATCGCAGGGCCCAACGCCCCCAGATGGTGCTCGCATCTGTGACGAACCGCACGGCAATCCCCGCCGAGTTCGTGCCCAAACTCCACACCGCATCGGGTATGACGCCCTTCGCCTTCGCCGGGAGGCGGTCGAACGGCGACGCCGTCTCTGTCCACCCCTGCCCCTCGACCGTCAGCGTGCGGACGTCTGTCCAGACCTTCGCCTGCTGCGCCAGGGCGTCATCGGCCACAAGCGCCACCAACACCGTCGCCAGGATGACTGTGAGGCCCTGCATCAATGGCGTCAACGCTCCCTTCGGCTGTCCATGATGCTCGGCTGTTCGCGCCCAGCGGCGGCGCCGCCTCCCCGCGGGTCCTGTTGCGCCGGGAGCGGGTCAGGGCTATACTCACATGAGACCCACAGCAAGGTGGGAGGTGCGGCGAACTGTGAAGCGCAGTCCGTCGAAGTCCGCGAAGGGCGGGCGCGAAGCCCACAGCCTGCAGGACCTGCTGCCCGCCCGCTCTAGCCTCCTGGACAAGCTGGTTCGCCTTCGCGACTGGGCGCGTCAGTTCTACCCGCCGAACGAGATGGGGCCCGACGGGAACCAGCGCGGTGAGAAGCACTGCGAGGATGACGACCGCAACGCTGCCCGCCTTGTCTGCGAGGCTGGCCTTGCGGACGACCTCTCTCCCGCCGAACTGTACCTACTGGCCGCGGCCCTGATCACGCACGATGTCGGACGCGAGGCCGGGTCCGAGGGTCATGGCGAGGCGGGCGCGCAGCGTCTGCTCGCGGCCTGCGATAGCATCGCGGTCTCCCGGGGCGAGGCTTTGGTGCTCGCGGAGATCACGGCCGCCCATGACCTCACGGGCCCGGAACTCGCAGCCGCGATGTCAGCCATCCCGCTCGAATCGAACGTCGCAGCCTTGGGTCAAGCCCACGTCCGTCCGCGCCGCCTAGCACTGGTCGCCAAGCTGGCCGACATCCTGGCCACTTGCGAGACAAGGGTCGACGAAACTGCCGACCCTGCACGTCTCGTCGCCAGGCGACAGCGAGCAGTCTACGCGGCCCGCCGCGCCATCACCGGTTGGCGGCTCGACGACAGCAAGCGCACAATCCTGCTAGAGTGTGCCCCGAACACTCTGGCGGAGCAGTGGGCCTGTGACCGCTTGGTCAGCCTCGCGCAGGGCCACGAACTTGATCCGATCACGGCCTGGCTTGCAGGCAACGGGTTGCCGACCCGAGTGGAACCGTCTCGCCCTAGGCCACCGTCCCCGCCCAGCGTGCCGGAGGCCGCCGCCTCGCCGGGTCTCTACTGGTTCGCGGGCGAGCATGAGGCGATATTCAAGGGGCGCGACGGGCTCATAGATGAAGTCGTGCAGGGAGTGACCGGAGACAACGCACTCCCCCTCGCTCGCCTCTTCGGGGTCTCCGGGGCGGGCAAGAGCTCGCTGGTTGCCGCCGGCGTCATCCCACGCCTCGCGCGCCTGGGCTGGCTTTGCCAGCATCTCAGACCCGATTGTGACGAGGCCGGCGTCCCAGGGTGGCGATCTCTGGGGGGCGACTTCCGCTTCTGGCCTTCCGCGTCGGAACTCGTGGGTGACCTCAGACGGCCCTACCAGACGGCTGTCGCGCATCTCGGCGTCTTCGTCGCCCTGGACCAGCTTGAGGACTTGGCCGTCAGGCGTCTGGCTGACGACAACTGGCTGCAGCGTGAGCTTCGCGTGCTCACTGCCGAGAGGGAGTGGTTGGCGGTCGCGCTCTGCTACCGTGACGGGTATGTCACCCGTTTCGAGGCCATCTCCCGTCAGGTGTCCGATGGGCACGGCCTTCCCCTGCCTCAGGCGCACCACGTGCTGCTTCTCTCCCCGGAGGACGCACGGGACGCCCTCGCCGCAGCCCCGGAGCTGTCGAGCTTGCGGTTCGAGCCCCCGGAGTTGCTCGAGGAGATCCTCGAGGACATGCAACGCGAGACGTACGAGGAGCTGGAATACCCCGGGGTGTACCCGCCCTATCTGCAGATCACAATCGAGGCCCTCGCCGAGAAGGCCTGCGATGGAGTTGCCACCGCCAGTGAGTACCGCGCGTTCAAAGAGGGCCGTGCGTCGCCCTTGGGGGCGCTGATCGGGGGCCATCTTCTCCGCCGGCTTGACCTGCTATCCAGTGGGGGACTCGACCATGCGCAGGGGCGCCGGGTCCTAGAAGCGCTCGTGGATGCAGCCGGAGAGGGCCGCACGAGCCGGGCCAGCGCTGCGGCGATTGCGGCCGAGAGCGAGGTCCCGGAGACGGACCTCGGCCGGCTGCTTCCGGCAATGGCCGACCTGCGGTTGGTGAGGGCAGTCGGCAATGAGAGGTACGAGATTGCCCACGACTACCTGGGCGCCCTTGTCGCGCGCGACTTGAGCGGCGAGCAAAGGGCGTTCAAGTTCGCCCGCGACTCATTACGCAGGAAGGCGGAGGCCTATCCGCACCTACGCCAGTTGCTCGCCCCCGAGGAGCAGCGGATCCTCTACTCTAGCCGCGATCGAGTCCACCCGACCGGGCCTGAGGAGCAACTGCTACTTCGGACGCTGGCTGGCTCTGTGCGATGGGAGGAGACGCGAACCGGCGACCCCATCTGGACCCACGCTCTTGGGTGGTTCTGGCTTCAGGGCGGGCAGCTGACTGACTGGGCGAGCGGCGTTCTTGCGGCTCCTGCGCCTGACCCTCTCGCCCATGTGCGCGCAGGTACGGTCAAGCTGATGTCACAACTCGCCATGGGCAACGCCTGCGCGGCAGATGACAGGGGACCGCCAGACGCGGAAGCCGCCAGCGGTGGTGTGGTGGGAGCGCCCGTCGGTTTCTTCGTGTCCGAGGTCTCTGACCCTCACCGCCTGCCGCCGTGGGGAGCAGAGGCGCAGTCTCTGGATCCGTCCTCTCAGGAACCGCGCTTCCCCCGGCAGGGCGATGTCCCGTGGGGCGTGGCGCAGAGGATGGGCTTCCCGCCGTCTACGCGCGCCATGGGTCCTTCCGCGATACGACTGGCCGCCTTGTCCGATCCAGACCCCGGCCGCCGACGCTCGGCCTTCGAGTGGCTCGCGCAGGCGGGGACGGAAGAGGATCTCCCCCTTGTGCAGCACGGCGTTGAGGACGAGGACGAACAGGTTCGAAGGGCCGCGGTAGGGGCCCTGAAGCACCTCGTGCATCTCAGCGCGCCGAAGTCCTTGCGCTTGCTTAGGCGCTGCGTGTCCCACTGGCACTGGCGCGTTCGCCGGGCAGCCCTAGAAGGACTGGGGGAGACGGGCGCCCACCGGTGGGATTCCGTGGCCAAGGCGGCTCTGGACGATGGTCGTCCGGAGGTCCGAAACGTAGCGGCTCGTGTGCTCCTTCAGGGCCCGCGGGCCTCACGGGACTTAGTGAGAGCCAAGGTCACGGGGTGGGCCCTGCATGAGGACCGGAGCACGCGTCAAGCAGCCTTCGAACTGCTTGCGGTAGCCGGCGCCACGATCGGCATCGCCGATGAGCGGTCATTGCTCGGCCGCGGTCTCCGCGACCAGGCCGACGGCGTCGCGCTGTCTGCCCTCCGTGCCAGCTTGGCGATCCTGGGCGAGGAGGGGATGGCCAGTTTGGCGCGAGAGGTCATACCCGATTCCCTTGGGCTTGACTTTGAGCGCCTATGCCTGCTGGACTTCATTGCCTATGCGCCGCCCGAACTCCGTGGCCCGTGGCTGGAAGCGCTCATGCGGCGCCATGGACAGCAGGTGGACTGAGCTTGGGTGAGCAACGTCAGTGCCACAACAACCGCGCCACGGCCTCCCTGACCGCCTCCGCGATCAGCGCGTGGCCCTTCACGTACGGGTGGTTGCCGTCCTCGATCATCTCCAGGCCGTCCGGCCGGTCGATGAAGAGGCTGAAGGCATCGAAGAGGGGTACGTTCGTTTGTTTCGCCACGTCCCTCGCTGCCGCGGCATAGTCGCGGAGGAGGTAGTTGATGTCCTCATGCTCGGCGTATGCGCCGAGGTTCTGGTACACGTACTTGCGGGACATCGGCGTCGGTGTGCAGAGGAGCACCTTCGCGCCCGCGTCTCGGATGCGTGCGATGATTGCCTTCAGGTTGCTGCGGTACTCCTCGAGGGGCACCCGCGGCTCGGTGCGTGCGGTTGGGCCGCCGTCGATCATCGCGGCATCGTTGATGCCGAACATGACGATCACGAGTTCAGGCTGCTCGACGATGACGTCCCGGTCGAGGCGCGCGAGCGCGGTCCGCGTGTTGTCGCCGCCGACGCCAGCGTTGATGACCTCCACGTTCAGGCCCTGTTGCTTCAGCTTCTCCTGCAGCAGGTAGCGGAAGGTCTGGTACTCGGTAACTCCGGGCCGGGCTCCCAGGGTTACGGAATCGCCGAAGGCCACGATCTTCCTCGGCGGCGGGAGCGTCTTCGCCTCCTCGATCCACTCGCGGTTGAGGCGTGCAGTCCAGACGCTGTTGCGGCCGTCCATGCTCCGCTGCCACCACGCGAGGAGGATGGTTCCGTCGGCGGCCTGTGCGAGCGAGGGATAGCAGGCCGTGGCGTAGGAGAGCGAGCCGTCCTCCAGCACCGCCGGCTGGGCCACCGTGCGCGGCGGAGTCCATGTCCGGCAGTCGTCGGCGCTCAGGGACACGACGAGGGGGAAGCGGTTCGTCGAGCTGTTGTCCCACGCGCGGACGATCGCACCGTCCCGCAGGCGGAGCAGCGCGGTCGGCGAGTTGAACCCCTGGAAGGGGCCGGGCCTCAGCGGCTCCCAGGTGCGGCCGCCATCGTAGCTGACCGTCTCGTACGGGCGCGTTGTGGTGCGCACAACCATGAACAGGTCGCCGTTGCTCAGCCGCACGATGGCCGGCTCGTCGGCGCCCATGGGCTGGTCGGGGAGATCGACGTCCTGGCCGGGTGCCCAGGTGCGGCCGCGGTCCCCCGAGATCAGCACCCCGGCCCGCAGGTGCATCGCGCCCTCGTCGGTGACGGGCTTCCCCTCCTCCGCCGGCACATCCCAGCTCCAGCCCATCACCACCCGGTCGCCGTCCAGCCACACCGGCGCGTGGATGCAGCCGCAGACGTAC
>VGFC01000338.1 GCA_016869045.1 Armatimonadota bacterium
TGTACGGTCGTTTGTGGCGTAGGGGCGCGATTCATCGCGCCCAATTGTGTAGGGGCGCCATTCATGGCGCCCGCCCACCCTTTTCATACACGCTCTTAGGCCCAGACTCCATCTCCGCCTCCGTCCCTGCCGTGCCTCCAGCCGTTGCCGTCATC
Source organism: Armatimonadota bacterium (assembly GCA_016869045.1). GTDB lineage: Bacteria > Armatimonadota > Zipacnadia > Zipacnadales > VGFC01 > VGFC01. Next base: position 156 of record VGFC01000338.1, read on the forward strand.
GTCGTGCCTGCGACTCGCCAGAGCCGCGCCGTCGCCGTTCTCCCCAACTCCGCAACTCCGCCTCTCCGCCCCTACTCATGCTCCACGTATTTCGGCAGCGCTCCCCACAGCTTCACATGCTGCCGCAGCAGCTCCTCCTCGGCAGCTGCCGGCCTGTCCGTAACCGCCCAGCGGATCACCAGCTCCCTGACATCCTCGCTCTCGCGGATCCGCTCCCCCGCCGCATGAACGATCATGCCCTTGACCAGCCCGTCCACGACTCGCCGCCTCAGGTTCTTGCTCTTCCCTATGTACAGCAGAGGCTGGTCGCTGCTCTGGCGCACCCTGTACACACCCGGTTCGCTCGGAGGGAGGTAGACCTCGTCCGCATACTCCCCAATGCCCGCGATGTCCACCCAACGCTCCGCGTACGACCACCGCAGCACGATCTTCGGTATCTCCAGCTCCTCCCACGACCACCAGGGCTCCTCAGTGCCGTGGCGCGGCATCCGCCGCTGCTCCTGCGACCCCGTGGCCGCGCTCGACTCACGCCTCCTGCCGACCGCCGGGCCTCGCGTCACCTCGAACTCCAGCCGCTCCATGATCCGCTGCGCGTCGCGAGTCCCCACGTCCGTCCGCCCCACGCCGAACGCCAGACAGAAGGCCTGCTTCAGCGGATACGCGGTTCCCTCTACGTTCACCATGTACATGGTCCGTGGCTCCGGCAGCACATTCCGTAACGCCTCGATCACCCGCTCCCGCGTCGCCCGCCGATGCTTCCCCTTCAGCTTGAACCGAAACTCCATCTCCGCCTCCCTCCTGCCGTTGACGTATGGCCGTCCCGTGCCCGCAGCTCACCAGAGCTGCCTTTGGAGCGCGGACATCTTGTCCGCATGCCGGTGCCTTTGCCGTTTGTGCCCGCGAGACTCCCGTCTCGCAGCCGTCGCCTTACCCTACGACGGCCCCCCACCAGCGCACTCAGTGGATATGGCTGTCACAGAGATACTGAATCTCGCCGTGCAGCTCCACGTGCTTGGACGCGTACTGGTTCCCGCACTCCGAACACAGCGGACGCGCATCCCCCGCGAGCAGGCCGACCGCCGCGTTCAGCTCCGCCGGCCAGACGCGCTTGAGGCCAACTTCGTCGGCAACGACCGCGCAGATCTCCTCTCGGTTTGGCCCCACCTCCTCGCCCCACTCAGACAGCAGCACAAAGGGGTCCCACCCCTCCGCCGACTCCCGCTTCACATCCTGCAGGAGCCTGATGGTCCCGCCGATGCCCAGGTGCCAGCCGCTGTCTCCTTCACCCCGCCCCTCTGGCTCCGGCCCGAAGTCCTGCCGGTAGATCGTCCCAACGTGCACGACCAACAGGTTGGTGTCCGCCAGTGCTTGCACGAGCGCGCGCCTCTCCTCGCCTTCCCACTCCTCGTCGTACCGGGTGTCGCCTGTGATGCCCACCCGGCACACCGCCTTCCCTTGCCCATCATGCAGCGACAGGACCAGACCGAAGCTGGCGTCGGGACGCCCCGTCAGGTCCCTATGGCGCGCCCGCTCGGCGAGTAGCCTGCCGACTTCGTCCCCCTCCACGTCGAAGATCGGCCCTCCACCCCCAGCGCGCAGGTGCTGCACCGTCCGCACCGTCGGCACGTACGGCGCAACTGAGGCGACCGACGCGAACGCCCCGGGAGCCAGGTGGAAGTCCGTGGCGTGCTTGACTCTCTCGACGTGCATCTCGAACAGGGCCGTCAGGATCGCCAGCAGCTCCCCGCTGTGATCGATGTGGTGGTGCGAGGTGATCACAGCGTTCATGTTGCGCGGCACGAACCCCGCACCCCGGAAACCCCGCCCGAAGCCTACCCCGGGGTCGATCACAATCCCGCATTCCCTCCAGCCGAGGAAGTAGCCCCCGCCCATCCCCGTTCCATGATCCTCCCCGTGCTGTCCGTCTGGGCGCAGCAGGTCGAGGGGTGTGTAGGACGCCCACTTGCGCAGCACATAGAAGGCCCCGAGCGCACGCTCAGCACCGGCCGGCAGCGCAGGCCAGTAGGGCTCCCGCGCCAGCAACTCCCGCAGCTTCCCCTCCCGCTTGGTCTTCTCGCCATGCATCCGCTCGACCTTGCGAAGCCACCCGGGACGCCGCAGCGCGCCTCTCAGTGAGGACGCCCAGTGGGGGTTCAGCGGCTCGAGTTCAGCGATCGTCTCCTGGAGGCCGGGGTCATCGCCGGTCTCGCTCTGGAGCCAGCCGAGCAGCAACAGGGTGCCAGCCAGGTTGTGGAGCTGACCCACCGCCCTCGCTCCCCCCACCGCTCGTCGCGCAACCGCCAAGGCCTCGTCATCGCGTTTGAGCGCGAACAGAGCCCACCCCTGTGAGGCAAGCGCGTCCGTGAGGCGCGCCGGATCCTCTGCCTCGCGGGAGGCGGCCTCCGCCATCCGCGCGACCTCCACCGCCTCACCCCCCCGGCCCAGCATCGTCAGAGCCCTCGACTCCAGGTTCAGCGCCCACGAAGCCCCGCGAGGGTCATCTTGTGAGCGGGCCTCCGTCGCTGCCTCGTGCGAAGATCGCAGCGCCCCCTCGAGGTCATCAGACCAGTACCCCTCTAGCGCGCTCGCCGCCTTGGCAGTAACTGACTCCGGACGCGCGGAGGCGTGCGTCGCGATCTGCGCCTTCGCCTCCTCATCGCTGCCGCTTCGGAACAGGTCATTGATGTGCTCAAGCCACTCGATGTCCACTGCGATCGCTCCATCCCGTGCACGAAGCTGCACCGACACCGCCCAACGCTACACGCATCTGACCTAGCTGGCACTTCCACATCCTCCCCACTATCCCTTCCATCCGGCCAACGAACGGCAGACGCAGTTCCCGAACGCCGTGAGCAGTTCGGGACTGTCCCGTTTCCCGCCCGTCAAGGGCGGGAAACGAGGACTGTCCCTTGGTGGCTGTGGGATTGTGGAACGCACTCGATCCGTGGGCGAACGCCACGAACCCCTCACCCGCCGAGGCGGTCCGATGTTGACGCATCCTGGGAGCGCCAGGCACTGGAGGGGGTCATCCCTCGGGGATGCACTCAAACCCCTGCTCGGCGAAGTGGGGGTCGAGGGTGAAGGCGTGGGTGAGGCCCTCGCGGCGCATCACGAGGAAGGAGACAACGTCCACCAGGCTAAGGTCAGGGCGGCGCGCGGCGGCCCACGTGTCGATCGCTGTCAGCAGAAGGGGCGTCTCGACGGCGTACAGCTCCACCAGCGGCAGCTGCCGTTGGCAGAACGCAGTCACAACCTCCATTCCCATTCGGCGGGGCAGCACTGCGAGAGTCTCAACCAGCATGAGGTTCGTAGGCTGTAGGGGCGGACCCATGTGTCCGCCCAGAATGGACCGTCAACGACCACGGCGGGCGGACACATGGGTCCGCCCCTACAAGGCCCTACGTCATTGCGGATGCGGGGACACCATCTCATGGTGTCCCCCGGTGCTGAACACGGGGACACCATCTCATGGTGTCCCCCGGTGCTGAACACGGGGACACCATCCATGGTGTCCCCCGGTGCTGAACACGGGGACACCATCTCATGGTGTCCCCCGGTGCTGAACACGGGGACACCATCTCATGGTGTCCCCCGGTGCTGAACACGGGGACACCATCCCATGGTGTCCCCCGGTGTTACAGCTTGCGGTAGTACGTCACGCCGGGGATGGCGATGTCGAAGCCGGCTTTGCGGTAGGCTTCGCGGGCGGCGGCGTGGCAGTCGTCCAGGCCGGTCATCACCTTTGCGTAGGCGAAGCCGTTCTCCCGCGCCCAGTTCAGGACATGCTCATACTGCGCGGTGCCCAGGCCGCGGCCCTGGTAGTCGGGGTCGATGGCGTTGTTGCCGATGGTGAGGATGCCGGTCGCGGGGTCGGCGTGGAACGTGATGAATCCGACAACGAGGCCGTCGAGTTCGGTCACGAGCACGGACTCCGGGTGGGCCGCGCAGAATCGGCGCACGTCGTCGGCCTTGGCCTCGAGCGGATCGTCACCGCGCTCGCGGCGCCGGAGGTCCGGGCCCATCACGGCGCCGCGCTCGGCCATGATCGGCGCCCACGCGCGCTTCGCGATCTGCGCGCAGGCCTCGATGTCCTCCGGGCGGGCGCGACGGACCACGGCCGAACTCGGGCGCGGGTCACCGGCCACTGGTAGCCCCGGCTGGCTCCCTCAGCGGTTCCCCTCGCACCCACTCGCCCGACCTGAGTTGCGCATCGAGGCACGGCTTGCACACGTCGATCTGGTCACGCTGCTCGTCCCAGACCGCCGTGATCGGGCCGGGTCGACCGTCCTCAGTGCGGCAGATGCCGGGCAAGCGCAGCTCGCACACGCCTTGCATGACAACACCGCTGGCCCTAATCCGTACCGCAGCCTTTGTTACCATGACGCAACTCCTCCGCCAGTCGCTGGAGTCTGTCCGTGAGTGCGTCGATCACAAGCTGCTCGGCGGTCAGGCCGAGGCCCTCGGACTTCACGAGCAAGCACCCTCTCCAGCGCGTCCTCAAGCAACTCCTGCTGCTGTTCGCCGGAGAGCGTGGAGATCGCCGCCGCCTCGAGGCTGGTCAGGCATTCGTCCAGATGGCCCGGAACCAGGGACACGCCCTCTCCATGGCGCTGCAGATGCCGTAGCTCGTGGGCCACGACTGCCTGCCAGGACATGCGCTCGTTCGGCGACGGCCCCACTCCTGGGTTCACGTCGGCCCCGAAGCAGACCGTCTCGGTTGCCGGGACGAACCGAGTGCGACTGCCTGCGCTGCGGTCCACTGCCACTTGGTCGGGCCGCCCACCCAGGACCTCCCACCACCAACAGATGTGTTCCGCCTGCCTCTCGCGGATGGCAGTTCGCGACCTGTCGCCCAGTGGCAGGTCAGGAATGAGATAGGGCATGGCCGCCCTCGCGAGGTCCGTCCCTCGGCCCGCCGATCCTAGCCCAACGAGCGCGGCCTGTCAAGCCAGTCGTGGCCCTCCGGTAAGAGCGTGTATGAAAAGGGTGGGCGGGCGCCATGAATGGCGCCCCTACACAATTGGGCGCGATGAATCGCGCCCCTACGTCACAAACGACCGTACATCGCCGTCATGTAGGGGCACGATTCATCGTGCCCGACCGTAGGGGCGTGGTTCACCACGCCCGATGCCGTGCTTCTCATACACCCTCTAAGAGACGGCGCGGATCGGGTGACCCGCAAGCACGACCACCACGACACGGCTGCGCGACACGAGTTTCGCAGACACGAGACCACTGCGTTCGCGCCACAGACCCGAAACCTGAGCCGTGCAACCCGAAACTCGAAACCCGAAACTCGAAACCCGCCGTCCTCACCCCGGACAGAAGTCATACATCGGCTTCTTGAGGATGACGCTCATGACGGACCAGAAGGCGCCGACGGAGTACTCGCCGATGATGACGCCATACATGAGGGGCAGGACCTTCTGGTTGAGCTGGTGGCCGCCGTAGCGCAGGACGAGCAGCTTGAGCACGAAGGCGATGACGAGGCACGTCCAGAAGTACTCGACGCCAAACAGCATCCCCAGCGCGTAGCCTGCCGGATGGAAGGGCCACCAGAGGAAGCGCGTGCGCATCCAGGCGAGTCCCAGGGTCGCCAGGAAGCCTGCGCCCATGAAGGTGGTGCCCTGGTAGTTCGGCGGCACGTCGTTGCCCGTCCAGGAGGCGAGCAGGTTCCACTGACCGCCGTTGTGCCAGATCAGGGGGCCGGTGCCGTGCGCATAGGTCTGCGCGATCGCTGACCAGTACGAAGAGAGGCCCCCGAGCCCGAAGGCGATCGCCATGGCGATACCCAGGCGCCGAGGGTCCATCTTGGTCTCCTGCGCGAGGTAGAAGCCCTCCAACTGATGCGGCATGGGCGTGCTGCGGTAGCCGCGCCCCGTCATCCACCAGAAGAGCGGGAACATCGTCAGGTTGCTCGGCCCGAGCGCGCGGGTCCCGGTGATTCCCACCAGCACCTGCCCGGCGTTCATGCCGCCGGCCATCTCGTGCGCGGGCGGGCCAAGTTCCGCGCGCATCCGCGTCAGGGCCAGGAAGACGATCAGCGTGAAGGCGAAGAAGGGGATGATGCACCCCAGCGTCATGCCGGCCTTCAGGCAGAAGTACACGATGAAGGCCATGCCGATGCCGATCGCGGCGAAGGCCCCGCGCTGCGACAGCGGGTCATGGGGATCGACCTCGCCGGATGCGCGCCCCTGCAGCGCCGTGATGACCAGGTCCTTGAAGTAGCGCCGCCCGGTCCACATCGCGTACGCGAACAGCGCGATCCACGCGCCGGTGGACTGCTCGTTGAGGTAGGGTAGGAGCGGAAAGTAGGGAATCGGCGCGGCGCGCGCGGCGACCTGCTGCATCTTCCGCACGATGTAGAAGAACCACATCGCAAAGCACAGGTCCAGCGGCAACAGGAAGCCGAAGGCCACGATGAACGGGTACAGGGGCAGCCAGATCCGCCCCATCGCCGCCCACGGCGCACCCCAGGGCTGGGTGTCGATGTAATGGTCGTGGTCGTGGCGCACATCGATCAGCGGAATGGCCGGCCAGAAGAAGTGCAGGCCGTTCCAGATGTCGAGGGACGCCGAGGCGATGATCCCGATCCACAGCATCCGGTTGCGGAAGAACTCCAGCGAGCCGCCGTCCCGCGTCATCGCCAGCGGTAGCTGCACGATGGGGAAGCCCAGCTTCTCGCGCTCCGTCCATTGCTTCCGCAGGAGGATGTTCATCCCCGTCATCACCAGCCCCAGCGCCAGGATGAACGCGCACCACCACAGCACCGGCCCCGTCCACGCCCGCAGCCGCTCGGCCGTGTACAGCGTGGTGCCCCCGTCGTAGAAGTCCTCGATGACGCGCGGCTCGGAGACCGTCAGGAAGCGCGGGAGGTGCTTCTGGAACAGAACCTCCCACTTGTTTGCGTCCGTGGCGAAGTACCACGGGTGGGACAGGTTGGGCACGCCCAGCTGCAGCGTATCGTGCCCGGCCAGCGCCGCCGCAATCGAGAGCATGACGTAGACGGTGACGAACTCCGCCTGGGTCAGCGCGTGCTGCGGCACAAATCGCTTCAGCAGCAGGTTCACGCCCAGCAGCACCAGGATGTTGAAGACCACGTTCCACGCCAGCGAGATCGCCGTCGGATGCCCCGAATGCCACGTCCCCTCCACCATCATGATCCACCAGGCGTTGGGGACGATGAGGAGGGCGCCGAGGAGGATGGCGCGCAGGGTCACGGCGCCGCGGGCGGCGGAGTTGGGAGTCGGTTCGGTGGCCATGTTCGGGAGGCGTGGATTCGCCGGGGGGCGGCGGGTCTCCTCTCGGTTGAGAGTGCCGGGCGCGTGTGCTATAATGCGGACGTCGGCACCCTTCCGGAGACGAGACATGCGAGCGACGCTGGCGGCGGTTCTGTTGTGCGCCGGAGCGCAGGCCGCGCCGGTAAGCGTGTCCTTGGCGGGCCGCCCGGTAGAGGTTGCGGCACGGACGGAGGGGCAGGCCATCGTCGGGCAGATCCTGCCGCTCATTCGCGCGCTGGGCGGCGCCGCCGACCTCCTGGTTGACCAGGGGCGGCTCAGCGGTCGCACCTTCGACGGCAAGCCCTTCCAGGCCGAGGTCGGCGGTTCCACGATCACCGTCGGCGACCGCGGTCAGGGCCTGGGCGCGCCATTGCGGATCGAGGGCGGAGAACTCGTCGGGCCGTTGGTGGATGTCGCGACGGCCCTGGGCGCGCGCGCATCATACGTCAAGGCTCAGAGCGAGCTGAGGATCGCGCCGCGCCTGGCCCAGGTCGAGGTCCACTCGGCGGAAGAGGGCGCCGTGATCCACGTGCTGGCGACCGGCCCCTCGACGCCCACGTTGGAGCACATCGCCGAGCCGCCGAGGGCCTACGCGGACTTCCCGGGCCTCACGTGGGTCGGGGGGAGCGAGTCGATCCGGACCGGCGGCGCCGGCGGGGTGTACGGAATCCGCTGGGCGTTGTTCCAGGAGTGGCCGCCCATCGCGCGGGTTGTACTCGACCTCGTTCCGGGCACGCGCGCCCGGTTGCTACCGGCAGAGGACGGCCTGTTCGTGCTGACCACTCGAGTCCCGCAGACTGCCGCGCCGATCGAGCCTCCGGTTCCGGCGCCCGCGGGCGCCGGGTCACTGGAAGGCCTGCACATCCTGCTGGACCCCGCCGCCGGCGGCGACGACGCGGGGGTCACCGGAGCCGGCACGACCGAGAAGGCCGTGGCGCTCGACATCGCCCTGCGCGCCGCGATCGTGTTGATGAATGCGAAGGCCCTGGTCTCACTCAGCCGCGATGCCGACCGCAGCGTCTCC
>VGFC01000339.1 GCA_016869045.1 Armatimonadota bacterium
CATCGGCCGGATCGAGTTGCACCTCGCAGAGCCCGTACATCGGCCGGAAGTGCTCCGGCTTCTTGCCGCCGAGGATCGGTGTGGTGATGAACGGGCGGGTGAGCACCCACGCGATCGCGAGCTGGTTCATCGCGAGGTCGTACTTCGCCCCGATGGCCTGCAGCTCATCAAGGATGTCGAAGGTCTGGTCGGTGAGGGTCTCCTGCATCTGCCTGATCTTGGAGACGCGCGAGCCCTCGGGGATTGGCTCGCCGCGCTTGTACTTGCCCGTGAGGATTCCTCCGTCGAGCGGTCCGTACCCCATGATCGCGAGGTTGAAGCGCTGACAGAAGGGTGCGGTTTCGCGCTCAATGCCGCGGTCGAGGAGGTTGTAGCGCACCTGCATCGAGGCGAATGGCTCCCAGTTGTGCAGCGCGCTGACGCCCAGCGCGTAGGCGACCTGCCAGGCGTAGTAGTTGCACACGCCGATGTAGCGGATCTTCCCCTGTTGCACGAGCGTGTCGAGGGTGGAGAGCGTCTCCTCGATGGGGGTCTCCGGGTGTGGGTGATGGAGCTGGTAGAGGTCGATGCGGTCGGTCTTCATGCGGCGCAGGCTGTCCTCGACCGCCTGCAGGATGTGATACCGCGAGCAGCCTCCCGTGTTGCGGTCGGGGGGCTTCATCACGACCCAGCACTTGGTCGCCAGGATCACGTTGTCGCGCTTCTCGGGCGTGAGCGCGCGGCCGAGGAACTCCTCGCTGCTCCCACGCCCATACGCATCCGCGGTGTCGATGAAGTTGATGCCGCTATCGATCGCCTCATCGAGCAGCGCGCAGGCCTCCGCCTCCTCCAGCGCGTCCGGGAACTCCATCGCCCCCAGACACAGGCGTGAGACCATGATCCCTGTGTTGCCGAACTTCACGTGTTGCATGGGGTGACTCCTATGTCGAAATTAGGGACAGGCCCCAATTTCGGACGGACGTCATGTCCGAAATTGGGGCCTGTCCCTAATTTCGCCTACACGGACTTCGCGGTCTCCGTGGCCGGGTCGAACTCGTAGGCCCGCCCCTCCAGGTAGGAGTGGATGCCCATGTGCAGGGCGGTCATGACGTAGTACCCGAGCAGCTCGTTGCTGCGCGGCTTCTCGCGGGTGCGCACGCAGCGCAGGAAGTCCTTCCAGTGCTCGTCCAGTGAGCCGCCGCGGGTGCGCGGGAGCTCCTCGTACTTCGCGGCGTCGCCGGCGGCGCCCTGAGGGCGGATGATCGCGCCGGGACCCTCGAAGGTGGCGGTCGCGTTCTTCCCGCGGATGACCATCGGGAGGTTGCTGTCGGTCGAGAGGCTGGATATGAGTAGCACGGACGGCCCCTCGGGGTACTCGATCAGCAGCGTGAAGATGTCGGGCACCTGCCGCCCGTCATCCCACTGGTAGAGGCCACCCGAGGCGGTCACTCGACGCGGGAAGGTCAGCCCCATCGTGTAGATCAGTGGCGTGAGGATGTGCGGGAAGAAGTCGGTGCCGGTGCCGCCGGAGTAGTCCCAGAAGGAGCGGAACGCGAAGTAGCGGCCGGGCTCATACGGCACCTTCGGCGCCGGCCCGAGCCACAGGTCCCAGTCGAGGTTCTCGCCGGGCTTCGCCTGGCCGTCGTTGCTCAGGGGCGAGTAGAGACCGATGGGGCCGTTGCGCATGTCGGTGGCCTGGGCGTGGACCAGCCCGCCGAGCGCGCCCGCCTTCACCTTCGCGCCCACGACATCCCAGACGTCGTCCGACATCCCTTGCGTGCCGACCTGCAGCACGCGCTTGTTGTCGGCGACCGCCTTGACGATGGCCTTCGGCGCGGCGAGGCTCTTCCAGTATGTCATCGGCTTCTCGCAGTAGACGTCCTTGCCCGCGTTCAGCGCCTCGACCGCAATGGGCGCGTGCCAGTGGTCGGGGGTCGCAATGCTGACCGCGTCGATGTCCAGCTGCGCGAGCACGTCCTTGTAGTTGCGGTACGGCTTGCCGCCGGTCGCCTTCGCAGCCGCGTCGAGGCGCAGCTGATAGACATCGCACACGGCAGCGATCTCGACCGGCTCGCCGGCCGCCTTGAGCCGCATGATCGTGCCCAGGTGCGCGTTCCCCATGCCGCCGCAGCCGATGGTCGCTACGCGGATGGGCTTCGTCTCCTGCGCCTGGGACCGCGCGCTCCCAGCGCGCACTGCCGTCGCGCCCAGCGCCCCTGCAGTTGATAGCCTCAGGAACTCACGTCGATCGAACTGGGCCATGCTCATCTCTCCCTTCTGTGCGGCCTGCTGTTGCCGTTCTCCGCAACTCCCCAGCTCCGCATCTCCGCACCTCCGCCTCACCCAAGCGGGCGGACCTTGATGTTGCGGTAGCGGACGACGCCGTGATCGCCCTGCAGGAAGATGCCCTGGGCGCGGATCTCGTCGGCGTCCAGGGCGCCGCCGGTGACGCCGCTCAACTCGGCGTTGTCCACGATCTTCACGCCGTTCTGGACGACGGTGATCCGCGCGTGTTTGGCAATGTCACCATCCAGCGAAGGCCGCGCCCCGCGGAAGGTGATGTCGAAGCTCTGCCACTCGTCGGCCGGTTTGCAGACGTTCTGGGTGGCGACGGCCTGGCCGTAGATGGACCCGCACGTCCAGTCGGCGACCTCGAGGCCGAAGCTATCATGGACCTGCACCTCGTAGCGGCCCTGCAGATAGACGCCGCTGTTGCTGTCCTTCGGCACGCTGAACTCGACGTGCAGCTGGCAATCGGTCAGCGGGAAGTCGCTGATGAGGTCGGTGCCGTGGCCCGCGTTGACGAGTTCCCCGTTCTCCACCGACCAGCTCTGCGGACCGTTCGGGTTGCGCAGGCGCCACTTGTTCAGATTGCGCCCGTTGAACAGGTAGGCCCAACCGTCCTTGCTGAGCTCGGGGAAGGGCGCGTTCAGGCCGGTCAGCATGGCCTTCTGCAGCTGCTCGCGGGCCTGGGCGGCGGTGAGCTTTGGGAGATCGCCGAGGCCGGCCATGAAGAGTAGCGGCTGCTTACCCGGCGCCCAGACGGCGGGCGTGCGCCCGGCAGTGGCAATGTCGAATGTGGCCCCCTCGGTGAGCGGGCGCAGCCGCAGCTTGGCGGGCCGTTGGCCGCTGACGCCGGTCCCGTAGGCCACGAGGTCGTTCGCCCATACGTCGTAGCCCATCGTCGCGGATCCCACCGGCTGAACCACAACGCCGATGTAGGCCGTCTCAGGTCCGCGAAGCTGGCCGATCACGTAGTCCTCGCCGACGCGCGCCGAGTCCATCTCCGCGATGGGCGGTCCACCTCCGTAGACCTCGGGCCCGCCGTCACCCCAGTTGATGTCGATAACGGGCTCGTGCGTGGTCCTCGGCTCGCCTTTGAGTTCCTCATTGAGGAAGTAGTCGGCCTTCCAGCCGGGCTGGCCGTCGGCAGTGACCGCCGAGGCGGGCACGACCTGCTCGTCGAAGCCGGGGCCCTTCCAGCGGAAGTGGGCCTGCGCGCCGCCGCCGATCTCCATGTACTCGCAGCGGACGGCGTGGTCGCCCGCCGTCAGCGCGATGGTCGCCTCGCTCGTGACGTTCGAGCGCGGAACCCAGGCATCGATGATCTGCTTGTCATCGATCCAGACGCGCGCGCCGTCATCCGACTGGAAGTAGAAGGTGTAGTCCCCTTCCTTCTCGACCTTCAGCGTGCCCGTGAAACGCGCGCTGAAGTGGTCCCCGTAGGGGCTCGACAGCCGCCACGTCTCTCGGTGATAGCCACCCACTGGGATAGTACGCAGCACGGCGAGGAGTTCGGCGCGCAGCGGCTGCGGGCGCTGGTCGGAGTAGCCGCCCCAGACGGCTTGCGGCTGCAGCGTGAACTGCGCCTCCTCGTCGGCGTATAGGCCGATGCCGCGGATCGGCGCGCCTTCCAGGCGGCCGATCTCGGCGGCCGTCGCGACGCCGACCGCGAGTAGCGTGAAGATGACGATCACCCAACAGACTGTCGCTCTCACCGGGCCACATCTCCCTTCCCGAGTGCCGTCGGTCAACGTCTGGGTGACGGAGCTGGCGCTCCGTCCTACCACCACGTGGTGCGCTCGTAGGTCGAAGCGCCAGCTTCGACACCCTCCGTCAGTTCGCTGCGCCGCCTTCCCGTCCCTCTTCTCCGCAGCGCATGTCCTGAAGGAGCCGGTACGCCTGGCGCCGAACGTGAGACAACCCAGCCCCGCATCGGGAGGGAATCCCCATGTACGGTGAGTTCAGCCGACGCAGGTTCATCAAGCAGGCCGGGCTGATGGCCGCCGGGATCGGTGTCGGCCTGGCCGCCGACACCCTCGAACGTGCGGCGGCGCAGACGCCCGGGCAGGTGAGCGCGAACGAGAAGCTGGTCGCGGGCTTCATCGGCATGGGCGGCATGGGGAACTCCAACCTCGCCGACTTCCTGCGGTGCCCGGAGGTAAGGGTGGCGGCGGTGTGTGATGTGGATGAGGGGCGGCGAATGGCGGCTGCGAGAAGGGTCGGCGAGGGCTGCGACGCGTACAACGACGTTCGGCGGATCATCGAGCGGGCTGACATCGACTTCGTGGTGATCTCGACGCCCGACCACTGGCATTCGCTGCCCTCGATCTACGCCTGCGAGGCCGGGAAGGATGTGTACTGCGAGAAGCCGATGAGCCTGACCATCAAGGAGGGTCGGGCCATGTGCGACGCGGCACAACGCTACGGCCGCGTCACGCAGATCGGCACGCAGCAGCGCGGCGGAACGCACTTCCAGCGCGGGGTCGAGGTAGTGCAGTCCGGTGTGCTCGGGCGCATCTGCCTGACCCGCACGTGGATCATCGGCAACGGCGGGAGCATGGGTTGGCCGCAGGACTCCGACCCGCCGCCCGGACTGGACTGGGACCTGTGGCTAGGGCAGGCGCCCTATCGGCGCTACAACCCCGCGCGCTGCCACGGGAGCTTCCGGTTCTTCTGGGACACGGCGGGCGGGACGATCTGCGACTGGGGCACGCACCTGATGGACATCATCCACTGGGGCATGCAGGTCGATGCGCCTCTGGCGTGCACGGCGAGCGGCGGGAAGTACGTCTTCGATGACTGCCGCGACACGCCCGATACACAGGAGGTCATGTGGGACTACCCGGGCTTCACGGCCCTGTGGTCGCTCCGGCAGGGGAACGGCTACCCGTTCTGGTTCCCGACCGCCCTCAAGCAGCCCACGGTGGTGGATGGCACGGTCTACTCGCCGGTCGGCGGGAAGGGCTACGGCATGGCCTTCTACGGGCAGAACGGCACGCTGTTCATCGACCGCGACGGGTGGATCATCCACCCCGAGGGCGACCGGATGCGGGCGCTGCAGAGCGGCGGCTCCGAGCAGCACTATGCGCACGTAAGGGACTTCATCGAGTGTGTGAAGACGCGGGGCGTCTGCCGCAGCAACTTCGAGACCGCGCACCGCTCCACGACGGCGCCGAACCTCGGGAACATCGCCTACTGGACCGGGCGCAAGATCCGCTGGGACCGCGAAGCCGAGCGCATCCTCGACGATCCCGACGCCGACCGTCTCACCGGCCGGCCGATGCGGGAACCGTGGCATTTGTAGCCGGGTCCGCCTACCTCGCCAGCAACCGACCGACGCGCGCGTACAGGCTCGCCTGCCAGTAGCACTGCAGGGCCTCGAGGCGCTCGTCAGTGTCTCCGCCGGCATACTGACCGGCGATCAGGTAGTAGAACGTCGGCAGAGAGGCCTCGAGCCCGGCTGCCTGGGCCGCCGCGATGTCCCGCACGGCCCGCGCTTCGGCGGACTTGACAAGTCGTTCGAGGGCCTGCGGGTCGGCGATACCCACGACCTCCCCATTCCGGTTCACCTCCACCTGCAGGGAGCAGAACTTCGTGACCAACGCCGAGCCTGCGGCGTAGGCCCCAACCGAGGCGCCGAGGATCGCGGCGTCATTCCTGGGCTTCCCCTGAATGCTCACCGCCAGGTCCGGCAAGGCCGCGAGACTCGCCTGAGCCAGCAGGTAGGTCGCGTCCCCATACTCGATGGAGGCCCGCAGCAGGTCCGGGTGCACGCCCACGCTGCGAGCCGCCTCGTCGATCGCGACCGCCCGGAAGTACCCAAGATCGGCGCCCGCAGCACGCTCCATGGTGCTAGCCCAGGCCGTGAGCTGCGCTTCGCGTTGGAGCTTCGGGCCGTCGCGCGACGCCACGAGCCTGACACGGTCCTGCGCGATCTCCAGGATGTGCCGGTCGAGCCCTTTCAGCGTCGCCGCCCGGAGAAGCAGGCCCGCGGAGCCGGCCTCGTTGGGCGCCGCCTCCAGAGCCGTCTGCAGGCCCGCCCGCGCGCGGAGGAGACCAGCCGCCTGCGCCGTCGTACCGAACGCATCGGCGGTGGCGAGGAGGCCATCCACCGTGTCTACCGACAGGTCCGAGAGCTGCCGAAGTGTGAGAGAGATCTCGGCCGGGCGGTCCTGGGGAGGGGCGACGGTGCGGATGGCCTCGCCCACGCCGTTACGGTTCAGCGAACCAATGGCCTGCAGCAGGTCGAGGGTCGTGGAGGCCTGCAGTGTGGCCATGACGGCCTGATCGTAGCCCGCAGCGACGTTCCCCTCAGCCAGTCGCTGCTTCGCGCGCTTCGCCGCCGCCTGTGCCGCGACGACTTGGTCGTCCACCTGTCCGGCGATTCCCTGCAGACGGCCACGCAAACGCGCGCCCTCGGTGGCTTCCCGTTCGTAGGTCGCCAGCCAGGTCGCGGCCCGTGACGCCAACTCCTTCGCCACGGGCTCCGGCAGTTTGGGTTGCTCGGGCTCGGCCTCCGGCTGGGGCAGCGTGCGGCCGGTCAGGCGAGCATACGCCTCCGCCACGTCCTCCACCTCGACGACCCGCACCTTCTTCAGCCGCCCGCGCTCCATCACGTCCACCATCTGGCCCGTCTCCGGGTCCTTCTCCTCGCGCTGGCCCCGAGGAATCAGCACCAGCTTCATCCCCGCCGCCGCGGCCGCGTCGATCTTGTGAGCCACTCCCCCAACCGGGCCGATGCTGCCATCCGGGTGGATGGCGCCGGTCAGCGTGGCCTTCGGGTTCAGGTCGGCGTCGGTCAGGCAGGCAAGCACCCCTACCGCCAGCAGCCCACCTGCCGAGGGCCCGTCGATGCGCCCTTCGACCGTGAAGGAAGGGACGTACTGACGCAGGTCGATCCCGGCCGTCAGTGACGCGACCACCGCCGCCATCCAGCCCGAGGCGCGCCACGTCTCGCCACTGCCCTGCGCCTCGTCCTCATAGAAGCCGACCCGCACTCCCGGCACGTCATTGGGCTCGACGCGCACCACGACTCGGCTCGTGCCCTCCGAGGCGCCTGTCTGGCCTGGTGAGTACCAGAGAGCCTGCACCGTAGCCTGCCGGGGCTTCTGTGGCGCGCGGATGGGCCCGACGGTCTGCGCACTGTGCCACCAGAGGGCGGCCAGCCCAAGGGCGACCACCAGGATGGTTAGCACGAGAGGCAGTGCCTGACGCTTCCGACCCGCCAACCGGGGTCCCACCTTTCCGCTCGCTCGTCGGCGCGGCTACGGCTTTGCGCCCAGGAAGACTGCCTGTCCGCAGTCGGGCGGCCCCTCGCCGCGCAAAGGTCCGCCGACGCGCATGGTGGCGCCCGTGAGGGCCGGGTCACCGGTGGCACTCGCGAGCGCCGCAGCGTCTCCCTCGAAGCTCCATAGGGCCACAGTGTCCCCGTCAGTCTCGGGCCTGTCCGCAGGCAGACCAGCAAACCGCCGGGCGATCCGCGACAGCCGCACCTCGTCGATCCACGCCGCCAGGAACACGCCGCCGCCTCCGTAGCAGCCGAGGCACAAGTCAACCGGCACGCGCCGTAGCGCCACCGGCGCCGGGCGAGTCGCCGGGTCCTGGCGACCGTTGACGTACACCTTCATCTCCCCGCCGGCGCCCTCCGACACACACGCGAGATGGAACCACTCCCCGCCCGGCACAACGCCCTCGCTCGTGATGGAGAGGTCATTCGTCCCATCGTTGAGCCGCCATATCACGTGCCCGTCCTCGTCGATGTAGACCTCCCAGCCCCGGCCCGGATCGCCGATCAGGTGGTCATACTTCGAGATGACCCGACCGTAGGTGGGCTTCGCCGGGTACTTGAGCCAACACTCGACTGTGAGCCTGCCGTCCGCGAAGTCCAGGCGCGGATCGTTGGCCACGATCACTGACCCAGGCTGGTTGTCCAGGCTGAGTGAGCTGAACGTGTACCCGGCGGCGCCCAACTCAGCCAGTCGCTTGCGTTGCGCCGGCCCCCAACTGCCGCCGGGAATGATGAGTGAGACCCCGTGCTCAACGCAGAGCGGCGCGTAGCCCGTGCGCACCGCCTCATCGAGCGGAGGGAGACCCCAGTCCTCATCCTGGCTCGATAGGTAGCCCCGCTCCTTGTCCTTCCCCCGCATCGAGGGGTAGTGCCAGTTGCCGG
>VGFC01000340.1 GCA_016869045.1 Armatimonadota bacterium
ACTGGGCCTCCTCTCTCTCGCGGCTCCGAACCGCGCCTAACCAGCCGAACCGCCGTGTACGGACCCGTACGCACGGTGGTGTGACAGGGACAGCCCGCGAGGGCCTACCTATGTCAGTTAGACGTCAACGGCCGAAGGCCCAGAAGTCGGCGCTGTCCTTCCACGTGTGGAAGGCGAGGCAGCCCTCGCGTTGTGCTTCATCCGCAGTCATCTCGATCCACGGGCTCTCGGCAATCAGGGCCGTTCCGTCGGCGGCGAAGAGCTGCGCGCGGAGCTGTGTGCCCTTTGTCTCGGCCTGGAGGACGAGGTCCTCGTCGTAGTGCCACTTGTCCTGAGCGCTCGCCCACAGCGCCTCCGAGGGGAGGCGATAGACCATCAGGCAGCCGGCGCCCCACGTCCCGCCGAGCCAGATGATGAAACCGGTCTCGGCCGTATCATCCGACTTCACGATAATCCCCGCGCCGCCGGCCCCGGGGTGGACTCTCACCGCCGAGCGCCACACGCGGTCGCAGCCGCGCACCCGCCGGTCGATGGCCCACGCGCGCTCCGCCTTGGCGTACTGCCGGATGCGCTGCTTGGTTGCATCGGTCCACATCCAGTTGCCCGCGCCGCGCACGTTCCAGTCGCCCTCGGGGCCCTGAGCCAGGCGGCGCTTGTTCGGCGCGTCGTCGGTGACCGGGCTGAGCGGCGCATCGTCGGCCTGGATGTCCCAGAAGCGGGCGCGGCTGTCCTGGGTCTGCAGCACTGCGCAACCCGTGCGCCGCAGGACATCGGTCGGGAGATCGACCCACGGGCTCTGCGAGAGAAGCGTCGTACGATCCGCCTGCAGCATCTGCGCGCGGACGCGGCCCTCTTCGAGGACGCCTTCCAGGACATAGGCCTCGTAGGCCTGCCACGGCGCCCAGCGGTCCTCCCATAGCACCTCGCCAGCCGTCGTCCTCAGCGCGAAGCCCCCGACCTCCGAGCCGCCCAGCGCGACCGTGATTCCCCGCGAGAGGTCTGGTTCACACGCGAAGCTGAAGCCGACCGACGTTGCGTCCAGCGCCGGCTCGATGGTGCATCGCCAGACGGATCGGTCCGCGGGGAAAGACGCGTTCACCGCACGAGTGGCGCCGGCGGGAGACCGCTGCAGCAGCATCGGCCACACGTCGCGCGTCCACGCCCACTCACCCGACTCCGCGCGCCAGCCATTGCCTAGGTCGCCTTGCGCACTTGCGCATGTGCCGCCCAGTGCCGTCACCAGCACCACGAACCGAATGCTACGCGCCTTCATCCTGCTCCATCCTGTGCATCCTGTTACACGCCGTCCCCGCTACGCCGGATCGAAGTTCGGCACCTTGAGCTGCTCCCCGCCGCGCAGCGCCGAGTTGTGGGCGACGATCCCCGGCGCGGTCATGGCGACCGCCTCGTAGACGTTGATCGCCGGCTCGCGATCCTCCAGGATGGCCTGGATGAACTCATGGGTGATGAATGGGTGTGAGCCGCCGTGGCCCGTGTCGTAGCGCATCTTCTCGGGCAGCAGTTGGAAGTAGTCCGGCCCTTGCTGGATGGCCTTGCCGTCGGCGGTGCGGAGGGTGTACGGCTGACCCGCCCACCCGTCCATGAGCAGCGCCGTGCTCTCGCCGAACCACTGGGCGCGCTCGCCGTGAGCCCAGACATCCCACATGACGTTGCAGCGGAACATGTTGCCCCGGTTCGTCTTGAACAGCGCCGATGCGTTCGCGAGCGGGCTGTTGTAGGCGTTGTCCTGGAACGCTTCGGTCTGCCCCGGCGTCCCGAGGCAGGAGACCTCGACCAGCCGCTCGCGTGTAACGCCGACCAGGAACCCGGTCGAGTGCGTGGGGTAGAGCATGGGCGGGAAACCCCAACGCCAGGTGCGCTGCCAGTTGCCCTCCTTGTCGGGCCAGCGGCTGAGGTCATTCGCCGCGGTGCCGATCTCCGGATGATAGTACTCCGCCTCGCAGTAGAGAATCTCGCCGAAGCTCCCGTCCTCCACCATCCGGCGCATCGTGATGGTCGGGAAGCGGTAGTAGCTCGTCTCGGCCATCATGTACTTCACGTTGTTGCGGGCCTTGGCGTCGATCAGCTCCTCGCACTCCTCCAAGGTCAGCCCCGCCGGCACCGCGCTGAGGCAGTGCTTCCCCCGGTTCATCACCGCCGTGCAGTGCCGCACATGGTCCGGCGCGCCGGAGAAGACCGCCACTGCCTCGATGGTGTCGTCCTGGATCAGCTCCTCCAGTGCCCCGTACGTCTTCTGGCAGCCGTAGCGGTTCACCAGGTTCTGCAGGCGGTCGGGCAGGAGATCGCTGACCGCGGCAACCTCGCAACCCGGGTCCTCGTGCCAGTGGAAGCCCGCCCCAAAGCCTCCACCCACGATGCCCATGCGGACCTTGCGCGCGGGTGGTTCCTGGGCAACTCCCGCGCTACCAAGGGCTCCGGCGGCGGCCGCGAGCCCGACGGAGGCGATGAAGTCGCGGCGGGTGATGGGTTCCGTGCTCATGGGCTGCCTCCTACTCGAAGGGCACTTCTGCATCCGCGGCGACATCCAGCACGCACAGCCTGAAGTCCCGCGTGAGCACGATCCGCGTGCCATCGGGCGACCAGTCGGGGGACCGGCCTCTCGCTCCGGACTTGAGCCTCTGGGCTGTTCCGCTCGCCAAGTCCAGGACGCAGATTCCCACGGGCAGCGGTCCTCGCGCGCTCCGTGCCTCTGGCGTCCCCGCGTAGGCCAGCAGCTTGCCGTCCGGCGACCACGCGGGCTCCTCCGCCACGGCATCGGCCGCGCGCGTCGGGTCGGCGCCGTCGGCCCCCATCAGGTAGACCCGCCAGCTGAACTCGCGGTCGGTGGCGAAGGCCAGCCGCTTCCCATCCGGCGACCAAACGGGTGCAACGTTGACGGACGCACCTTGGGTCAGGCGCACGGGCTCGCCCCCGGTCGCGTCCACTACGTGGATGTCCAGGGCCTTGTCGGCGAGCCGCGCGAACGCCAAGCGCTTGCCGTTGCGCGACCAGGCCAGCGAGCGGTCGTCCCCCGGACCCGTGGTGATCCGTTCGACGCCCGCCTTGCCGAGTTCGGCGACGGCGATGTCCCGGTTGCCGACCGATCCAAGCGAAAAGGCGATCCGCTTGCCGTCGGGTGACCAGGCCGGATCGCGCTCCTCGTCCGTCCCACTCGTCAGACGCCGCAGGTTGCCGCCATCGGCGCCGACCACGTAGATGCGGCGACCGGCGGCGTCCCTTCCCGCGAAGGCAATGTGCTTCCCATCGGACGACCACTTCGGTGTTCGGCACTCAAGGTCCGCCAGGCTCATGGGCACACCAGCTCCTCAGCGGCGAGCACATCGTGAGAGACTTCGGCTTGGCTCACCGTCTCGCCTTGTTGGCCGAGCCGGGGCGAGGCTCCTCCTCCGCTGGAGGCCTACGCTGCCCGAGGGCGAACAGACCGTCGAACCCACAACGGAGGCGGATGTCGCCATGGCGCTCTTCTCCCTCGCAGCGGCACTGATCCCGGCCCTCTGCGGAGCCACCGCGGAGTTCCACGTTGCCCCCAACGGTCGCGACACGAACCCGGGCACGAAGGCGAGGCCCTTCGCAACGTTGGCCCGCGCCCAGCAGGCCGTCCGCCATGAGGTCGCCGGAGGGCTTAAGGAGGACGTGACGGTCCTCGTGCGCGAGGGGCGCTACGAGCCGGCGGAGCCCCTCGTGTTCGGCCCGGAGGACGGTGGCACCGAAGAGCACTCGGTGACCTGGCGGGGGGCGACCGGGCCGGTGGTCGTGAGCGGCGGCCGCCGGATCACGGGCTGGCGGCAGGCAGAGGGAGGCGTGTCGCTAGCCGACATCCCAGAGGTTCGAGCAGGCGACTGGGACTTCCGCGAGTTGTTCGTCGATGGCCGGCGTGCGATACGGGCGCGGACGCCGAACGCGGACGCGGCGCCGAACCACTTCCGGCTGACCGGCTCGCAGCAGGCCGAGGATCTGTCCACTCACATGCTGACGCTCGCTCCGGAGTGTCTCGGTGAGTGGAGCAGTGTCACGGATGCGGAGATTGTCGTCTTCGGGGAGTGGGAGATCACCCGTAAGCGCCTGCAGGCGGTCGATCCGGCCGCGGGGACGGTGACGCTCCTCCCGCCGCATGTGGCGCAGCATCCGGCCATCGGCCCGCGTCCCGGCATGGCGTGCTACTTCGAGAACGCCCCGGAGATGCTCGACCAGCCCGGCGAGTGGTACCTCGACCGGACGACCGGCACGCTCACCTACGCACCGCGACCCGGCGAGGACATGCAGAAAGCGCAAACCACCGCACCGATGCTCACCCGGCTGATGGAGGTGAAGGGCAGCGCCGAGGCGCCCGTGCGGAATCTACACTTCGAGGGGCTGCAGTTCGAGCACTGCGCCTGGCCGCTGCCCGAGCAGGGACACCCGGGCGTGCAGGGCACCTTCCACACGCCGCCGCCGAACTGGACGCAGGGCTGGACGCCCGTGGACGCCGCGCTCGTGTGGGAATGGGCGCAGGGCTGCAGCCTCACCGACGGCGCGCTGAGGCGCCTGGGAGGCGCCGGCGTGCGCCTGCGACAGGGCTGCCGGGACAACCTGATCGAGGGCAACACGATCGAGGACGTGGGTGGGAACGGCGTCATGGTCGGCGAGCACTACCCCGGCTGGGACTGGCAGAAGGGCCTGCCTCCCGCCGAAGAGGTCGCGACCGGCAACCGGATCGCGAACAACCACGTCACCCGCTGTGGGCAGGAGTACTTCGGCGCGGTCGGCGTGTGGGTTGGCTTCGCGGAAGGGACGGTCGTCGCGCACAACCTCATTCACGACCTCCCGTACACCGGCGTCTCGGTCGGCTGGCAGTGGGACCCGACGCCGACGGCCTGCAAGGGCAACCTCATCGAGTACAACCACATCTACGACGTCATGGGCAAGCTCGCGGACGGTGGCTGCATCTACACGCTCGGGTACCAGCCCGGCACGATCCTGCGGGGCAACGTCCTGCACGGGGCGCGCTACAGCGACGTGGCGCAGCAATCGAGCTACTCGAACAACGGCATCTTCTTCGATCAGGGGAGCAAGGACTTCCTGGTCGAGGGGAACATCATCTACGACACCGCCGGCGGGCCGACGCGCTTCAACCTCTGCGGGCCGGACTGGCACACCTGGGGCGAGAACCACTTCGGCCTGACCGCGCCCGCCGAGGGCAAGCGCGGCAACGCCCTGCAGTGCAACGGCGCGGGAATCGACATCCCGCACACGCCGGAACTCGACCCGCAGCGGCTCTCGGTCGAAGCCTGGGTCTACCTCGAGGCGTTCCCCCGCAGCGGAGACAACCGGCGCTGGATCGTCAACAAGAACGATGACGAGTGGACCGAGTCGCACTGGGGCCTCGTGATCGCCGAGGCGAAAGTCGGCGCCTACCTGAACATCGGCGGGGGCCGCGAGAACTCGCACGAGCTGTTCAGCGACGACGTGCTGACGCTGAACGCGTGGCAGCATCTCGCGATGACCTACGATGGCCGCGACCTGAAGGTCTACCACAATGGCGCGCTCGTGGGCTCACAGGAGATCGGCAAGGAGCGCGTGCCCGGCACGACGCCTCTGAGCATCGGCAAGCGTCAGGACGGCTACGTCGCCCTCACCGGACGGGTCGATGAAGTGGTGCTCTACAACCGGGCCTTGAGTGAGGAGGAGATCCGAGCACGATTCCAGGCGGAGGGGGCGCCCCCGGCCAATGACCCGTCGGTCGTCGGGCAGTGGAGCTTCGAGGAGAGCGCGGGTGACCGCGAGGTCATCGAGAAGGCGCTGGGGCAGGCGGGACCTGAGGCGGAGTACCGCGAGAGGCTGGGACTGGGGGAGGAGGCCGCGCCACGATGACCGGCGTGCGGTCTGCAGTGGCCCTTGCGCTGACGCTGCTCGCCACAGGCGCCGCCCCGGCGGCCACGCCCGCGCGGGAGGCGTACTGGTGGCTGGACGAGGTCCGCTCCGTCGCCTTCGCGCTCAGCCGCGCCCGGACCGGCGAGGTCTCGCGCTGGCCGCAGATGACGGCGCCGGCCGGATCGCTGCGGTTGCCGCTGCCCGGCGTGCCGAGGAAGCCGACCGGCGCCGAGTGGCGGACGGTGACGAGCTTCCCCGTCGGTCCCCTCTTCGGGCCCTGGGACGCGGGCCCGTTTCTGCTGCAGGTGTCGGCCTGCCGGGACGCCGCGGGCGCGCACCTCCGGATCGAGTCGCCGGTGGACCTGACCGACCTGGGGTCGGCGGGCAAGGCGGCGGAGCTGTTCGTGGCGGACCGTCCGTATCGGCTGGGGGAGGGCGGCGGCCTCTCGACGGTCGACCGCGGCCTGGAGGTCACGCTACCTCTCCCGGCCGAAGGCCGACCGCTGACGTTGACCTTCCCGGTCGAGGTGATGCGCCGCCCGCAGGGCGCGTATCGCCCGGAGTACGCCGCGCTGGGTCTGGCCGCGCAGGCCGGGCCCGTGTGGCTCGGGCCGATCACTGTGGAACTGGCGCCGATGGAGGCCTCCGTCCGATTGGCGGCCGAGGTCATCGGGCCGGACCAGGCGAGGCTCTCGTGCGCCGTCAACGACAAGACCGAGGCGCTCCCCCTGAACCGCGCACAGGGCGGCGTGTTCCCGTACCAATGGAGGGCGACGCTCGACGGACAGGCCCTGAAGGCGGAGGGCTTCCTGTACCGCGAGCCGGTCGGCGAGACACTGGCTGCGGCAAGGGCCCTGGCCGAGCGATCCGGCGCGTCGATTGAGCCGAAGGCGGCGGCACTTGCCGCGCAACGCGGGGATCGGGCCACGTACCGGCAAGCGCGCGAACTGCGGGCGGAGGCCCAGCTCGCACTGCTTCGCACGCCACTGCTCTTCGTGAAGCAGCACCCCTACTTCGCGGGCCACATCTACGACTCGTACTACACGTGGCATCCCGGCGGAGGGATCTACGTCCTCGAGAACCCCGCCGCCGTCGACGAGGCGCCGCGCGTCAGCCCGGTGATTGACCCAACGACACCGGCGGCCCTGGGCGGAGGGGTATACCGCGATCCCGACGTCTCCTGGGACGCGACGAGGGTGCTGTTCGCGTACAAGCCGGCCGCCGATCAGCGGACCAACCTCTACGAGATCGCGCCGGACGGCACGGGCCTGCGGCGGCTCACGCAGAGCGAGCAGTAC
The DNA here is from genome assembly GCA_016869045.1 of Armatimonadota bacterium. Classification (GTDB taxonomy): domain Bacteria; phylum Armatimonadota; class Zipacnadia; order Zipacnadales; family VGFC01; genus VGFC01. Next base: position 7,170 of record VGFC01000340.1, read on the forward strand.
GATGACATCGGGCCGGCCTACCTCCCGGATGGGCGCATCGTGTTCACCTCGACGCGCCCTAAGGCTCTGGTGCCCTGCTTCAACTCCGGGGTCGATACGCTGCACGTGATGAATGCCGACGGCAGCGGTCTGCGGAGCATCTCCTCGAACAACGTCACCGAGTTCGACCCTTCGGTGATGGAGGACGGGCGGCTGCTCTACGGCCGCTGGGAGTATGTGGACAAGACGGCCTTGTACATGCAGAGCCTCTGGACCGCGCTGCCGGACGGGACGCACGAGGAGGCGCTGTTCGCCAACAACCTCGCCAGACCCACGGCGTTGCTCGATGTCCGCGCGGTGCCGGGGAGTCCGCGGGTCGTGGCGTCACTGACGCCCCACAACGGCCAGGCGGTCGGAGCGATCGGGCTGATCGACCCACAGCTCGGGAAGAACAACCTGGCGGCCATCACGAACCTGACGCCCGAGTACCCGACTGAGATGGACCAGGGGCTGACCACCGGCCCGTGCGACCCGTGGCCCCTCTCGGAGAGCGACGTTCTCATCGCCAACAACGCGGTCGGCGCTCACGGGATCCTGGAGCTGATCGATGTCGCCGGGAACCGCGAGTTGGTGTACCGCGACCCGGCGATCTCGTGCCACGCCCCCATGCCGCTCGCCCCGCGTGTGCGCCCGCCCTGCCTGACGGACGGCGGCGGAACCGACCGGCCCGGCCGGTTCCTGGTGCTGGACGTGTACCAGGGCCTGACCGGCGTCCGGCGGGGCGAGGTCAAGCGGCTGCGGATTGTCGAGGAGACGGCCCGCACGAGCGGCATCCCGCCCGGCGGCCGCTGGTGGAACCAGGCCTTCCTGATCAGTTGGCAGGGCGCGTATGTCGTCAAGAACCTCATGGGCACGGTCCCGGTGCACGAGGACGGCTCCGCCTACTTCGAAGCGCCGCCGGGAGTCGCGATTTACCTGGAGGCGCTGGACGAGGAGGGCCGCGAGATCCAGCGGATGCGGACCATGGTTCAGGCGCCGCCGGGCGGAATGCGGTCCTGCATCGGCTGCCACGAGAACAAGAGCGATGCCCCACCGTCGGGCAGCCCACGCCCGATGGCGCTCGGGGGAGCCCCGTCGAAGCCCGAGCCGGAATCGTGGGGCAGCGGCCACCTCGACTACCCCACGATGGTGCAGCCGATCCTGGACCGCCGCTGCGTCACTTGCCATGGCGGCGAGGGCGGCATCGACGCCGGGATCGACCTCTCCGGA
>VGFC01000341.1 GCA_016869045.1 Armatimonadota bacterium
GCTCCAGCAGCGGGCCTTCGACCTCCTTGGAGTCCGACCCTGATGTACCCAGTACGACGACACCACCGATGACTCGAAAACCCCCATTCCTCGGCACTTCTCCGGGTTTGGGGGGACGGAACTTCGGGCTAGACATGGGTCCACCTCCTCATGGGCACTGCACCCCTGCGGGTGTGGTCGGTCGAGTCTTGGCGGACGGGAGGGGTCTCGCCCTCCCCCTGCTGTACGACGGCGGGCGCCCGGCCCCCCTCCCCCAGGAGTTCCGCCAACAGCAGTCTCTGCTCGACAAGCAGTGACGGCGCTGTCTCCTGGGCGATCGCGGTTCGGTTCGGTGGGACGAGGCCATTGAGGTTGTGCTCAACCGCCGCCTGCGCTACGAAGACCGCAGCCCACACGACGAGCGCGGCCATCGCCAGGCGGAGCGCCCCTGTCGGTCGGCGTGCCGGCACTCTCCCGGCGGCCCGCTTGAGTGCCTCGTCGAGCGTGATGCCGGGACGGGTCAGATCGCTCGCCGCCAGCTTGTGCCTCAGGTCGTCGTCATTCATCGTCGGTCTCTCCCAGAGCTTCGCGCAGCTTCTCAAGCCCGTAGCGATAGCGGCTGGTTGCCGTGGCTGGCCGCTCGCCGGTGACGCGACCGATCTCCCCGAACGTCAGCCCGCCCCGGATGTGAAGCACCACTGTCTCGCGCTGCTCGTGCGGCAGCGCCATGACCGCGGACAGAATCGCCACGGCCGCCGCGGGGTCGCGAACGGCAGGTTCCGTGCAGTCGCCCAGCGCGACGGACCCGGCGCGGGCTCGGCGCTCGGCCCCGTCGCGGGCGCAGTTCCTGACGGCGGCGAAGAGATAGGCCTTGGGGTTGCGCACCCATCGCAGTCTTCCGCGCGATCTGAGCAGCTTCGCCACGACGTCGCTCAGGAGGTCGTCCGCCTCGTCCGCATCACCGGTGAGCGAAAACGCGTAGCCGTGAAGCGGCCGCGCCGACTCCTGCCAGATCGTCTCCAGCGCCTCCATCCGGCCGCCCGCGAGCATCCGGAAGGCGTTTCGCAGGTTGTCCCGGCCGTCATCGCTCATCCGCGGCCTCCACGTGCAAGACTCCCGGCAGGCGGGATTCGATCTACCGCCCCCTTCCCCAATTGGACGCGGACGCGCACCGGCGGTGACGGCGAGCAGCGAATGCGCCAAAGACGACAACCCTCCCCGAGCGCCAGAGGTAGTACAAGGTGGAGGGTGCTCGAATTCGGACGAGAATCGAGGCTCCCTGGATAGGGGGTAGATGATCTCCGGCGCGCCGGGAGTCTAGAGAGCGAAGCCTCCCCTGCCTCGAGACTCCTGCATAATCCACCGGCGGGAGCCCACTATGCACTGAGAGGGACAGGAAGCAACGCACAGAGGGATGCGCGATGGGTGGCACCGACCTCGAGCTGCTGGCGCGATACGTCAAGCTGCGGGATGCCGGGGCCTTTGCCGAACTCACGTCTCGACATCGGGACCTGGTGTATGGCACCTGCTACCGGCTGCTGGGCGATCGCGCAGACGCCGAGGACGTCGCACAGGAGTGCTTCCTGCATCTGGCGCGGAGCGGAGGCCGGATCAAGGCCTCCGTGGCCGGATGGCTCCACCGTGTTGCCGTTCGCACGTCGCTGGCCGCTCGCGACAGGGACCGCGCGCGCGAACGCGCCGAACGGGAGGCCGGGAGCATGAGGCCGGATCGTGCAGCCGAGCCGACCTGGGAGGAGATCAAGGCGGACGTAGACCGGGCGATCGACCGGCTCCCGGAGGACCTGCGGGAACCCCTGGTGCTTCACTTCCTGCAGGCCAAGCCTCAGACCGCCGTGGCTGAGGAGTTGGGCCTGTCGCAGCCCGCGGTGTCGAGGCGAGTTGGCCGGGCGATCGAGCGCCTGCGCAAGCACCTTGGCGCACTGGGGTTCGGGGTGTCTGCCGCCGCGCTCGTGGCGTTCCTGGAGGCGAATACTGCCGAGGCGGCGCCGGCGACCCTCGTCGCGAACCTGGGCCGCATGGCGCTCGTCGGCGTCCCGCCCACGCCGACGGTCGGTCTTCCGCCCTCGCTGCTCGGCCCCGCCGCATCGATGGGCGCCGGCTCGAAGGTGCTGTGCGTGGTCGCGGTGGCCCTGACGGTCGGCGCGGTCGTCCAGCAGGTCGCACAGGTTGGCCCGGCCGCGCAGCGGCGGTCGGTCATCCAGTCGGCGACGGCTGCGCTCACACCCCCTCCCGCGACCTCACCCCTGGGGCGTGGTCCCGCAGATAGCCGCGATCAGTCTCCGGCGACAGGGCCCGCCCAGGCCGGGGCGTCGAAGAGGCCGTCCGCCGGCCTGGAGCCTGGCGGCTCGAACCGGGAGGCACGAAGCAGTGCACCCGAACCCGCCGAGCCCGCCGGGAGAGCCGGGCCGCGCGGACGGGCTACGCCCGTGGCGCCGCCGGAGGAGGTCGTCGCGCCGAGGGTCGCGCAGGCGACCGGACTCGTGCGTGACTGGCTGCCCTTGGGGCAGCCGGACCTGCCGCCCAATGGCGTCAACGTGGCTCCCCTGCCGGCGGGAGTGGACCCCCGACTTGCCCAGCAGATTGCGGACGTGGTCGTTGTGGCGAAGCAGACCCTCGAGGGCATGGGGTTCAGCCGACGCGCGGCGCCGGTGATGCACAGGCGGGCCCTCGTACCGCCAGCCGCGCAGATCCAACTCGTCATCGTGCAGGGGCGAGCGTACCACGAGAATGTCACGACGGATCGCGACGCCACCATCTACGTACGGGTGGGTGCGCAGGGAATCGGCGACGAGATGCGGGGCGACGCCGGGCCGGTGGCGGTCCTCTGCGAGGCGGTCGCCGAGTTGTACAACGTCTGGCGGCTGCCGGGACTGAACCGTTACCTGGCCCACGCCCATCTCGTCCCGGCAGTGGCGGCGGAGCTCGGCCCGGACATCCTTCCCGCCAAGCACCCGACCCCTCTGGGGCCCGATGGACCGGAGATGCTGGAGGCCGTGACGCAGGACGAGTATACCTGCGTTCACCCGGACCTCGCGGCGGTGGCGGCGATCCGGAAGGTCGAGGCGAAGCTCGGGCTGGAGGGGCTGCTGGATCTCGTGAAGGCCCTGCCCGCCGAGGCGGAAGACCCTTTCGCGGCGTTCCGGGAGGCGGTCGTGAAGGCCGACCCGGAACTGGCGCCTGCGTTCGATGCGTGGGACCAGGCGAACGCGCTGGCACCCGACGCCGAGGAGAACTACCTGGTGGCGTCCTTCGAGCCGGGTGAGACCGTCCAGCACATCGCCTCCCTGCATCCCCTGCGTTCGGTGGCGGAGAGCCTGTGGTTCGACACCACTCCGGAGACCCGCTGGTCCTTCAGCAACGACTGGTCTTCCGACGGGCAGCAGTCCCTGAAGCTCGAGGCGGATGAGACGGCCGGGTGGGTGGCGTTCTACCTCCGGGACCCCGACTGGCAGTTCCGCGACCTGCGCCGCTTCGGGACGTTCGAGCTGGACCTGGCCCTGGACGCTCCGCGTCCGCAACGGGTCAGCATCCGGCTGAACGACCACGTGTCTGACGGTCATGGGGAGCTGCGCGTTCTCGACGATGTACTCATGCCCGGCGAAGTGCGGCATGTGGCCTTCGAACTGAGCGAGGAGAACCTGCAGGGATACCAGGACGTGGACGCGACCTACTTCAGCGGCTGGTTCCGCGCGGATTCGGTGGCCCGGCTGTACATCGGCCTGGGCAAGCCCCAACAGCGTGTGACGCTCTACTTAGACCGCATCTGCTTCACGCCTCGCCTGCAGCCGACGGCGGGCGGGGGCGGACGCGTTGGCGGCCCAGCCGGACGGATGGCGGGGTTCGCGACGCGGACCACCCCGATGCCCGCGGAGCCTACGGAGCGCCTTGTCATCGCCGATGCGCCGCGGGTGCGAACCCGAAGCGGGCCGGGTGTGGACCCCGGCCTCGTGTCCAACATGGCCGACATGGTTGCCGCCGCCCAGACGGCCATGGAAGCGATGTTCCCCGGCCGCCGCGTGGAGACCATCGACCTCGTGGTCGGGCGCGCCCGCATGGAGGGCCACGAGAGCGTCGTGACCGACCGCTCGCACACCCTGTACGTCCGGACCGACGAGTTCGGGATCGGGGAGCTCTTCCGCCCTGATGCCGGGCCGTTGGCGATCCTCTGCGAGGCCGTGGCCGAACTACACAACCCCGGGCAACTCCCCGGCCTCAACCGCTTCGTGGCCCACCGGTACCTTGTTCCGGCCGTCGCGGAGGAGATGCCGCCATTCCTCCTCCTGGATCACCGCCGGCCGCCGATCCTCGCGCCGGACGGCCCGGAGATGCTCTGGGCGATGGCCGATCCTCAGTACAGCGACGTCCATCCGGACTTCGCCGCCGTCGCAGCGCTCTGCGCCATCGAAGAGCAGCTCGGCCCCGAGGGGCTGTTCGCGCTGATCGACGAGATCCCCGCAGATTCCGCGGACCCCTTCGGCGCCTTGCGGGCGGCGGCGACGGCCAGGGCGCCGCAGTTGGCGGAGGCCTTCGCGGCGTACGACGAGGCCACGGGGCTGGAGGCAGACGAGGCCGGAAGCTGCCTGATCGCCTCGTTCGAGGAGGACGAGACGATCCGGAAGGCCCAGCCGCTTCGGACGGCGACGGAGACCCTCCGATTCATCCTGAGCCCGCAGAACCGGTGGTCGCTGAGCAATGAGTGGTCCACCGACGGCGCCCGGTCATTCAAGGTGGAGGCCGACGAGACTGCCCCGTGGATGTCGGTAGTCATCGACGACGCCGACTGGAAGTACAAGGACTGGCGTCGCTTCTCCGAGCTCTCGTTCGATTTCCTGGTGGAATCGCCCGAGCCACAGTGGGTCTTTTTCTGCGCCCAGGACCACCCCACCTGTGGGCACGGATGCGTGGTGCTCTTCCAGGGCACCGTGAAGCCCGGCGAGCCGCAGCATGTCTCGTTCCTGCTCAACGAGGAGAGTTCGCGCGGCCAGAGGGACATGGATGCGACCTACTTCGGCGGCGCCTTCCGCGCCGACTCGGTCTCCCGAATCTACATCGGCCTGAACAAGCCTGCGCAGCCGATCACGCTCTACCTGGACAACCTGCGTCTCAAGGTCCGAGGTGCCTTGGAGTAGGGGGGAATGCGATGTCAACGACAGCTCTTGCGGCGATGCTGCTTGGTCTTCCTCTGCTGCAGCCGGGCCAGGAGGCTCCCGCCAAGGACCAGGCGGGAGTGTGGATCGACTTTCGGAAGGGCGAGGAGTCTCACGGCCTGCAGTTCGTGGATGGGTTCCAGGGGTCTCGCCGGTTGACGGAGATCGACGGCGTGGGTTGCGCGCAGACGACCCCGCCGGGAGGCATGTACCTGCTGTTCGAGGCCACCCGGGACATGATTGGGCCCGACCGCGACACGCTCACCTTTGAGGTGGAAGTCTACGACGGAGATCCGCACCCCTTCACGCTGGAGGTCGAGTCCACGACGCCAACCATCGCCACCGGAGGGAATGCGTATCGCGTGATCTCGACCATCCAGAGGGGCGGCACGCCCAAGTGGCGCTGGGTGCGCTGGCAGGTGACCGACCCGGCCTTCTGCGACACCGCACGCGACGCCATCCGCTTCCGATTCTACGATGAGGCGTGGTGGAACGATGGCCGCCTGCTGAGCATATCCCAGGTGCGCGTCACGCACGAGGCGCTGGTCTTTCGGCCCAGGCAGGACGCTGTCATCTGGGGGGAACGGCTGCCGGTGACGCTGGAGGGTTATGACAAGGAGGGGAACCCGCTTCCGGATGGTACGGAGGTCAGGCTGGCCTGTCGCCCCCGTACGGCACTGGCCGAGTCGCCGCAGTCGGTGAAGCTGACGGGCGGCAAGGCCGAGTTCGAGGTCGTGGCCGGCCCACTGCCGGGCACCGCGTCGCTCTACGGGCTGGCGCCGGGCGGGCGGACCTGGGTCGGGAGGCCCGTGTTCGTCCTCGCGGGCGCCGGGCCGCTTGAGGAGCGGACCGACCTGGCTACGGGCGAGCAGTTGGCGGCCACGGCGCGGTTCGACAGCCCCGCCCTCGCCGACGGCCAAGTCGGCACCTTCACCGACGATCAGGGGCAGGTGGCGCTGCGTGCCATGTGCTCGTGGAAGCCCGAGGTGACGACGCCGAGCGACACCCGGCTGGTCCTCGACGTGCCCATCGCCGGCGTGCCCAAGCGCTTCTGCGTCTACGTCGGCTGCCCCGACCAGAGCGTGGACTGCGTGTGGGCGCGGATCAGGGACCGCACCGGCGAGCTGTTCTCCTACCACCTCGAGCCGCGCGCCGACGGTCACGCCCTCGTCGCGTGGCTGGAGGCAGGCCTGGAGTGCCGGGCCCAGGCCGGCCCGAGCTACTCGGAGACCGGCGGCGCCGCCGACAGCGTCATCGATCTGCCCTGCTCGCTGTACGCTCTCGACTTTGTGCCCATGCCGGGCTTCCGCGAGGCGGAGATCGACGTGTGGGGCGTGGAGACGGACGTGCTGGCCCCGCCACCCACGCCGGCTGGGGGCGCCCCGCCTGCCAAGGAGAGACCCTAGTAGTACAACCGTACCTGCTGGCTGACGGCGAGCCAGATGGGGTTTCGGGGCCGTTGGAGGGGCCGAATGCGAAGCATCCGGCCCGAAGGCACGTTTCCCAGACCGCACCGGGGGGCCGGATGCTTCGCATTCGGCCCCTCCAACGGCCCCCTCACCGGGTGTCTGGCGGCCCGGCACAGCACCTACGGTTGTCCTACTAGCCCCCCCGCCCGGCCTTCTCGGCCCCAGAGAAGGGGCGCACGAATGACACGCCGTGGCTTCACCCTCATCGAGCTGCTGGTCGTGATCGCCATCATCATCGTGTTAGCGGCGATCCTCTTCCCTGTGTTCGCCCGCGCGCGCGAGGCGGCCCGGAAGGCCGGCTGCTCGTCGAACCTGCGGCAACTGGGCATGGCGAACGCGATGTACATGGACGACAACGACGGGATGTACGTTGCCCACTGCCAGCCCGTGGGCGGCGCGCCGGGGAATCGCATCTGGTGGATGATGCTGCTACAGCCGTATGCCAAGAACATGAATGTGCTCGAATGCTCCAGCTTCCACGAACGCGGCTGGTGCAGCAACGAGTTCGATTGTGAGGGGGGCGTCGATCAAACCTACCGGCGCTATCGCGGCGGCTACGGCATCAACTTCGGGTTCTACTGCGACGGGCCGCAGACCTGGCCGCCGACGGGCACGTACCCGACCCCCGCCGGGGCCCACGAGTCACAGATCGACGACGTAGCAGGCACAATCCTGATCGCGGACTGCCTCTGCGTCGCCGCCGACCCGGGACTGCAGGGAGGTCTGGGGAACCAGAGACACGACCCGGAACCCACGCCCCGGCACAACGGCGGCAACAACTACCTGTTCTGCGACGGTCACGCCAAGTGGCTCAAGACCTATCACCGCACAACCGATACGTATGCCTACCGCGTTTGCGGCATGTGGACCCCGCAGGGCGATGACTGACGCCCAGGAGACCCCCGGTTATAGCCGGGCGGCCAGGCCCCACATTACCAGAGGGGGCAGCCGGGGCAGCGGCGGTCCGGTCGGGCTGCCAACCCAGTACGATGCAGGAGCGTACTTCTCATGGGTGTCCATGCCGCCGAACTCAGTGGTGTGCTCACACCTGAACCCGATGAGGAGCTGGCGCGACGGTCCCAGTGCGGGGACGTGAGCGCGTACGCGGAGCTGGTGCGGCGGCACCGGTGGGCGATGCACTCGATTGCCCGGGGGATACTGGGGAGCGTCGATGAAGCCGAGGATGTCACGCAGGAGGCGCTGCTGCGGGGGTATCGGGGCATTCGCGGGTTCGACAGCCGGCATGTGTTCGCGGGGTGGCTCCGGCGAATCGCCGTGAACTGCGCCATCAGCCGACTCCGGGAGCAGAAGCGCGAGCGTCGTCGCCTGGAGGCCCTGAGCGCGGAGGACAGGTGGCAACACACCCCCGACCCAGTGGAGCGCGTAGCGACGGTAGAGGTCGCCCGGAGCGTGCGCGCGGCCCTCGGCTACCTGCCGCCCCGGCAGGGCCTCGCCTTCACGCTGTTCCACTTCGAGGACAAGAGCCTGGCCGAGACGGCGCAGGCGCTGGGTTGCTCGGTCAACGCGATCAAGGTGCAACTCCATCGCGCGCGGCGGAAGCTGGCCCGGCGACTCGTCGATCCCCTTCCTCCCGCCTGAGAGGGTGTATGAGAAGCACGGCATTGGGCGTGATGAATCACGCCCCTACACCGGGGCACGATGAAGATTGCGTTGAGAAAGTGCCCCTACGGACGAGTCGGTTGGTTAGGCACGGGCCGGACAGGCCCGGATCGGGTCAGGTCGGTTGGGTCCGGCGTCCGAGCGCCGGGGTCGGAGGCCGCCGCAAGTGG
>VGFC01000342.1 GCA_016869045.1 Armatimonadota bacterium
TGCGGATGAGCGTCTCGGTGCTCTTCCAGTTCTGGTCGTAGGACTTGTAGCCCCACGTGTCGTTCATCGTCATGCAGGTTTCCCAGTCGCGGCCGGGGATGCCGGTGGCGGGAATCTCCTGCTCGGGCGTGTCGGTGTCGCCGGGGAAGCCGCCGCCGAGGCGATTGTTCGTGATGATCCCCGGCTGCAGCTTCACGAGCGGCAGCAGCATCTCCGCGCGCTCGCGGGTCATGCCAACAGGCGTGTCCCACCAGAGGATCGCGAGGGGTCCGTAGTTCGACAGTATCTCGCGCACCTGTGGCACCGCGATCGTGCGGATGTACTCGTCCATGCTGCCGTCCTGCGCGGGGTCCCAGTGGCCGCCCGCCGCGGCGCCGCCGGGGTGGTGCCAGTCCTGGGCCTCGGAGTAGTAGAACCCGAGCTTGATCCCCTGCTTGCGGCAGGCCTCGGCGAGTTCGGCGAGCGGGTCGCGCTTGAAGGACGTGGCATCGTAGATGTTGTAGGGGCTGGCCTCCGAGTGGAACATCGCGAAGCCGTCGTGGTGCTTGGAGGTGATCACGATGTACTTCATCCCGGCGCCCTTCGCGATCGAGACCCACTCCTCGGCGTTGAAGCGCACGGGGTTGAACTGCTCGGCCAGCGCCGCGTACTCCTTCACGGGGATCTTGGCCGTGTTCATGATCCACTCGCCGATGCCGCCGATCTGCTTGCCCTTCCACGTGCCGGCGGGCACGGCGTACAGGCCCCAGTGGATGAACATCCCGAAGCGCGCCTCCCGCCACCACTTCATGCGGGCATCGCGCTGCTCGGGGGTCTCGGCGGCCTGAGGGCAAGCGGACGCGGCGAGGAGACAGAGGGCGGGAATGGCGAGCAGCATTCGGGCTTTGCGGGCCATGGCCTAGTCCTTCTCCCCTCTCCGGAACGGAGAGGGGCCGGGGGTGAGGCTGCCTTGCTCCCCTCTCCCTTCAGGAGAGGGGCAGGGGGTGAGGCTTCCCAAGCTCACCTCGACACCTTCTCCGCCGCCATGCGCGCGCGGGCGAGGAGCAGGCCGTTGTTCTGGAAGCTCCAGAAGCCGACCTTCCCGCCGGGGAGCACGTCGGGATCGTCCCACTGGGCGACGAGGGTGCCGTCCACCGAGTACGTGAGGTGGTTACCGATCTTCTCGAGGCGGATGTCGAACCAGTGTCTCTGGAAGGCGAGGTTCATGCTGACGGGGTTCTCGAACTTCACGTTCGGATTGTCGGCGACGACCGTGTTGCCCTTGAGCACCTTCGATCGGGTGTTGTTATCCCCGGCCAGGATGAAGCTGTAGCCGGAGCAGAGGTTCGCGCCGTCTCCGCAGAGGATGGCGTTGAGGTCGGACGGGTGACTGTAGCCCGGCTCCTTGGGCAGGTCCATCAGGAGCGCCGCCCAGAACTCGAGCACCTGGTCGCCCTGCAAGGTGTCCTTGCTCCAGAGTAGCGGAGACTCGTGTCGGCTGCCTCCGAACCATGACCACCCGGGCGCGCAGGGCCAGCGATCGGTGACCTCCCACACACCAAGGTCGGGCGCCCAGTCCACGGGAGCGCCGGAGAAGGTCACATCGACGAGGTTCGGCGAGGAGACTACGGTCTCGGCAAGGTCGAGGGACAGGTTCTCGAGCCGCAGGCCAAGGCACCGGCCCGCGAAGGCGGCATCCCGCCAAGCGACAATGGGCCGGTCGCCGAGCCACGCCGATAGGCATGTTCCTCGCCGCACGAGGCGCAGCCGCTGAAGGCCGGGGGCCTCGGCTGCGCCCTCTGTGAGCGTTACCTTCTCCTGCGCCACGCGGCCCGTGACAGCGCCGGAGCCGGCCTGGGTGCTGAGGCGCAGCACGGTGGAGACACTCGCGGGTGCCGTGGGCGCGATCAGCACGTCCAGCGCCCCGCCGACGGCGGCAAAGTCCATCTCGGGGAGCCACACGGTGAAGTCGCCGAACAGGGGCATGTCGTACCAGAGCGTGCCGTCCTCGGCGCGCCGCCACTGCCGCGACGCATCGACCCAGTTCTGCATTGTGTCCTCGCGCGTGAACTGGGCCGGCACGGTGAACGTGGGCGGGCGCGTCTCATCGAAGGTCACGGCTGCGTCATCGAAACACGCCTCCCCCGGCCCTTCTGCGCGCAGTCCGGCGGGGCCCTGCAGGAGGCGCGTGTCCGCAGCCTCCAGCACCGGCTGCCCTTCCACGCGGGCCGCGACCCGTCCGTGGGCGACGGTCAGGAAGGCGCGATAGAGGCGGCTCGCATCCAGGGGATGGGTTGACTCCGCGAGCACGGTGCGCGCGCCGTCCAGCACGATCTCCAGCGTCTGCCGGCCGTTGGCCTCCCAGCGGAAGGCGTAGAAGCGGTTGTCCGTCTCTCGGCAGGCAGTCAGGCCGACCGCCTTCGCGGACTTGGCCTTCAGGAGAGCGGACACCGTGTAGTTGCGCCAGTCCGCATCGCCGGTCGTCGCCTCGGCAGCCGCAGCCTTTGGGATTGCGCCGTAGAGATGGTCCTGACGACACTGCCACTCGCCCGTGGCCACTGCCCACCAGCCCGGCTCACCGCCGCTGAAGTCGTCGGTCACCTCGCGGACGCTGTACGCGGCGGCATCGTCGAACGAGACGCCCTGGATGTTCTGGCCGAACAGCCCGATCCGCCCCTGGCCGAAGGAGGTGTCGCGCGTGGTGAGAATGGGCCGTCCGTCGATCTGAGCCTCGAGGCGGCCGTCGCACGCAGTCAGTCCGAGGCCGTACCATCGGTCGGTGCGGAACCCGCCCGGCGCCTCGGCCAGGATGGTCCACTGACCGTCGAGGACGCGGATGATCTGGCGGCGGCCGGCCGGCTCCCCGGCGCCCGCCTCGCCCGTGCTCGTCCAGCGGAACAGCAGGAAGTTCGCGGGGTCCTGTACGTACGCGGCGACGCCGAGGGCGCCGGCGGACTCGGCCTTGGCCGCGACGGTGACGCCGTACTCGTCCCAGAACCAGTCTCCCGCGGTCGCGAGAGCGAACTGCTCATCCGAGCCCGCGGCGCCCCGGAGAGAGAAGGGGTTGGCCGACAGGTCGGGGCGCGGGCTCTCGCCCTTCGGGCCAACCGTCTGCCACGTCCCGGCCGCCATCTCCCAGGCGGGCGGGCTGCCACCCTCACCCACGAAGTCATCCGTGAACTCGACGGGCGCAACCGGCTGAACGTGGATGTCGTCGAGCTTGAGGCTATCAGGCGTCGCCGACCAGGCCACCGTGCCCCCGTGGTAGGCGGGGTCCTGGGCAGAGGCCACCCGAACATGGTTGAGCAGTGCAATGATGCGGGAGTTCCGGCGCTGCAACACGCCGTGGACGGGCGAGGCCGTCGGCTGCCAGGCCCCCTCGCGGCCGAAGGGGTGAATCTCGCCGCCCATCGTCCTCGCGAGGTAGCATCGACGCGCGGTCAGCACGAGGGCGTGCCCGTCGCCGCCCTCGGTCTGGTCGAAGAGGATGCGGATCGCTCCGTCGTTGGGCCAATCAGCCGGAGGCTGGAAGGCGAACTCGACCGTGTACTGCGGGTCGGTGAGGGTCCCGACAACCTGAGGGGATTGGGCCGCCGCCGCCGAAGCGCCGAGGCACAGAGCGAGGGGCACCGCCGGCAGGGAACTGCGTGCAGACAACGGGGACCGCTCCCTTCCCCTTGACGAACGAGCGCCTACGGGGCGCCCTCGCCCGCAGGCGCGGCGGTGGCGACCACACCGACGTCATCCACGGCTACCGACCCGAAGCCCCCGGGCCGCACGTCCGCGTCGAACGTGTCAACCAGAAGGATGACACGATGGATCTGGACGGCGTCGAGCTGACCATTCTCATCGGCGGCCGGATCGGAGGGAGCGAAGGCGTCGAAAGGCACCGCCACGGGGTGCCACTTGCCGTCAGGCGGCACCTTCGCCGCCATGTCGTACTTGCTGCCGTCTCGCTCCTCCAGGACGATCACCAACCGGGCGTTGAGGTCGGCCCGGGCGATCATGCGGAACTCGTGCGCTGTGGACAGGTCGAACCGATTGGGCGGCGCCAGGACGTAGCCCACCCACCGACCCACTCCGAGCGTGTAGCTGATCTCGAGAGCCGACTGACCGACCGTCTTGGGCGCGCCCTGCACGGGCTTCAGGCCGGCCCGCCGCACGGGCAGCCCCCAGAAGACCCCACCCTCGAAGTCGTCCAGGACCAGGAGCCACTCCTCGCCGAGCCTCTCAACGTGCCCGCGCGGCTGCAGGCGCTGCTCGTCGGTGAGCCCCAGGTTGTCCAGCCAGATGCGCTGCTCGCCCTCCTTGCGGCCGAGGGCCTGCCCCATCTCGCCTGGGAGGTTGGACAGGTCCGCCAGGAAGAAGCCGGCGATCTGGTCCACATCCAGCCGACCGTTGTCGTCGAACGAGTTCTGGGCCGGGAGCAGATCGGCCAGAGGCGTCCGCACCTCCACCCACTTGCCCGCCTCGATCCACAGCAGGCCCTGGTACTGAGCGCCCCCTTTCTCGGCCACGCCCAGGGAGATCGAGGTCGGTGAACTGGCCTTGAGGCGCACACTCAGCGCGTTGGCCGAAGCAGCCCCCAGGCTGGCCGTGGACAACTGCTGAAACACGCCGGGTCGAGCATTGTAGGCGAACTCGAGGGCGCCACCACCGGCGGCGACATTCGCCGGATCGCGCGTGATCAACAGCGTGGCCGAGCCATCGGCCGCCACCCAGGCCGGCAGCAGCGCGTCGGATTCGAAGTCGAACAGGGACACGCGCTCGGCCTCAGCAACGGCGACTTGCGACAGGGCGAAGGGCGCAGGCCGCAGAAGCAGCCCGGCCGCCAGACAGCAGCCGACGAGGGGACGGTAACGAAGCATAGGAACGCGCCGCGGCGCGCTGGCTGAGGCTGCGCCGCAGCGAATCGGGCGGGCCGATATCACCTCTGGCACCGTGTGCGAGAAGGGGGTGCAGCCGTTGGGACTGTCCCAGTTTTCGGCAGCCTCACCGCCGAAAACGGGACTGTCCCTTGTTGGCGGTGGCCTTCTCGTACACCCTCTAACCAACACCGTAACGCCCGAAAAGTGCGGCGCGCACTCGCACAAATCCGGGAGCCGGTTGCGCCGCCCGTGCGTTGAGGATAGGGAGCGCGCCGGGGGTCAATGGCGGCACAGGTGCGCGCGCATCACCGGGGGTCATCGACATGATCTGGTCCTATGCGTGGAAGGGCTTCGCCCGACGCAAGACCCGCGCCGTCTTGGCCATCTCAGGCCTCGCGATCAGCATCGCGCTGCTAGTGGCCATCGCGACCATCTCCCGCTCCGTGCGTGAGGCCGTCGGCGCATCGCTCGAGGCCGCGGGGGCCGACCTGGTCATCCAGAAGGTCGTGAAGCCCTGTCCGTGGTCGCAGGTGAAGATCGCCAAGGACCTGGCCGCAATCGACGGTGCGGTTGTGGATGCCGTGAAGGACGTCGAAGGCGTGAAAAACACCACCGGCGTCCTGGACTTGTGGGCCTTCTCTGAGGACAAGGACACCGGCGGCCAGAAGCCCACCGTCGTGGCGGGGATCGATCCCCGCAAGAAGTCCATCGGGCCCGCCCGGGTCCAGAAAGCCGAGGGCGAGAGCGAACAGGACGAGTCCTGTTGCGCCGTGACGGAAGGGCGCTACCTGCTGCCCACCGACGACTTCCACGCCATGGTCACCGAGGACTACGCCAGAGCCAAGAACCTGAAGCTCGGCGACAAGTGCCAGTTGGGGCCCTACAGCTTCGAGATCGTCGCGCTCCTCGACCTCAAGGGCGGGGCGCACATCTCCGGCGCCGAGGCCTTCATCCCGCTCAAGACGGCGCAGCAGATGTACGACAAGGGGGACATCGTCACCACGATCTTCGTGAGCCTGAAGCAGAGCCGGGCGCTGCCCCAGGTGGAGGAGGTCGCCGCGACCCTCATCGGCCCCAAGGCGTCGGTCAAGTCGGAAGCCAACATCGGCGAGGCGACGGCGGCGCTGGCCGTCGTGACCCAGCGGACGCTGTTCGCGATCTCGGCGATCGTCTTGACGCTCGTGCTGTTCCTGGTCGCCAAGACGGCCCTCGCCTCGGTCGCTGAGCGCGTCTCGGAGATCGGCATCCTGAAGGCCACGGGCTGGCGGGACAGCGATGTCTCCCGCCTGCTCAGCGCCGAGTCGCTGTACGCCGGAGTCATCGGCGGGATCGTCGGCACCGCCGTCGGGATCGGCCTGGCGTTCCTCTACGGGACGGTCGTTCAGCCCGCGCTGCCGCCATCCCTGGTGTCGTACCCCGAGTGCTCGACAACTGAGGCGCCGAAGGCCTTGCCCTTCCAGGCCCTCCCGTCCGGGTGGGTACTACTGGGCGCGGTGGTCGCGGCGCTGGTGATCGGGAGCCTCTCCGGTTACCTCGCCTCACGGCGAGCCGCGAAGCTGCTGCCCGCCGAGGCCTTGCGCCAGCTGTAAGAGGGTGTATGAGAAGGGGGTGCGGCCGTTGGGACTGACCCCATTTCGCCCGTCGTTTGGGCGAAATGGAGGTCTGTCCCTTGTTGGCGGTGGCCCTCTCGCAAACCCTCTAGTGTACTGCAGCGGAGTTGATGGTGCTTATCCTGGTGTGGGAAGTGGATGCGCCACATCCAAGAGCAGCGCGAAGGTAAGTGCCATCAACTCAGCCACGGTACACTGAATAGGAATCCGCGATTCTCGTCCGAGCCGTTCCCGTGTAGGGGCGCGATTCATCGCGCCCGCCCATGTAGGGGCGCCATTCATGGCGCCCAAGAATCGATATCGCGGATTCCCATATAGGACCGGCCTCTACGACGACAACGTAGGTGGTGAGCTTTGGACATCCGAATCGAGCATGTCGCCAAGTCTTACCGACTAGGGCAGGTCGAGGTGACCGCCCTGCAAGACGTGAGCCTTGATCTGGCCGCGGGGGACTTCGTGTCTCTCTCCGGCCCGTCGGGGGCCGGGAAGTCCACGCTACTCGGCATCATCGGTGGGCTCGAGAGACCAGACCGGGGGAAGGTCCTGGCGGGCGATCAGGAACTGACGGCTCTGGACAGCGAGGGCCTGGCGATGTACCGCCGGCACAGCGTGGGGTTCATCTTCCAGGCGTTCCGATTGCTGCCGGCACTGACCGCCTTCGAGAATGTCATGATCCCGCTCGTGCCGCTCGGCGAGAGCGACGCGGCGAAGCAGAAGCAGGTCGCCCAAGCGCTGGACCGGGTGAACATCGCGCACCGCGCGAACCACCTGCCCGGCGAACTCAGCGGCGGCGAGCAGCAGCGGGTCGCGATCGCGCGCGCGATCGTCAACAGCCCCGATGTGATCCTCGCCGATGAACCGACGGGCGAACTCGACCGCCGAAACGGCGAACTCATCATGCAGCTACTGCGCGATTTGAACCAGAACGGCTCGGCGACCATCGTAGTTGCCAGCCACGATCCCGACGTGGTCGGCGCGGCGCGGCGCCGAATGGTGATGGAGGACGGCTGCATCGTCTCCGAGGAGACCCAGGAGGCCTAACCGGTGCGCATCACACACATCGCCCGCACAGCTCTGATGGCGGCCCTGCTGGTGGCGACGCTCGGCTGCCGGCCATCGACGACACAGTCCTCCAGCGACGCCGCCGCCCAGCAAGCCGGCCGACCGGAACAGGCTACCGAGACGCCGACGGCGACTACTGACGCGCAGCCGGTCGCCTCCGACAAGCCAGTCCCCGTCAAGGGCTACATCAACGTCTCCTCCGGCTGCCAGCAGGCGACGGTCGATCTGCTGAAGCGCATGGCCGGGCAGAACCCGCGCCTGCAGCTCGAGCTGATCGACTTCGGCCAGCCCGAGGGCAGCCGCCGCTGGCGCGCCGACGGGTTCAACTGCATGATGGTTCTCATCAATGGGCATTCCACCGTCACGTACGGTGCGCCGGGGAAGCGCCAGATCGTCACCTTCCAGTTCCCGCCGGGCTTCCAGTGGACCATCCAGGACCTGGAAGCCGCGCTCAAGGCCGCGCTCGACGGCACGATCTACTATGGCGAAGAGCCCGGCGCGACAACGGTCGAGTCGCGCATGCCGCAACTTCGCGTCACCTCGCGTGAGAGCGTCATCAACGGCAAGAAGGTCGGGGAGGTCGTCGTCAACGGCCAGGTCGCCGTTCGCCTGCGCACCACCTTCGATGGCCTGCCGCCCCTCCAGCGTGCCGAGCAGGCCGCCGCCCGCCTCAAGCGCGCCATCGCCACCCCGGGCTTCCACCCCTCCAGCATCCGCGTGGACACGGTCACCGATGGCGTCGCGCTCATCGCCGCTGACAAGGTCCTCTGCATTGCCGACGCGCCCCAGGCGCAAATGCTCAACACGACCCCGACGAAGCTCGCACAGGGGTGGGCCAGCGCCCTGAAGAAGGCACTCGT
>VGFC01000343.1 GCA_016869045.1 Armatimonadota bacterium
GTCCTCCGTCCACTCCAATCGCGCGGACTGACCGGGCTGCAGCGACAGGCCCTCCCCCGTCGCCTCGCCCTCGCGCGAGCCGCGGTAGAGGATCAGCTTCGACGGGTCGTCGAGACGGTCGTCGGTGCCCGGGCGCCAGACCGCCGTCACCTCCAGGCTCTTCGCGATGAGCAGCAGGCGGACCATGTACTCGCCGTTGCCGCCGGGGATCGTCAGGGCGTGCTGAGTCCACTCGTTGTTGGTGAAGGCCACGTAGCTGTTAGCCGGGGGAACGGTCGTGTCGATGCAGAGGTACAGGTAGTCATCGCTCTTGCCACCCGAGGCCTTGCGCAGGATGATCTCGTTGACGCCCCGGGTGAACTCGTCCTTGGACAGGATGAAGTCATACCAGCCGAACACGGGCGTGCGCCCGCCGACCCACGCCGGCGCGCCGCAGTTCGTGGGATAGGTGTGGACCTTCCCGTTGATCACGATCTCGAAGCTCTCATCGAGCCCGTTCTCGGCGGGAGCATCATGCCAGGAGTAGTCACGCACCGCGAAGTGCGCGGAGAGCCGAACCTGCCGCGTCTTCTCCCACACGTCCTCGGGCACGTTCGAGAGGTCGAGCACCTTCTTGGCCTGGTACTCGGCCCTCACCTGGTGGGTGATGTCCAGGCTCATGTTGCGGGTCCACTGGCCACAATCGTCGCGGACGACGTAGACCCCATCGGCAACAGACTCGAAGGTCGAGGGCGCACACGCCCCCGGCGCACTCGTCAGGAACACCAGACCCACGCAGACCATTGTCCTCTCCTCCGTTCGCTGTCACCTATCACCCAGCACCTATCACCTGCCGTGCCTACCCCGCGACCATCAGGTACCCCAGGTGGAACTCGTGGCCCTCGCTGAGTTCGGGCTTCTTGTCGGTAACGGTGAGCTTCAGCGTATGCTCACCGGGCGTGAGGTCCGAGGCGATCATCGTGCTGTTCTGGCGGTTGAACTTGTAGGTCGGTCCCCACGAGGTGTCGATCGGGCCATACGCCTTGCCGTCGATCTCCGGCAGAATGAAGCCCGCGTCCTTCCTGATCTCGTAGTACAGGCCGACCATCGTGCCGGTGAACTTGAGTTCGACGCTCTGCCCGACCTCATTCGCCATGATGGAGCCGTCGCGGAACATCCCGGCCGGCTCGACGACCTGCCAGCCTTCCGGCGCGCGGTCCGCGACCGTCTCCAGCCGCGCGGTCTGGTAGGCGCCGCTGTAGACCGGTTCCGGCAGCGTGTCGGGCGGCGGGACGGCCTCGGTCAGCGCCATCTGCTGCTTCAGGTAGGTCGCCAGCGTCGCCGCATAGATCGAGTGCCCCCACGCACCCGGGTGCACCCGATCGGCCGCCAGGACCTCCCAGTCGATCAGCCCCGAGAGGCACAAGGCCTGGATCGGCTTCTGGAAGTCCACCGTGGGAATCCCATACGCATCGGCCACGTCCTGATGTCGGTTCGTCGGGATGTCGAGCTTGTGGGCGGTCGTGTAGGTGAACACGAGGTCGGGTTTCTTCTCCCGCGCCCAGCACTGCCGCACGATGCCCTCGATCGTCGCGTGGACCGAGTCATCGGGCACCTTGTTGTCGTTCACCGCGAACTCGACGAACGCGAGGTCCGGGTCATACTGCAGCACATGCTTCTGCAACCGGAACACGCCCAGCATCGACCCCGTCCCGCCGATGGCCGCGTTCACCTCCTTGATCTCCACACCCTTGAACTGCTCCTGCAGCCACTTCGTGGTGAACGGCCGCCACCCATCCGCGGCGGTGATCGACCCGCCGATGTACGCCACCGTCACCGGCCCGCCCGTGCGGCACTTGCTAAAGAACGTGACGAGGTTGCGCTTGGGGACACCGGGCGTCGCCTGCGCGAAGCAGGCATGTGCGGGAACGACCAGCAAACAGACCGCGGCAATACGCATCATTGTGGGCCGAACCTCCGGGAATCAACTGCCGGCAGCGGCATTCGCCGCACGGGCCGCGACCCCCTTGAGCAGGTGCGTTCGCGGTGCAGCGTGAAGCTCCTACCAGCCGTCGCCGTGGACCTTCCGACCTTCGAACCTGGAACTCACCTCACATGACCCATCGCGACCGCATCCTTGCCGCCCTGCGCCACGAGCCCCTCGACGGCATGCCGTGGGTGCCGCGGCTTGACCTCTGGTACAACGCGCACCGGTATCGGGGCACGCTGCCGGCGGAGTGGCGGGACGCGTCGCTCATGGAGATCGTGCAGGACCTCGGGGTCGGCTACCATGCCGTCGTGCCGGACTTCCTTGACACCGAAGAGCCGGAGGAGGTCTACGACCGGCTGCTCGGGCTCGATCACGTGCGGAACCAGCCCTACCGGTTGCGCTTCCGCCGGACGGAACGGCTGGTCGAGCCCGAAGGAAGCGATGTGCGCGTGACATACCGGACGCCGGTCGGGTCGGTGTCTGGCAAGCTGCGCTACGACGAGGGGATGCGGCGGGACGGGATCACCATCATGGCGGTCACGGAGCGCGTCGTGAAGTCGGCGGCGGACTACGACACGATCGGCTTCATCTTCGAGGACCTGGAGGTCGAGTTCGACGAGGGCCGGTATCGGGTGCTATGTGAGCAGGTGGGAGAGAGGGGCATGGTCGTTGCGCTGGGGAACGTCGCGGCCTCGCCGGTACACCACCTGCTGAAGGAGCTCGTGCCGTATGACCAGTTCTACTTCGACCTGCACGACCATCCTGAGCTGATTGCGCGCACCGCCCAGCGGATGGAGGGCTACTTCGAGGCGGCGCTGGAGGCGTGCGCGAGCAGCTCAGCGGAGGTCGTGCTCTTCGGCGCGAACTACGACCTGATGCTCACCCCGCCCAGCGTCTTCGGGCCGCACATCCTCCCGATGCTCTCCCACTGGGCCGACTGCCTTCACGCGGCGGGCAAGCTCCTGCTCACGCACACCGACGGCGAGAACGAGAAGCTCCTCGACCTGTACCTGCAGGCGGGCGTTGACGTCGCCGACTCCGTCTGCCCCAGGCCGATGACGCGCCTGTCCTTGCGCGACTACCGGGAGGCCTTCGCCGACCGGATCGCGATCTGGGGCGGGCTGTGCTCGACGTGCGTGCTGCCGGCCTCGTTCACCGACGAGCAGTTCGAGCAGCACACCACCGACGCCCTCGACGCCGCCGGTGACGGACGCGGCCTCATCCTCAGTCTCGCCGACACGACGCCGCCCGAGGCATCTCTCGAACGCATCCGGCGCATCGGCGAACGCATCGCAGGGAGCATCCCATGAGAGTGCTGGGTGTCGTCACGCTGACCATCGGGGGTCTTCTCACCATGGGCTTGACCGCAAGCGCGCAGCGTTTCGTGCAGGACCGCTTCGTCATCGGGTTCTGGGTGGACCCGCCGGCGGATGAGCGGATGGACGAACGGTATCGGGAGGTGGCGGAGGCGAACTTCACGCTGTTCCTGGGCGCGAACGCCTCGCGCACGCCCGAGACGATGCGCCAGTGTCTCGCGCTATGCGAGAAGTACGGGATGGCAGCGCTCCTGTGGACCGGCGGCCTGCCGCCCGATCGACTCCCCGAAGGCCCGACGTGCTGGGGCTACGCGCTGCGCGATGAGCCGAGTGTGAAGGACTTCCCGGCCTTGCGCGAAGCGGTCGATGCGTTGCGCAAGGCGCGGCCGGGCAAGCTGACCTACATCAACCTCTTCCCGAACTACGCGAACCAGCAGCAGCTGGGCACGGAGACCTACGAGGAGCATGTCGCGCGGTTCATGGAGGAGGTCGATCCCGACGTGCTCTCGATGGATCACTACCCCGTGATGAAGCCGAACGGCGACAGCCGCGCGAGCTACTGCGCGAACCTGGAGGTCATGCGCACGTACGCGCTGCAGAAGGGCGTGCCGTTCTGGAACTTCTTCAACACGATGCCCTTCGGCCCGCACTTGGACCCCACCGAGGCCGACCTGCGCTGGCAGATCTTCACTTCGCTCGCGTACGGGGCGAAGGGTGTGCTGTACTTCTGCTATTGGACGCCGACCGGCGGGGAGTTCCCCAAGGGCGGAGCGATCATCACCGCGGAGGGCCGCAAGACGCGCCACTACGAGCAGGCGAAGCGCATCAACGCCGCCGTGAGGAATCTCGGCCCGACGCTGATGCAGCTCACCAGCACCGGCGTCTATCGGGTGAAGCCGGAGGACGACCCGGCCCAGGTCCTGGCCGATACGCCGATCAAGCGGACCGAGTGCGAGTGCCGCGACTACCTCGTGGGCGTCTTCACCCACGCCGACGGTCGGCGCGCGGTCCTGCTGAACAACTACAGCAACCACTACACCTCGTGGCCGACGGTGGACTTCGACGTGGACGCGAGCCAGGTGATCGAGGTCAGCCAGGAGACCGGCGAGGAGACTCCTGTCATCGACGACAGCCCGGCGATGGAGGGGCTGCAGCTCTCACTCGACGCCGGGCAAGGCAGGCTGTTCCTGCTGCCGGCGAAGTAGGGCGCGCCTCCTCAGGCCGCCTACGGCTGACCAGCCAACGAGGAACGCCGTCAGCCCCGCGCACACGTACGGCAGCACCCAACCGCCGCGGACGTACAGACTCCTGCCGGTCAGGGCCTCGATCTCGCCCACTACGACCCCTTCTTCTCCGACCTCGAGGCTCCGGCGCAGATTCCCCCGCGGGTCGTTGATCTGTGAAACACCTGAACTCGCGGGGCGAACGACCCATCTCCGCACCTCCACCGCACGAGCCCGCGCCATGGCCGAGTGCTGGAGGTGCTGGCGCGCGGTCCAGTCGAGGGCATCGTAGGTCGGCACGACGAGGAACTCGGCGCCTGCGTTGACTAGCTTCCGGAAGACGGGCGCGAAGTCCATGTCATAGCAGATGGCCACGCCCATCCGTCCGACCGGCGTCGCGAAGGTCGGCCAGCCCCTGCCTCGCTGCCCATCGTTGAAGAACTGCACGGGGTAGTGCTTGTGGTAGGAGCCCAGCACCCGGCCCTGGGGGCCGATCACCAGCGCGGAGTTGTGGAAGACCTCCGGCGGAGCGCCCGCGATGTGCTCCTTGCAGCCGACCACCAGCACCGCGCGCTGGCGGCGCGCGAGGGCCTGCAGGCGGGCGAGCAACGCCGGGTCGTCGAGGGGGTACTCCAGCAGCGAGTACTCGGGCCAGGCGATGAGGTCTACGCCCGGGCCGAGACCCTCACTGAGCCTCAGGTTCATGTCGAGATCGCTGCGCTCGGTCTGCACGGCTGCGGCGGCGAACCGATGTGCCGCGTGAGGTTCACGCAGCGGGCCCCCCCCGAGGAGCGCCGAGACCAGGAGGACGGCTCCCGCAAGCATCGCCCCGGCTCGGGGCCCCCAGCGGAGGATGGTGAGGGCGACGACCGCGTTGACCGCGACGATGAGCAGCGTCAGGCCGTAGACCCCCACCACGCTCGCTGCCTGCAGGATGGCCGGGCACTCCACCTGCGAGAAGCCGAGCTGCAACCACGGGAAGCGGAAGTACCAGAGCTCGGAGCGGAACAGGTCCACGGCGACCCACAAGACTGGCGCGAAGATCACGGCGCGCCGGTACCCATACCTTTGCTGCAGGAGGGCGAAGCAGAGCCCGAAGGCCCACATCGTGGCGGCGAGGACCGCCCACAAGCCCACGGCCGCCGTGCCGAAGATGCGGGTGAGCCAGGCGAGGCCCAGGCCGTAGAAGGCCAGGCCCCAGACGAAGCAGAGGGTTCGGACCGTCGTCGCGGAGGCGCCGCGCAGAGCGACAAGCAGCGGGACGACAGCCACCCACGCCAGAGGCGCGACAGCCGGCGGCTCGTAGCACGCGGCCGCGAGCGCGCTAGACAGCAGTGTCAGCGATAGCCGGCAGGTCCAGAAATGCCGGCTGGGCTGCGGGGTAAGGGTACTGCTGCGGTCGGGCGGGGTCATCGCTCAGTGAGACGGTCAAGCGCGAGCGAGGCCTCGCAGGCTTGGGGAGATGGGAGCTGGACGGGCGGCTCACGTCCCCCCGGCAACGATCTGTTCGAGGGCCGTGCGGTGGGTGTCCCAGACGAGTGGCGGTTCCGCCTCGTCGGCCTTGCCGTCAATGAGATCGAGCTGACGTGCGGCGAGGGCGAGCGCAGCGTGGAGCCAGTGGTCCGCTTGCGCGCCGTTCTGGCCGTTACCGTCCGTGTGGTAGAGCGAGAGCACGGCAATGGCCGCGCCCCGGCAGTCAGTGATCGGCACCGCGGTGACGAACTCCCCGGCGAGTGCCGCCGGTACGCCCTCCGCACAGCCCGCGAAGTCCTCCGCTGCAGGCCCGACTGCGATCGCCCCCTGATGCGCCACGCGGCCGGAGACGCCCCAGTCGATCGGCAATCGCAGAAGGCCAAACGCTCCTGCGCAGGGACCCGAGGCCGCGACGGCATCAAGCTCGGCCGTGCGGCGGTCGATGTCATATGCTACCGCGGCGAGGAGAGGGTATCGAGTCGCTGCTTGATCGACGAGCCCTTGGAGGACGTAGCGACGCGCCTCCTCGACGATGCGGGCGGCGGTGGTCTCGTCGAGCGGCGGTTCCGCCGATTCCGGCAGGCACGTGTCAAGCTGCAGCGAGGCCTCTTCGGGGGCGGGGGCTGGGTCCGAGGCAGAGCCCTCAAGAACCTCGGCCAGAGCTTCCACCACGGCTGGGTCGAAGCTCGTCCCTGCCTCCTTGCGCAGGTGCTCGAGAGCCATCTCGCTGGTCCAGGCCTTGCGGTACGGCCGGTCGGAGACGAGTGCGTCGTAGACGTCGATGACGGCCAGAACTCGGGACCCCAGGGAAATCTCATCCCCGGATAGCCCGTCCGGGTAGCCTGAGCCATCGAGTTTCTCGTGGTGATGGCGGATGATGGTGGCGACGGGAACGCCGAAGTCGATCGGGCGCAGGATCGCCTCTCCCGCGGCCGCGTGTCCCCGCACCAGGCTGAACTCCGCCTCCGTCAGCCGCCCGGGCTTCTGGAGGATGTAGTCGGGCACGGCCAGCTTGCCGATGTCATGCAGGACGGCCCCGATCTTCACGGCCTCCAGCTCGTCGCCCGTCATGCCGAGCTTCTCGGCCACTTCGCGCGCCAGGCCATGAACGCGACGGACATGCTCCAGCGTGGCATGGTCCTTCACCT
The DNA here is from genome assembly GCA_016869045.1 of Armatimonadota bacterium. Classification (GTDB taxonomy): domain Bacteria; phylum Armatimonadota; class Zipacnadia; order Zipacnadales; family VGFC01; genus VGFC01. Next base: position 7,130 of record VGFC01000343.1, read on the forward strand.
CGATCGCGTTCGACAGAGCCTCGACCACCGACAGGTAGAGACGAGCCATCTTCTCGCCCGCTGCCACGCGCTCTTGCAGGAGCCGGAGTTCGTCTCCGACCTTCTGGGCTTGCACCTGGTAGGCGCGGTGGATGATGTACGCGAAGGGCAGACCGAGAATGAAGACCCAGCGACCGGCATGCACGATCGCCTGTTCCAGGGCAAGGGCGAGCGCCCCGCCGGCCAGGTAGACGGGGGCCGTGGCGAGCAGCTCTCCCCACCAGCGACGGACGTCAAGCTCCATTCGGTAGAGCGTTGAGACAAGGCCCAATGCGACGACGGAGAAGCCGTGGTACACAAGCACAGCCCCCATGGCCGCCCATACTTCCGGCCACGGTACTTCGGCCGAAGTCGCTCTGACCAGCACCTGGGAATAGAGCGTCCCGGCAGCGTATGCCGCGACTGCCAGGCTGGCCATGTTGTACCCGACCGCGAACAGACTTGGCTGCGGCTTACTGCGGTCGCGCAGCAGGTAGCAGGCCAGCGTGTTCGTCCCGGCGGCCGCCATCGCCACCACGGTGCCACACCGGAAGAGAGCCGCGAACACGAGGACGAAGCCTAGCGAGATACTGGCAACTTGGGGCTGGATCTTCGCCCGCTTGCCGGCGACGAGAAACGCGAGAACGAGGAAGACCGTCGCGGAGACGACGTCCCGCGGCGGCGGAAGGAACAGGCAGGCCGCGGCGGCGGCTGCACCGGCCGCATACATGCCCACCACCAGCATCATCGCTGGTCGCGGCAGATCACGGAGTCGCATGACCCTCCCCCCACAGGATGGGCGGGGACCCGGTGACATCCGGGACGGCAACGGCGCCTCCCCACGCGGGCATCCCGCCGGTGAGCGGCATGGCCATCCGCATCAATGGCACGGCCTCCTTACCATAGGCCGGGGCCGCCCCACCGGTCGGCATCCCGCCATCGGCAAAACGTTACGTCCCGGCTGCGTATCGTCTACAGCTCCGTTGCTCCATCCCCCCGGCACACGAGCGGGGCGGAGGCCCCCTCGCTTCCGGTGGGTGGAGGCGCAATCCCAGTCGCGCCTCCCCGCTCCTGACACACTTCAGACCGGATCCGGGGAGGGTAGGTCCGTTCGGCGCGAAGTTGCCCCCCGTTGCGATATCGTACAGACGGTCGATACGCCAGGCTGCTAGAATGTCCGGAGACACAATCGGAATGGCTGGGTCGTTCACGTCGGTGCGAGTCGCACTCC
>VGFC01000344.1 GCA_016869045.1 Armatimonadota bacterium
TGGCGATCGAGAAGACTGCCGGCCGCTACACGATCATGTGGCGCCAGCCCGCCGCCGGGGTCATGCTCCCCGACGACCTGGAGCCGATCCGCGATCACCTCGACCAGGGCCTGCGCAAACTGCAGGGCCACCCGTACCAGGTGGTGCTGCGCGAGGTGCAAAGCCTGCACGGGCACCCGAACCGCATCCGCGAATGGGCGCAGATCGCGATCGAACTGGCGGAGAGGTACGCGTGACGGCGCGCGACGAGGCTACGGCGTCCGGTTGGCCTCCAGGACGCGGGTCATCATGCTCACATGGAGCGCCTCCACCAGGGCCAGCGTGGTGAAGAACGGGCTCAGCTCTGCGTGCTCGACGGCGGCACGGCGGTAGAAGGCCGCCGCCTTCCGCTCGAACTCGAGGGCGGTCTGGTAGATGCCGGTATAGGCCGGTGCGCCATTGTGGAGGGCCTCATTCGCATCGTGGACAATCTGCTCCAGCTCCGGGGCCAGGCCGGCGTCGACCTCCCCGAGACGCTCCTCAGGGCGGAGGTCCGACTCGGTGCCGGCAGCCTCGTACGCGCGCCGAACGGCCGCGAGGTGCCCCACCTCGACCTCGGCCAGCTGCGCGAGAACGACCCGGAGTACCGGGTCGGGCATCTCCTCAGCGTTCTTGCGGTAGAACTGCGCAGAGCGCTCCTCAAACTCAATGGCTTGCTGCAGGGCCTCTCTGGCCTCCATGGAGGGCACCCTCGCTCATGGTGATGTCAGCCTCGTGCTCCTAAGGCTTACCACGGCGCCCTCGGGCAGCCCCATCATTTGTTGGCCGGGCGCCCGCCGGTGTCAGCGCCCAAGCAGCTCCAGGTACCTGTGGACCATCGCCTGCATGAGCGCCACGCTGCGCTCGGACTGCTCCGGAGTGAGCGGGCCGTTGTGGCCCGTGTCCTCCGGGCGCGAGGGCGCGACGTGCGTGTCTACCATCTCGTTCCAGCTGTAGAAGCCGAAGCCGTTGGCCCACTTCATCGCCTGGCCGGCGTACAGGTCGGCGCTCTTCTGCGTGTCCTCGACTGAGCGCTCGTTGCTCCAATCGCTGTAGGTGCGGTACGTGAGGATGCTCGGCTGCCCGGTCTTCTTCGTCCACTGTGCGAGGAAGTCGGCTTCCTCCTGGTTGAGGGGGCCCGTGCAGCGGAAGAATAGGATGTCCGCCGAGCGCACGCAAGAGGGGTTCGCCGCGTAGCCGATGCGGTAGCCTATGGCGTGGGGATGCTTGCTCGCGAACTGGTAGGGCAACTCCGCGAGGATGAGCACGTCTGGGTGCTTCTGCCGCAGGAGCGCGGCCTGCTTGCCCAGCGATTCGGAGATTGCCTGCGAGCGGAACTCGATGTGGTCCTCGACGGCCTGGGGGTGCTTGGCCTCGCCTGCCTGCAGGTGCGCGTAGTCGAAGATGGTGGTGTCCTTGGGGTCGATGTCCTCCAGGCGCGCGAAGTCCGTGCCCCACGCCGCGTTGAGCTCGCGGAGACCGTCATACTGCGCGTCCAGCCACCCGCTGAAGAGCTTCGTCGTAGTCTCGGCGTCGAAACCGCCCTGCCAGGCAAGCTCGACACTCAAGGCGACGACCGGTCGCGACGCGCCCTGCCAGTTCACGTGCAGCAGCGCCTGCTCGCCGTAGCGGTCGATGTACTCCGCCGAGTAGAGCGCGCCGCCGCGAATCGTCGCCCCGTCCCAGATCTGCACGGGCCCGGGTGAGCCATCCTGCAGCTCGCCGAGCTTCAGATCGACCCCGTACCACTCCTTCATCAGCTTGATGCGATCGGGGGACGAGAGGTCGCTCCAGACCTTAGCGCTCAGCCACGGGAGAATCTGCAGTCCCGCCTCCTTCGCGAGGCGATGCTCGCGATCGAGCCACTTCCAGTTCCCGTCAATCGCCTGCGACCACTCGTGATCGACCGCGATGACCGAGACCCCCATCGCCTTCAGCCGCGCGAAGTCCCGCCGGATCACGTCGTCGTCGCTCTTCCACGGCTCCCACCAGTGCCCGAAGTAGTAGACGCAGACGAACGGCCGCCCGTCGGCGAGGCGGAGGGGCTCGGCGGCGTGAGAGGGCGAGGCGGAGACCGAGGGGAGCATCAACAGGGCGAGCATGGCGGGCACCTCGCGAGTGCGCCGTGGGCTTGCGCCCACGGCTATTGGTCCTCGGCCCCTTCGGGGCCGGGAGGGAGGGTGGCCCCTCGGTTCCGTGGGCTTGCGCCCACGGCTATTCGTCCTCGGCCCCTTCGGGGCCGGGAGGGAGGGTGGCCCCTCGGTTCCGTGGGCTTGCGCCCACGGCTATTCGTCCTCGGCCCCTTCGGGGCAGGGAGGGTGGCCCCTCGGTTCCGTGGGCTTGCGCCCACGGCTATTCGTCCTCGGCCCCTTCGGGGCCGCAAGGGAGGGGCCGGCCCTCGGTTCCGTGGGCTTGCGCCCACGGCTATTGGTCCTCGGCCCCTTCGGGGCCGGGAGGGAGGGTGGCCCCTCAGGTTCCCGTGGGCTTGCGCCCACGGCTATCCGTCTTCCGCCCCTTCGGGGCTTGAGGGGGCAGGCGCTGGTTTCCGTGGGCTGGCGCCCACGGCTACCCATCCTCGGCCCCTTCGGGGCCGAAAGGCAGGATGGCCCCTCGGTTCCGTGGGCTTGCGCCCACGGCTACCCATCCTCGGCCCCTTCGGGGCCGAAAGGCAGGGTGGCCCCTCGGTTCCGTGGGCTTGCGCCCACGGCTACCCATCCTCGGCCCCTTCGGGGCCGAAAGGGAGGGTGGCCCCTCGGTTCCGTGGGCTTGCGCCCATGGCTACCCATCCTCGGCCCCTTCGGGGCCGAAAGGGAGGGTGGCCCCTCGGTTCCGTGGGCTTGCGCCCACGGCTATTCGTCTTCGGCCCCTTCGGGGCCGGAGTCCGCGGCCCCTTCGGGGCCACAAGGGAGGGGCGGGCCCCTCGGTTCCGTGGGCTTGCGCCCACGGCTACCCATCCTCGGCCCCTTCGGGGCCGAAAGGGAGGGGCGGTCCCCTCGGTTCCGTGGGCTTGCGCCCACGGCTATTCGTCTTCGGCCCCCTCGGGGCCGGGAGGGAGGGTGGCCCCTCAGGTTCCCGTGGGCTTGCGCCCACGGCTATTCGTCTTCGGCCCCCTCGGGGCCGGGAGGGAGGGTGGCCCCTCGGTTCCGTGGGCTTGCGCCCACGGCTACTGGTCCTCGGCCCCTTCGGGGCCGGAGGTCCGGGTCGTGTCGCCCCGCAAGGGGCGAAGGATGCGTAGCCGTGGGCGCAAGCCCACGGAACCCGGGGACCCACCCCCTCCCTCAAGCCCCGGAGGGGCGACAGTCCTTCCCCCAGAGGTACCGCTCGTCGTACTCGACGCCGTGCTCCGCGAGGAACGACCGGAACTCGTCCTCGAAGCTGACCTTCGCGTGGTGCTCCTCCTGCCCCGCGATGTAGGCATTCACTTGCGGCAGCCCTCGCACGCTGACCGTGAAGGCTGCGTACCCGTCCTGCCACGCGAACCTGGGATGCGGGAAGGTCTCATGCACCCAGCGAGACGAGTTCGCCTTGATCTCTCGGAGGAGGTCGGGGATCGTCCGGTTCTTGGGGAGACTCGCGAGGAGGTGCACGTGGTCGGCCGTTCCCCCGATGGCCAGAGCGAGTCCGCCCTGGGACCGGATGATCCCGCCGATGTAGCTCCAGAGGCGCGGAGCGATCTCTGGGGTCACGAGGGGTTCACGGCCCTTGGTGGCGAAGACGAGGTGGTAGTACAGGCAGGCAAAGGAAGCCACTACACTGGTGCCTCATCCGCTCTGGGGTGATGTGCACTTCGCCACGCCAAAGGAGGGACCTGCCCGGGAGGACATACGTCGGCGAGCCGCCGGGGAGGGAGGCGGCTCGCCGAGGGTACGCTATGCGGCAGGGAGGTCTACGCGATCTCCTTGAAGTTGTCCTTGGAGGCGCCGCAGACGGGGCACGCGTCCGGGACGGCGTGGACGGTATTCCCGCAGACCTGGCACACGTAGATCGGCTGCGCGCTCAGGTCGTTGCCGGCCTTGACGGCGGCCAGGGCCTCGGTGTAGAGCGTGTGGTGGATCTCCTCGACCGCCAGCGCGTTGGCGATGCTGGTGACCGCCGGGTTGTCGCCCTCGTCCTTCGCTTCCTGAAGGAACTTGGGGTACATCTCCTTGAACTCGAAGCCCTCACCCTCGATGGCGGCCTCGACGTTCTCGGCCGTGCTCTTGACGCCCTTGAGCACGCGCAGGTGGGCGTGGGCGTGGACGGTCTCGGCGTCCGCCGCGGCCCGGAACAGCTTCGCGACCTGAGGGAAACCCTCGCTCTCGGCCTTCTTCGCGAAGGCAAGGTACTTCCGGTTCGCCTGGCTCTCGCCGGCGAAGGCTTCTTGCAGATTGTCCTTGGTGGGCATCCTGACGGCTCCTTTCTGGAATCCACTATGCCGTAGAACACGCGGTTCGGCGGGGAATCTCCCGGTGCGCAGTCAGTCCTCCGCGGGCCATTGCGCGTCGCGCTCTTCGACCAGGTAGCAGAAGCGGTCCCACTCGAACTCGCGCCCCGAAATGGGGCAGCGCAAGGTCACCTTGCGCTCCGTCACGCCGACGACCAGCCAGTCGCCGGCGCGTGGCCCGCCCTCGATGCGGATCTTCCGGCCCACCTCGAAGGGGTAGGGGGCGAAGAAGGCGACTCGGTCCATGGGGATCACCGGGCGGCGGCGCTGGTCCTGCGCGAGTGCGTTCGAGGCGCGGGCTATCGGGTCCTCCGTCCCAGCTACGCTACGGCAGAACGTAGCGGTTCATCCTCTGTTCGTCAGCCTGTTCGAGTCCCTTCCAGTAGGCCTTCTCGACGGGGTCCTTACTGCGCTCCGCGAGCACCGAACTGGGGGACTCCAGCAGCGCGCTCGGCGTGGCCTCAATGGCCTCCTCCACTGAGCGGGCCGCCAGGATCGCGAGCGTGGCCTCGCGGACGTGCATGACCCGGCTGACCTCCTCGGCCATGATCGACGCGCTCGCGCCGGGCCAGATCGCTCGGTCCAGCGATCGGATGTCGGTTGTCCGCTGCTGCCACGCCGCGGTTGCGAGGAACGCCGCCAGCGCGAGCGCAAGCAGCGTTCGGGGGATGGCACCCCGCATCATCACTGGCAGCATGGGAGGTCGCACGAGAGGGCGGTCCCATACGCCGCTGCCGGCTCGCCGACACAGGCGGCGGAAGCGCCAGGCGCCCGCGATCTCCAGGCCCGTGAGCAGCGCCGCCAGCGCCGGGGGCGACATAGCCACGGCCAGGATGCCTCCGTAGAGGAGGTCGGACCGCATGCGAATGCACTTGATGCCGTACAACCAGCAGTCGCACATGCCGAACGGGACTGTAGCCAGTTGGTAGCCCACGCGGTGCCAGACCCACCCGGCCACGATGGCGGCCGCCACCCCCGCGGCGAGGCAGCACACGTCGGCGCCCGTCGTTCCTCGCACGACCAGGTCCGTGAGTCGCGCGTTGCGCTTCCGCATCCGCAGGTGGGCCCACGGACGCACGGCCCACCCGCAGGCGAGAAGCAGCGCCGCTCCCAGCACCAACGCTGCCCGCCGCCAGTAGCCTGTAGGAACGCGCCCCCACCCCGACGCCATCGGTGATATCGGCGACCGGGAGATGCTGTCGACTGCGCATCGCTGGTACATCGCCAGGTGGGCCATGTCCCTCCACGCGCGGCGGTCTTGCTTCAGGAGCCTTCTCAGCGCGAGCTCGTACAGGAACCCGGCCTCAGCTCCCCACCCCAGGGAAGCGGGCTCGGACGCCCCCCAGTCCGAGCCTCCAGCGACCCAGCGCCGCTGGGTCTGGGCGAGCTTCAGTTCGAGCCGCCGCAGAAGCTCCAGCTTGTGGCGCGCCTGCCCGACGCGGCCCTGCTGGCCTGCCTCAACGGCCTCCTGGGCCAACAGCAAGCACGCGGGATCGAGCAGGTACAGGTCGTAGAGCTCGCTGGACGGCAGCGGCTCCGCCCACCACCGCCAGGGCGTCGGCAGCGCTGGCACGCTGTACGGCTCTGGTTGTGCGAGGGAGTGCTTGACGCACGCCTTGCCTGCCTCCACCTCCCCCACACGGATCAGCGCGGCCCCCCACAGCAGTTCCCAGAATGGCTCGTCAGGTTCTAGGCGGCGCAGCCGTGTCAGTTGCTCGCGGATGCTGGAAGGCATCGGCCCGTAACGACCTCCGGGCCCGGTCGGGTAGCGGAACGCTCGCAGCCTCAACCACGCGACGTAGGCCGCCGGCGCTCCGGCCCTCTCGGCCTTGGCCGCTTCCTCAAGAGCTACGTCTAGCCACTCGTTCTCAGCTCTGAGCATCTGCCGGGAGAACGCCAACTCCGCCGCTGTCATGTGGCGCAGCGCGTCATCCCGGATGAGTACCGGCCACCACGGTCGCGGCGGTGGATCGTCCAGCTTGGGTGCCGGCATGCCAACCTGGATCACGCCCCAGACCAGGGCCGCGCCCAGCACGAGCGCCGAGGCTGCCGACATCCACACCAGCGCCTTCCGCCTGCGGCGCGCCGACTGCGAGGTCAGCCTCCGGCGCAGCACCTGGCGCAACCTCGCCCGTGCCTGTCGGCGCTTCTCTGCATCGTCTCCAATCATCCGTGCCCGGATACCCATCAGCGCACCCGCCTCCCGCCAGGGGAGACGTGCACTCGGTGTCCGGGCCTCGTGACCCTGGTCACAACGCCCCGCAGCCTCCATCCGCGCCGGACGCATCGAGCTGCGGGCAAGGACTGCCGCGCCCGCGCGTGGAAAAAGGCCCGCAAGCGGACCATCGGCCCCGTGGTGATCTCATGCACCCGAACCAACTCGCGGACAACGCGCCGGGCAAGCTCATCCAGGTCGGCCGTAACGCGGAGGCCTTCTGGCACTTCGTGCCTGATCCCCTGCCGCCGAAGCTCAGCTACGACCTCGCCTTCGCGCGCGACCTAGCCGCTGCGGAGAGAGCCGCCGGGCGGTTGGCCGGGCTGGGGCAGACGCTGGAGAACCCGCAGCTCTTTGTGCGCCCCTTCATCCGCCAGGAGGCCGTGGCGTCCTCCCGCATTGAGGGGACCGAGTCGGACCTCAGGGACCTGCTGATCTACGAGGCCTCCGGCCGGCCGCGGCCGGGAGGCCCGCCCGAGGCGGACATGCGCGAGGTCCTCAGCTGCGTGCATGCGCTGGAGTACGGCCTGGAACGGCTGGAGACGCTACCGGTGTGCCTCCGGCTGATCCGCGAGGTGCACGAGCGGCTCATGGCCGGCGTCCGTGGCCGGCAGCGCGAGCCCGGCGAGTTCCGGCGAATGCAGAACTGGATCGGGCCGCCGGGCTGCTCCCTCCGCGAGGCGACCTACGTGCCTCCCGCGCCGCCCGAGATGCGGGAGTGTCTCAATGCCCTCGAGGGCTACATGCACGCGGAGGTCGCCGAGCCGCAGCTTGTCCGGCTCGCGCTGATCCACTACCAGTTCGAGGCCATCCAGCCGTTCCTCGACGGCAACGGGCGCGTCGGGCGGTTGCTCATCGCCCTCCTGATGGTGCATTGGGGCATCTTGCCTCACCCGCTGCTCTACCTGAGCCGCTTCTTCGAGCGCCATCGCCAGGACTACTACGAGCGCCTGCTGCGCGTCACCACGCACGGGGAATGGGCCGAGTGGGTGCGCTTCTTCCTCCAGCCCGTCCCCAAAGTCATCTGAGCTCAGGGCGATGACGGGCCGATGGTGTTGGGGAGGGGCGGGCGGAGCGCTCGGGTTGCGGGTTGGCGGAGGGGCTGTGTCGGGTGGCCCCGGGTCGCGACAGTGTGGGGCCTGTGGCCCGCTTCCGGCCTGCCCGGCAAGACGCGCGGCGGCTTCTCCGAGGTCAGCTCGCGCCGCAAGCCTCGCGGCGGCCCGCAGGCGACCAGCTTCCGCAGGTTCACCGCGAGCGCCGCGATCCGAAACTCCGCGCGGGCGCCCGCCAGCCCCCGTAACAGAAACCGCCGCAGTCCCAACACCGACTTCATCACCCCAAACACCGGCTCCACCGACTGCTTCCGCACCTGCAGCGCCTGCCGACCCGCGTCGGTCGCCATCTTGGACCGCATGGCGGCCAGCAAAGCGGCGTGCGGCGGGATCAGCAGCTCGCGACGCCGCTCCTTGCGCTTCCCCAGACAGGCCTTCTGATGCGGACACGCCCCGCACTGCGTGCGGCTCGACCGATACACCCGGTAGACCGTCTTACGCATCCGCTTCGTCTTCCAGAAGCTCAGCCGCGCCCCACCCGGGCACACGTACTCATCGCGCTCCGCGTCGTACGCGAAGGCCTCGTGGCCATACCCCTCCGTGGTCTGCACCTTCGGCTGCGCCACATACGCGTTCAATTCATCCTCGGCGATGGCCTCC
>VGFC01000345.1 GCA_016869045.1 Armatimonadota bacterium
CACCGGCGGCCCTTCGCGCACACAGGTCACAAGAGAACCGCGCCGACGTTCTCCCTGCGCCTGCGCCGCCGCGCGGTAGGCCTCTGCGTCCTTGCGGGCCGTCGGGTCAACGAGCACCCGCACTGCCCCGCCGCAGATCGGCTCCAGACCCGCAGCCTCGTCGCCCGTGAGGTCGATGGCCAGCACCGCCGGCTCACCCGACCGACAGGCTTCCACCGCAGCGCGCTGGGCCTCAGCTTCGAGTACGCCTCCTCCCACGGTGCCGTGGATTCGGCCGTCGGCCTCCACCAGGGCTCTCACTCCCGCCTCACGCGGCGTGGAACCCTCGGCCGACAGCACGAGGGCGACGCAGAACGGTCGCCCCGAATCGATGAAGCACGTCGTCTGGGCGAGGATGCCCATGGTCGTTGGGAGGGGCCGCATGGCCGAAGGCCATCCGGCCCGCCGTTGTCTACGCGGCCGGCATGCCGTTGGGCACGAGAGGCAGCGCCCGGAGGCGCACGCCGGTTGCGTTGAAGATGGCGTTGCCGATGGCGGGTGCCACGCCCGCGAAGGGCGTCTCCCCGCCGCCTGCCGACGGCAGGTCCCTGCGGTCAACCATGACGGCCTCGATCTGCGGCAGGTCGCTGAAGCGAGGGAGACGATAGGCCGAGTAGCTCGTGTTGAGCAGACGCTGCTCATCGAACTCGAGGGCCTCAAAGAGCGCCGGCCCGAGCGCCATGGTCGCCGCGCCGATGATCTGGTTCTCGAGCTGCAGCGGGTTGATGATTGCTCCGCACTCGAAGGCGGTCAGAATACGCACCACGCGCACCTGGCGCGTCGTCTGATCCACCAGGACCTCCGCGCACGTCGCCGTGTACCCGCCCTTGTCGATTCCGCAGCCGAGGCCGAAGCCGCGCCCGCCGGTGGCCAGCGCCTGGCCCCAGCCGAAGCGCGCGGTCGCCGTCTGCAGAACCGTGCGCAGCCGGTCGTCGGTGAGGTTCGCCAGGCGGAAGGCCAACGGATCGAGGCCCAGCTCGTGCGCCATCTCATCCATGTGCGTCTCGCGGGCCCAGATGTTGGCCGGCGCCGCCAGGCCGCGGTACGCGCCCTGCGCGAGCGGGCTGTCGCACGGATGATGCTGCACGAGCTGGTTCGGGACCGCATAGGGCGTGCCCAGCGCGGCCGGGCCGGAGTTGTAGTTGTGGTACTCCCAGGCGACCAGCTTCCCGTTCCGCAGGGCGCCGCTCGTGACGTCGATGACACCCGCCGGCCTGAAGTGGGGCCAGGTCATCTCCTCCTCGCGCGTCCAGGCCACGCGCACCGGTCGGCCCACGACCTTCGCCAGGCGCGCCGCCTCGCTTGCCGCCTGGCCCGGCGTCTTGCCACCATAGCCGTTCCCCGTGTCGGGGGCGATCACGCGGACCTGCGTCTCGGGGAGGCCAAACTGGCGGCTCAGACCCGAACGCACCCCGAAGGGAGACTGGGTCGCGGTCCACGCCGTGAGGTTCCCGTTCTCCCACTCGGCGGTCGCAGATCGGGGCTCGATTGCGGCGTGCGCCAGGTAGGAGACCGTGTAGGAGCGCTCGAGCTTCACCTCGGCCGCCGCCAGGCCGTCAACCATCGAGCCAACCGTGTTGCCGCCCCGGTCCGTTTGCTGGGCGGTGCTCTTCAGATGTTCGTAGAGCTCCTCGGGCTTGACGAGCGTCTGAGCATTCCACTCGGCCTGAATCGCGTCGAGCGCCTTGGCCGCCGCAACCTCGGTCGGCGCAACCACGCCCACGAAGTCGCCGTCGTGGACCACCGTCACGCCCGGCATGGCCTCGGCTGCCGCCGTGTCGAGGGACTTCAGCGTCGCGCGGTAGGCTGTCGGGCGGAGCACCTTGCCATGCAGCATCCCCGGGCGCTTCTGGTCCGAGGCAAAGCGCTTCTGACCGGTGACCACGGTGACCGCATCGACCTTCGGCGTCGGGTGGCCGACGACTCGCCACTCGGCGGGCGGCGTCTCGGGGACCTGGTCGGGGATGGCCTGGACGAGCTTCTGCCCCTTGGTCAGCTCCCCGAAGGTGAGGCTGCGCCCGTCGGCGTGGGTCACCTTGTGATCCGCCACCGTGAGGGTTGTGCGGTCCACGGCCAGTTGCTGCGCGGCCAGATCGAGGAGCAGCTCCCGCGCCGCGGCCGCCGCCTTCCTGAGCGGGGGCACCGTACCGGGCGTCGTGCGGCTGCCGAAGGTCCCTGCATCGTAGGGCGTGATGGAGGTGTCAGCCATCACGAGGTTCACGGCGGAGGGCTCGATTCGCAGCTCCTCGGCAACCACCATGCTGAGGGAAGTGCGGGCGTTCTGCCCTAGCTCCACCTTGCCGACGAACGCGGTCACTTGGCCGGCCTGATCAATGTGAACCCACCCGCCGATCTCCGTCGGGCCTTGCGGACCGCCGCGCTGGGCCTCGGCCTCGCTGCGCGGGAACAGGATCAGGACCGCGATGCCCCCGCCGAGGGCGGAGATGAAGTCGCGCCGACTGAACGTTGCATCGGGGAGAAGGCCGTGATCGGCCAGGATGTCCTCCAGGCGCTCGTCGCTCATCGCGGGCCTCCCTTCATCACCTCGGCCGCCCGGTGAACCGCGGCCCGAATGCGCTGGTACGTGCCGCAACGGCAGACATGGCCCTCCAGCGCCTCGGCGATCTGCTCATCGGTCGGGTCGCGGTTCGCGGCCAACAGCGCCGCCCCGGCCAGGATCATGCCCGGCGTGCAGTAGCCGCACTGCATGGCATCCAGGTCGATGAAGGCCTGCTGCAGCGGGTGCAGCGCGCCGTCCTTGGCGAGGCCCTCGATGGTGGTGATCGGCTTCCCCGCGACGCTACCCACCGGCGTCATGCAGGACCTCACCGGCTTGCCGCCAACCAGCACCGTGCACGCGCCGCACTGCCCCTCGCCACAGCCATACTTCGTACCCGTGAGGTCCAGCTCGTCGCGCAGCACGCTCAGCAGCGTGCGGTCTGCTTCCACATCCAGGGCGTGAGCCGCCCCGTTCACGCGAAGCTCAACCATCGTCCCGCGCTCCTCGATAGGATCACATTCCTTGTTGGAGCATTCCCACGCTGCCCGCGCGGCACCTCCACGGCCCATGGGGTCACATCTTTAAATTTCAATCTTCATTCCAGCGCCGACGTCTCTTCCGTCGGGGCTGGAATGAAGATTGAAATTTAAAGATGTGACCCCGACGGAGGAGCAGACGTGCTCGCCGCCGAAGTGCTCCATGTAGGCCATCGATCGCTCGAAGGAGGCGTGACCCCTGATGATGTCCCATCGTGAGAACTGGCTGCGGGCCATCGAGTTCCGCCACCCGGAGCGCATTCCGTGCGGCATCGGTTTCGCGCCCGCCGTCTGGCACCACTATCGCGGCGAACTGGAGAAGGTCCTGGCGCAGCACCCGCTCCTGTTCCCGGGCTACCAGCCGGGCAACGCGTGCTTCTACGACGAGATGCCCGTCGTCTACCGGAAGGGCGAGACCTTCCGCGACAACTGGGGGTGCCTCTGGCAGAACATCCAGGGCGGGCTGGAGGGCCAGGTCATCGAGCACCCGTTGGCCGACTGGTCCGCGCTCGACAGCTTTCGGCCGCCGGACCTGGAGACGCTGGAGGAACGCGGCCCGCGCGACTGGGACCAGGCGCGCCGCAATATCGAGGCCGCGCGTGAGGCGGGGAACCTAACCGGCGGGAACGGCGAGCGCCTCTTCGACCGGATGTACTTCCTGCGCGGATTCGAGAACCTGATGCTCGATTTCGCGACCGACGACCCACACCTCCCCCGACTCATCGACATGCTGACCGAGTACGAACTCGCGCTGGTGAAACGGTGGCTCGACATCGGCGTGGACTTCGTCGGCTTCCACACGGACATCGGCACCCAGCGGGCGCTGATGATCCACCCGGACAAGTTCCGCCGCTACATCAAGCCGATGTTCGTGACGCTCTTCCGCACCTGCCGGGACGCAGGCGCGCACGTGTGCCTGTCCTCGGACGGGTACGTGCTGGAGATCGTGGATGACCTGATCGAGTGCGGCATCTCGATGCACGATCCCCAGATCCGCGCCAACACGCTGGAGGGAATCGTCCGCGCCTACAAGGGCAAGGTCTGCGTGACCGTGGACCTGGACCGCCAGGGCTTCCCCTTCGACACGCCGCAGAAGATCCGCGACGACATCGGCGCGGTTGTTGACGCCCTCGCCGCACCGGAGGGCGGCCTGATGCTCAACGCGGGCGTCTGGGGGGCCGACGTGCCGCTCGCGAACATCGAGGCCATCTGCGCGGCGCTGGAGGAGTTCTGTTATGGGGTCACATCTTTAAATTTTAATCTTGGCCTGGGCACGGGCTTGTCCGTGCCCAGGCCAAGATTAAAATTTAAAGATGTGACCCCCACGAAACGGAGACCCGCGATGAGCCAACTCAGCCCTGCCAACGAGCCGCTGCTGAAGCGCTATCCCGGCAACCCAATCATCCACCGCAACGCGACGCCCACCTCGAACAGCATCATGAACAGCAGCGTGATCCGGGTTCCAGATGGGTACCGCGGGGTCTTCCGCGTGGACGACCAGTGCCGGCACATGACCCTCCATGTCGGCCGGAGCGAGGACGGCATCGCGTGGCAGATCGATCCCGAGCCGATTCGCTGGGAGTGTGGCACACCGGAGATCGCCGAGTTCGTCTACGGCTACGATCCGCGCATCGTGCGGCTAGAGGGGCGGTACTACATCACCTGGTGCCATGGCTATCACGGGCCCGCCATTGGCCTGGGCGTCACCGACGACTTCGAGACGTTCGAGCTGCTGGAGATCATCCTGCCGCCGTGCAATCGGAACGCGGTGCTCTTCCCGCGCAGGATCAACGGCGAGTTCGTGCTGCTCCATCGGCCCAGCGACATGGGCCACACGCCCTATGGGGACATCTACCTGTGCTACTCCGACGATCTGATCCACTGGGGCAAGCATCGGTTCGTCATGGGGCGGCGGGGCGGGTGGGAGAGCACGAAGATCGGCGCGGGGCCGGTGCCCATCGAGACGCCGGAGGGGTGGGTGCTGATCTACCACGGCGTCCTGACGTCCTGCAACGGCTACAACTACTTCGCCGGCGCGGCGATCCTGGACTTGGAGCAGCCGTGGAAGGTGCTCTATCGGTCGCGCAGATACATCCTCGCGCCGACGGAGCTGTACGAGTGCGTCGGCGACACGCCGAACGTCGTCTTCCCCGTCGCCGCAGTTCACGACGAAGCAACCGACGAGCTGCGGGTCTACTACGGGGCCGCCGATACGTGTGTCGCGCTGGCCACGACGACGCTGTCAGAACTGGTGCAGTTCGTCAAGGCGAACTCGTAAGGGTCGAAATTAGGGACAGGCCCCAATTTCGGACGGACGTCCTGTCCGAAATTGGGGCCTGTCCCTAATTTCGACCTAGATGCTCCATCCCGGCCGGTACTCCCGGCGGATGAACGGGTCGGCCTCCGGGCAGTTCGTAGCCTTGAGTTGCTTGGGGTCCCAGGTCAGCTCCTGCCCCACGCGGAACGCGACGTTGCCCAGGAGGTTGTGCTCGACCAGGGAGCCCGAGTACTCGAAGTTGCACAGCGACACGCCGCCGGTCCTCGCCGCGTGCAGCCACTCCTCGTAGTGCCCCAAGGAGGGCGGAATCGTCTGCGGGGGCGGGGCGAAGTCCTTGAACTTCTCCGCCGGCAGGAGCACGCACTGCCCGTAGTCCGCCAGCAGCATCCCGTCGTCGCCCACGAACAGAATCCCGTTGAACCACTGCGTCAGGTCCACGCCCGTCTCGATCTTCGGCCGGTACTCCGGCTGCTGGCCGCCGTGATACCACTTCACCGTGACAGGGTGGTTGAGGAGCGCGCTGTCCGGGCGCGGTCCGTGCTTCCAGGTGACGATCATCCACTCGGGGTTCTTGACGGGGTCCGGGGGCGGCCCCTCGGCCGAGACGGTCTCGGGATACCTCAGCTTGAGGGCCCACCACGGCAGGTCGATGAGATGGCTCCCCATGTCACCCAGCACACCGTTGCCGAAGTCCCATCGCCGGTTCCAGTTGAGGTTGCCCGGTAAGTAGCCCGGGTGATACGGACGATCGGGCGCCGGTCCGAGCCACAGGTCCCACTTCAGATAGTCCGGGATCTCGTGTGTGCCCTCCAGCGGCTCGAGGGGTGGGATCGTCCGGCTGCACCAGACGTGGGCCTCGCGCACGGGCCCGATCGCGCCGCTTTGGATCAGTTCGACCACGCGGCGGAAGTTGTCCGAGGCATGAATCTGTGTGCCCATCTGCGTGGCGACCTTACCCCGGCACTCGCGGTAGACCTCGCGCACGCGGCGGGCCTCGTAGACCGAGTGTGCCAGCGGCTTCTCGCAGTACACGTGCATCCCCATCTGCATTGCCTTGACACAGGCGAGGGCGTGAATCTGGTCGGCGGCGCTGATGACCACGGCGTCGATGTTCGTGTCGTCCAGCAACCGGCGCCAATCGTTCTCGCGCTTGGCCTTCTCAGCTTCGGGGAACTTCTCGATGAACTGCCCGTAGTTGCGCTCGTCGATGTCGCACAGCGCGTAGAAGTTCTCGCCGCGCACCCCTTCTGCGTTACCGGCCCCACGACCCCAGATGCCAATCAGGGCGATGTTGAGCTTCTCGTTGGGCGAAGTCGGTGGTTGGGCGCGAGCGAGAGCGCCGCCGGCAGAGAGTGAAGCCAGCGAGAGCGCGGTCGTCTTCATGAAGTCTCGACGATCCAGGGAGTCTGTCATGTTGGGTTCCCTCCTACTGAGTTCTCGATAGATACGGGAACAGTGGGGCGGGCATTCTTGCCCGCCAAGGGCCGTGGCGGGCAAGAATGCCCGCCCCACTGTTTCCGTGTTTGTCAGGGACCCAGTAGGGCTTCTCCGAGGCTTCAGAAAGGCCCTTGCACCTGCTCCGGGCCTTTTTTGCTCAAGGGGCTTGACAATCGAACCTGCGTTCGATATACTAATCGAACAAGCGTTCCATTCGATTGTCGGGGGAGATCGACATGTACGGACGAGCACCGGCGAACATCAGCCTCCGGTCTCTAACGGTAGGGGACAGGGAACAGGTAACAGGTGACAGGGAACGGCAAACGGCCATCACAACCGGCTTCCTCCTCCTGCCCCGCTTCCAGGCGGAAGTCGAAGCGAAGCTACTGGGCATTCCGAAACAGGCCCTCGTCATTCACCATCGGGGCCGAGTCAAGTCCCTCTCCGAGGCAAGCGAGAAGGCGGGGCTAAAGGTCGGGATACGGCTGGCCCAGGCCCAGGCGATCTGCCCAGAGGCGCAGTTCATCCCCCTCGTTGAGGATCGGTACCAGCCCTTCTGGAAAGAGGTCCTGGACCTCTGCGTCACCCACTTCGGGGGCGTCGAGCCGCGCGAACCCGGGGAAGTCTTCTTCGATCTGGCCGGCCTCAAACAACCGGAAGAGGCGCTGGCCGTTGTGCAACATGCCATCGAGAAACGCTTCGGCTTCACCTGCCGCGGAGCCTGCGGACCGAGCAAACTCATCGCAAAATTAGGGACAGGCCCCAATTTCCGGGATGACGTCCCCCGGAAATTGGGGCCTGTCCCTAATTTTGACGTCCTGCCAATCACGGAACTCTGGACCCTCGATCCGAAGACGCTTGAGCACCTCCAGGCCCTCGGAATCACCACCATCGGCCTGCTGCGCTCGATTCCTCGGGCGCGCCTCGCGGAGCACTTCGGGAGTGAGGCGCGTCGGCTGCACGACTTGGCCCAGGGCATCGACCACTCGCGCGTGGAGCCGCTTTATCCGCCGCGGGAGATCGTCGCGCGGCAGACCTTTCCGGGCGGCGCCGACAATCCCGAGACCCTCGACCGCTGCCTGCGGGAGCTGACGCGCAAGGTGGCGGGGGAGCTTCGCCTGCGCCAGGAAGTCTGCGGGCGAATTGCCTTGCGCGCAGCGCCGGAGGAAGGCCCGGAGGTCTCCAGTACGCTCCGCCTGCGTTTCCCAAGCAGCACGGAAGCCGACCTCCTCCGCACCTGTCGGGCGCTGCTCGGGCGGCTGAACATCAGCGCACCGATCACCGCCCTTGCCGTGAAGGCCTCGGAGTGTCGCCGCGACACGGGCCGCCAACTCAGCCTGTTCCATGACAACCGCGCGTTCCATCGGAAGCGCCGGCGAACGAGCAAAGCGCTCGAGGTGATCCGCGAATGCTTCGGCAACGACATCGCGATCCTGGGCACGGAAATCGAACGACCGCGCCGGGAGAGGGTCTTAGCGGTGATAGGAAATTAGGGACAGGCACCAATTTCGGGCAAGACGTCCGCCCGAAATTGGTGCCTGTCCCTAATTTC
>VGFC01000346.1 GCA_016869045.1 Armatimonadota bacterium
GGCCGGTCGCGTTGGCGAACTGATTGGCAGCGAAGAACCGGTACGTGTAGTTCGAGGCCGCGGGCAGGCGCTTCTGATAGGAGTAGATGGCGCCGTCATCGTAGGTGTAGTCGCCCGTGTTGGTGAGGAAGAAGGGGCTTCCGCTGACCGGGACCCCGTTCTGCCGAATGGACACCAGCACATACCACGGCGCGTCGTTGTCGGCGTCCGTGTAGACGCAGCGGAAGTCGAACCACGTCGTGCTGCTGCCGCTGTCGGGGTCCACCCCATCGGTCTGGTACCCCGCGGTCTGCACGTAGGTGAGCGTCGGCCCGACGTTGACGTCGGACACATCGTACTGGTAGACCATCGAGGTCTGATAGGCGGTGGCCCACAGGTACTGGCCGTCCCACCCCATGCCGTGGGTGTCGGCCGTCGGCGTGGGGAAGGAGGCGATCAGTTGCCCTGTGTTCCGGTTCACCTTGTGGATTTCGCCCTCGACCTTACCGGCCTCCCACAAGAACCCGTCGGAGTATGCGAGCGCCTCGGGGTCGGTCGCGAGCGAGGCTCGGCTCGCGCCGACGGTACCGGTGGCGGGGTCGAGTTCATACACCAACGCCGGCGGGCCGTCCACCGAGAACAGCGCCAGCGTCCCGTCGAAGGTGATTCCCTCCGGTATCCCCGCCGCGGTCACGTCAAAGGAGCCGAGCTCCGCGAACGTGTCGGGATCGAAGCGGACGATGGAGGGGGGCGTCACGCGAGAGCCCCACACCTCGCCGTTCACCCAGTCCAGGTCGTTGATGAACCCGGACACAGCCTGCTGCTTCAGGGGCGCGCCTGTCGTGGCGTCGAGCTGGAAGAGCGCCTCACTGTTAGAGTAGTACACGTAACCGTCGCCGTAGGCGACGCCCTCCACGAAGTAGAGCGGCGGCCCACCCGGTATGGCGGGGAACTGGTTCATGACCGTGACGGCCCAGGACCCGGGAGCGGCGAGAAGCAGGATGGCGGTAGCAAGCACACAGGCGAGGCTGACCGTGCGGGGCATGGTGACCCTCCCTCGTAACGATGGCAGACGGCATTACTATTCGACCAAACGCAGCGAGTTCCTTCGTCCCCTGCGAAAGAAAGATGCTCGGAGGAGGGGGTGGGTTGCGTGGTGAAGGCAGGGGACGTGTCGGACCCGGAAGGGGGAGCGGTGTGCACGTCTCAGTCCAGAGGCAGGCGCTGACCCGGTCGGGGTACCCGTCCCTGATCGACGGTCTGGACGACCTGCAGGTGCGGCGAATCGAGATGGACATGGCGCTGACGTGCGAGGTCCCGCGGCTCGACGGGGCCGGCGCGGCGCGCCTGTCCGTCGCCCACGAGAGTGGCGCGCGGTCGTACCGGCAGCACTTGTACGAGCAGGCGATCACGCTGTCCGCCATTCGGCTCGCCTCGCCGACGGGCGTCGGGCTCGGCGCGGCCGAGGTGGACGAGATCGAGATGGCGCTCTACGCGGCCGACACGGCGGGAGCTCCGGTGCTGTGCGTCGAGATCGAGACGAGTCCTGAGGCCTGGCCGCAGGGACTGGCGTCCGGCCTCGAGCACTTGGCCGAACGCGGCGCCGGGCTTCGCGTCATCCCCGCAGTCGCCCTGCGGCCGTGCAACCGGCTCACCATCGAGGCAGCCTTGGCCGGAGACCCGGGCGAACCCCCGGGCCCGGGCCTGGCGTTGGACATCGGAGACCTGTTCGGCGGCGAGGCGTCTGCCGAGGGCGCATATGAGCTCCTCCGCCGAATTGCCCCGCACATACGCCACGTTGTGTGCCGAGGGTCGCGGATTGACGGGGAGGGCGCGCCCGCCGCGCAGGGCACCGTGGACTACGCCCGCGTGGCGGCCATCCTGGGACGCGCCGGCTACGCGGGCGCCCTGACCGTCGCACTCCCGGAGGGCGGGGCGGACGAGCCGCTGCGTGACATCCTGCGGGCGGACGTGCGGTACGTCGCGGACATCGTGGGGGCCGGTCCCTACTGAGTCTCGTGTAGATAGGGAAGCTCGTGGGGCGGGCATTCCTGCCCGCCACGGGCCATTGGCGGGCAAGAATGCCCGCCCCACGAGTTCGCTCCTTGTTCCCTAAGAGCGTGTATGAAAAGGGTGGGCGGGCGCCATGAATGGCGCCCCTACACAATTGGGCGCGATGAATCGCGCCCCTACATCACAAACGACCGTAAACCGCCGTTATGTAGGGGCACGATTCATCGTGCCCGAGTGTAGGGGCGTGATTCATCACGCCCGATGCCGTGCTTCTCATACACCCTCTAAGATACACGAGACTCAGTAATTCCGCGCGCGGCGCTTGGCTTCGAGCAGGCGCTTCATCCGGCTGTCGGGCGCTGCGGGAGCCACGGGTGTTGGCCTCGCCTTCGGGGCCGGAGACGAGGAGGCCTCGGGGAGGCGGATCGTGGTCGGCGGGCGGTCCTCGCGGAGGGTCTCGGCGGTCTCCTGCTTGCGGTGGAGCAGACGCCCGAGGGGCGCCCCGGCCGGAGCGGGCATCGGCAGGCGACGCCACCACGCCAACCGGGCGAAGGCCTCGGCGAAGGCCGCCCAGTGCTCGCGCTCGATCATCAGACGGCGCAGGGCCACGTCGAACGGGAAGAGCAACAACGCCAGGATCGCGAGGAGCGGCCAGATGTCGGTGGACTTGCGGACACCAGGCTGGCGCTTCACGAAGGCGGCCTGGGGCTCCGGGTTCAGCACGCCGTTCGTCAGGCCGCTGACCTGGGCGAGCAGCGGCTCGTTCGGCTCGAGTTCCGCGTACTCCGGCGGGTAGGAGACCTGCGCACCGGCCACCTGCCAGGCGGCGCGTCCCTCGGCGTCCTGGTAGGTGATGTTCACCATGTACTGGCCCACCTCCCGCGCCCGGAACCGCGCCTCATAGCGGCCCGGCGCGACCTGCTGCATCGGCAGGCGCTCCGTCTCCAGAGTGGGCCTGATGACCCGCGCCTCCGCCTTGAGGAAGTTCACGAAACTCCCGTCCCTGTCGATCGCCTCGAGAACGGCCTTCCCCTCGCCGCCCTCGACGCTCACGGAGGTCAGGTACGGTGACCGCGGCACGGAGCGGATCGTCCAACGCACGACCTGCTCCCAGAACTTGCGGTAGCCGGGCCAACTCATCCAGTCTCTCGCCCACCGCGGCTTCGCGTCGGAGGTGAAGGCCACGGCGCGTCCGAGGCCATAGCGCCACTCGCTGAGCACGGGGTCGCCCTTGGGCGTGGCCATGCTGTTGTGGGCCAGTTCCTTCTTCGTCGTCATCACGTGCCCGAGCAGCAGCGGCATGCTCGCCAGGTCCAGGCCGCGCAGGAGTTCGCTGGCGGCGTCGCAGCGGGGCCGGAAGGGCTCGTCCACGATGAAGTGCTGCGAGGCCAGCATGGTCTCGCGCGTGAAGATGCGCGGGATGTTGCGGGGGCTGTCCGTGAAGTAGAAGTTGCCATGGCCGATCTTGGCGAGAGCCTGCAGCAGGCCGACGGCGGAGTCGCTGCCGACCGCTACGCAGGAGATGGTGATCTTGGAGGCAGCCATCTGCCGCGCAAGGCCCTCGAAGTCGGCGGGCAGGGACTGGCCGTCCGTCAGCAGGATGCAGTGCTTGAGCTTGGCATTGGAGGCCTTCAGCCGCTCGTAAGCGCGGTACATCGCGCCATACATCTGCGTGCCGCCGCCGGCGCGAATCTGCGCGATCTGCTCGGAGATGGCGCGCTTGTCGGTCGCCCTCTGGAGCTGGACGACCTCCTTGAACGCGTGGTCGAAGCAGATGACGCCGATCTCGTCCTGAGGGTTGAGGACCCCGACCGCGGCGACCGCCGCCTCGCGCGCCAGCCCGACCTTGGAGCCGCCGAGCATCGTCATGGCCATGCTGCCCGACTTGTCGATCACCAGCTCCATCGCCAGGCCCGGGAGCTTGCGCTTGCGGCGCACGTCCATGTAGACCGGCAGGGCGTCCTCGACGGGCGTCTGGTAGTAGCCGCCGACGCCGAAGCTGTCCTCGCCGCCGATCATGAGGAGGCCGATTCCCAGGTCGCGTACCGCCGCCCGGATCATCATCATCTGCTCGAGCGAGATCAGGTCGGCGCGCACGTCGCTGAGGATGAGGGCGTCGTACTGCTGCAGCTCCCCCAGGGCGAGCGGCACGCCGGACAGCCCGACCAGGTCCGTCTCGATCTTGGCGTCGCGGAGCGCCGGCAGGAGGTGGCGTTCACCGCCGGGATCGCCCTCGCAGTAAAGGACCTTCGGTTGCCCGTGGACGAGACAGAAGCCCAGCGCGCGGTTGTTGTCGGCCAGCGTATCGTCCGGGGTCTCAATGATCGCCTCGAACTCATAGAAGCCGGGCTGGTCGATGACCTGCGGCAGCTCCAGGCTGTTCGCGCCCTGGATGAGGGTGGCATCGTAGGAGCGGAAGAACTGGTTCTTGCGGAGTAGGCGGATCGTCGCGGTCGTCGGCTGCAGGCTGCGGACGATGAGGCGGAGGCTGAATGGCTCCCCGATCTTCACCTGCGCCGGCACGACGAGCTTCTCGGCGAGTACCTCCTTCTCGTACTTCGCCTTGAGGGGCACCACGTCGATCAGGACCTCATCCGACGCCGCCAGATTGGCTTCCTCCAGGGCGCTGCCGAGGTTCTCGTTGCCGTCGCTGAGCAGCACGATTCTCTTCAGCGTGCCCTCGGGAAAGGCGGCCAGTGCCAGGCGGAGGGCGGCGGCGAGATCGGTGCGGGTGCGAGGGAGTTCGGAGTGGATCTTGTCGATCTCCAGAGACCTCGCCGGCGACAGCTCCATCAGCGCCTCGGAGCCAACGACGATCAGCCCCGCCAAGTCGTCGCCGCGCATCTGCTTCACGGCGCGTTTGACGTAGTCGAGCGCGGCGGTCTTATGCGCTGCCGGAACGCTGTCGGAGTCGTCGAGGATGAAGAAGACGCACTGCTGGTTGTTGACCCGCACGGCCTGAACGCCCGCCAGCGAGAGTACCAGCAGCACCACAATCAACATCCGCAGCCCTAGCGAGACCCAGCGGCGCCGATGGGGCTGGTCGGCCAGGCTGCCGCGATTCACCCACACGAGATAGGGCAGAAGTGCCAGCCCCATCAACGCGAGTGGATTGGTCAGAGCGAAAGACATGGGCGGCGGTCCGTGTGCGATCGCAGCGGGCTCTTGCTGAGTCTCGCGCAAACACAGATGAGGTGGGGCGGGCATTCCTGCCCGCCAAGGGCCATGGCGGGCAAGAATGCCCGCCCCACCACTCCCCGAGTGTCGGATAGTCAGCGATTACCTCAACGGTTCCGCTCGCCGGGAGGTTGTTCCTTCCGCCGAAGGTGAGAGCGATGAGCCGGCCGAAAGCGCGGGCCAAGGACGACGGGAGGGTTAGCGATGGCCATCGGCGATGTGACGCGAATCGACTTCGTGCGGACGACCGACGCGCACACCGGAGTCGAGGTGACGCGCCTGACGGACAACCAGGGGGACACAATCTTCCCCTACTTCACGCAGCCCATCTTCACCGATGACGGCAGTGGGCTGCTGCTGTCGAGCAACCGCACCGGGACCTGGCAGGCGTTCCTGCTGGAGCTTGGGTCGGGCCGCCTGGTGCAGCTCACCGACGAGCCGGGCGGCGTTTCGTGTCACGCCAGCACAATCCTCCCCACGCAGGGCGCGTGCGCGGTGGTGGTGGGGCAGGTGCCGTCGCAGGAGGCGTGCGGGGCGTTCTCGGGACAGGCGGTGAAACGCGTTCCGCTGGACGGCGGCGCGGCGGAGACGCTCTACGAGATTCCTGAGGGCTTCCGGGGAAGCATCCTGTCACCGACAGCCGGTGGAACCAGCGTGACCTTCGCGTACTGCGAGAGGCTGAACTTGTCCACCTACACGGGGAAGATCTACTCGGACATGCTCGAGCACCTGTACCGCCGTCCCGCGTGTGTCGTCATGCGCGTGTACACCGACGGCAGCGGCGCCGAGGCGCTCTGGGGCGAGCGCGAGTGGATCAGCCATGTCAATGTCAGCCCTACGGACCCGGACATCGTCTGCTTCTGCCACGAAGGCCCGTGGCACCTCGTGCAGCGCCTCTGGATCGTGCGCGCGAGTACGCACGAGGTCTGGCCGCTGCTTCCCCAGCGGCGGCACCTCGACCGCTCGGGACATGAGTACTTCACCGCAAGCGGGCGGCTCGTGACCCAGTGGTCCACGCGCGAGACGCCGAGCGCGTCCTCCTTCGTCTCCTACAACGCCGTCGTCGATCCGTCGGGCGAGAACCTGCAGATGTTCCGCTACGACGGCCCCAACCCAAGCCACATCCAGACCAGCCCCGACGAGACCCTACTCGTGGGCGATACATGCGTCATGCCCGACCTCCCGCAGGGCGGCAACTTCACGTGCCTGGTGAGGCACGAGGGCGAGCGCGCGATCATGCAGCCGCTCTGCCGCCACGACACCTCGTGGGAGACGCAGCATTCCCACCCGCATCCCGTCTTCGCGCCGGATGGCGCCTCCGTGGTCTTCAACAGCGATCGGGAAGGGCACTCGAACGTGTACCTCGCAAAGGCGGAATGGGGGAGGTAAGTACTACGGGGGATAGGGAATAGGTGATGGGAGCGTCAACGCCAGCAGAGAGGCCCGGATCGTGAACGGCGAGCTGTCGCCGGAGGACCGCCTCGAACGCGCGCGGCAGCATATCTTCTCGACGGGCCCGGAGGATAGCGGCACGCGCCTGTGCCTGGCGAACATGCCGTATGGGATCGCGAAGATCCACTACGTGCAGGAGCAGCTCGGCTGCCCGGCGGACGCGACGTTCGTCGGCAGCCCGGACATGACGATCACGCGGAACGTCAGCCGCTGGCAGTCCGGCTTCGGCTATGGCGGCAAGATCGCGTGGGGCGAGGGCGACCGGGAGTTCCTGGTCCTCGACACGAAGCCGAACTGCTGCGGGATGCTCGTCGGCGGCATCGACGATCTGCCCGACATCCCGACCTTGATCGAGCGCATGGCGGAGATGACCGCCGATCCGCCGCAGCTCGACGGCCTCACCATCGAGTGGGACTTCGCGAAGGGCAACCACTTCATCGACATCTGCGTCGTGGACCGGCTCGACCCCAGCGTCGATCTGCCGCCGTACGTGTTCGTGCTGCACGCCGCCGGCACTGAGCTCCGCGATGCGAACGTTCACGGACCGGGGCTCTACTGGGACTTCAGCAACGGCCTACGGAAGATGGCCACGACCTTCGAGACGCCCTTCGGCCCGCTGCGCGTCCTGTTGGGGGAGGCGGCGAAGGAGTACGTCGCGTTCTACCGGTACGCGGACTCCTTCACGAAGCGGCGCCGAATCCTCGCTGCGCAGCGGCTCTTCGGGGAGTTCTCGCTGATCGCCAACAAAACGCACCAGGGCCTCGTTCACGCGAACGAGATCATTCTCGGCTGCCACCACATCGAGACCGACCAACCGGCGAAGCTGTATCCCCTCATGCTGCGCAGCGACATTCCGGGCTACCTGCTGCGCGGCGTGCCCAACTTCTCCGACACCGCCATCACGGCCCTCGGGTTCGAGGGCCGTGCCCGCACCCTGGGCGTCCTGCACCGCCTGACCAATGCCAACTTGCTGCCGCACGGCGCGGGGTACATCCTGCCTCACATCCTGCACGTCACGCGCGTGCTGGAGAAGGCCGGCATGAGGTACTTCGAGTGTGACACCGTGAACGACCGCGGCCGCGAGGTCATCTCCCACCCCCGGGACGTTCCCCACGACTACCGTGGGCGCAGCGTCGTCCTCTCCACGGTCGAGCTTGGCCTCGGCCAGATTGTCGCAAAGCTGGTTCCCGTAAGGGTTCTCAAGACGTAGGCGTCCTTAGCACTGAGATCCCGGCTTGCCCGACCCTTGACAGGCGTCTCAGACTGTGATACACTAATCTGTACAGTTGGTATTCTGTAGCAATGGAGGAGCGCCATGCCGAAGGACCCCGGGAGCGTCGGCCCCATCACCGACGCGGCGCTGAAGCCGGCGCGGAAGGGCTGCGGGCAGTCGAAGATCGAGGCGGAGTGGATGGAGAGCCTCAAGCACGATGGCGACTTCCTGCTGCTGTGGGGTGGGGCGTTCAAGACGCAGTGGCAGGTCGGCGAGAGCACGAACCCGTTTGGCATCACGTGGCACGGACTGTGCTTCTCGGAGACGGGGAAGGCCGAGCAGGTGGTCGAGACACCCGCCGCGCATGTGGAACTGATCCTCAGTTCGCTGGCCCACGAAGCACGGATCCGGCTGCTACAGACGCTGTTCCGGGGTCCGAAGACCAGCGGGGGGTTGACGGAGGCCACAGGGCTGCGCGGCGGCAACCT
>VGFC01000347.1 GCA_016869045.1 Armatimonadota bacterium
CGAGCTGGCGGGGGAAGTGCCCCCCGTCGATCACTCGAAGCTGAGCGAGACCGCGAAGCAGGGCGTGCAATGTGACTTCTGCCATACGCTGAAGGGTCACCAGGGCATCGGGAACGCGCAGTACATTCCTGAGCCCGGCGAGGTGAAGCTCGGGCCCTTCGGCAACGGAGAGGCCATGGCCCACAAGGTCGCCTTCTCCGAGTTCCACACGACCCCGGAGTTCTGCGGCACCTGCCACAACGTCGATCACCCGGTCAATGGGCTGCACCTGGAGACAACCTACACGGAGTGGAAGGAGAGCCCCTACAACACGGGCGACCCCGCGACCCAGGTGATCTGCCAGGACTGCCACATGACTCCGGGGCCGGGAGTTACGAAGCCGAACCCAGGCAAGGCGTCACCCATCGGCCCAGAGCGCCCGCACATCTGGACCCACGACATGGTCGGTGGTGGCGGTGTGGCAGCGCTGGTTGGCGAGATGGAGATCGCCCAGGCCGCCGAGGCGATGCTGAAGGCAGCGGCGACGCTGGAACTGCAGCTCCCGCAGAACGTCGCGCGACGCACGAGCGCGGACATCAAGGTGGCGATCACCAACGTCGGCGCCGGGCACTACCTTCCCACTGGGGTCACCGAGCTGCGGGACATGTGGCTGGAACTGACGGTCCTCGATCCGGCCGGCAAGCTTCTGTACACCAGCGGCGGACTCGACGAGCACGGCGAGATCGCCCCGGGCGCCGTGAAGTACCAGGTCGTCATGGCCGACGCCGAGGGGAAGGCCACTCCGAAGTTCTGGCTGGCCGCCTCGAAGCTCTCCGACCACCGCATCCCCCCCAAGCAGACCATCACCGAGACGTACAGCGTGCCGATCCCGGCGGAGGCCACCGGTCCGCTAACGGTGCGAGCGCGCCTCCGCTACCGCGCGGCTTCACCGAGCGTGTTACGGCTGGGCCTGGGGGAGGACTCAACGGAGACACTGCCGATCGTGGAGATGGCGGAGGCGGAGGGGCAAGTGAGCGTCGGATAGGCCTACGGCGGCGCTTCCTCCAGCAGTTGCCGGACGTGCCTCAGCAATCCCGTGACCTGAGCGGTCAGCTCGGAGCGATCGCAGGACCGCTCCATGTCCGGGGGCACTCGCTCGTACCGGAAGCCGCCCGCATAGAGCGTCAGCCAGGCCAGGTGTTCGTATGCGGACGTACCCTCTCCCATCTCGGCCAACAGCCGCATCAGCCGCAGAAGGTCGTGGATGAACGGATAGGGACGCCCCCGCAGCGTGAGCCATGCCTTGAGTGCCTTCTCCGTCGCCTGTTGCGCGTGCAAGCAGAAGGCTCGCTCCGCGAAGACCGTGGCATCGGCCATGCCGCACACCGTCCGGAGGTCCTCCTCAGCCAGCTCAAGCAGCTCGCGGGCGTGGTCAAGGTCGATCATACACGACTCTTCCGTTCTCGACCGCCTCGTGGATCAGGTGGTTCAGGGCGCCCTTCCATCGGTTCACCTCATCCGACGTGTAGAGCACCAGATCGACAGCCGCAGGGCACCCCCAGAGGGAGTAGTACAACCGCTTCCATTCGTCGAACCTGCTCCGCTCCTGCCCGAACGGGCCGTCCTCGACGACCATCACGTCCACGTCCGAGTCAGGCCGGGCATCCCCGCGCGCTCGCGACCCGAACACGATGATCCGTTTGGGGTCCGAGACCGACAGGAAGCGCCGCACGATGTCCTGCACGAGGTCGTCGTCCACCGCCTTCACACCTCCTGTGTCAGGTCAGAACTCCGTCGTCCCCGAGAAGTGGAATGAGCCTACCTTCAGCGCCGGCACGAGACATCCTTCCGCGATGCGGACGCACTTGCCGATCATCTGGACGTCGCTCAGCGCGGCGAGGACCCCTTGCCCGATGCTGACACTGTGACCTCCTGGGCCTTGGCGAAGATCGCCTCAATGTCGCGCAGGAGGGTGGCCCGCTCCAGCGGACGGTGATCCGGTCCCAAGGGGTCGTATCGCAGGTCCATCGCCCAACCAGTCAGAGCATGAAGGTCCCAGAACGCCGCCACATCCTCGCCCGCCGCCGTCAACTCCTCCAAGAGGACCCGAATGTTGTGGGTTCTTGGGTAGCGGATGCCCCGCGCGCTCATCCACGCCTTGAGGCACTTCTCGGCAACCTGTTGCGCGTGAAACCCAAACACCTCGTCGCGGAAGGGAGCCGCGTCACCCATCGCTCGCAGAGCGATCAGGTCCACCTCGGCCTTCTCCAGCATCTCTCGAGCGTGGACTGGATCGGTCATACAGCAGCCTCCCCTCCTGGAGCGCATCGAAGACGACGTGGTTGATAGACCGTCTCCACTTCTCGACCTCATCGGGCGTGAAGACCAGAATGTCAACCGGCACCCGGAGGCCCCGCAGGGCGCGGTCCAGCTTCACCGCGACATCCCGTCGGCTGTTCTCAGCATTAAAGGGCCCGTCCTCCACGACGAGCATGTCGACGTCCGAGTCGGCCCGTGCATCCCCGCGCGCCCATGACCCGAACAGCACAATCTGCCTCGGATCGGCAACGGCCAGGAACCGCCGGACGATCTCTTGGATGACCTCTTCCGTAACCTCAACCATGGCGGGCTCTGCCTCTCCCGATCAGAACTCCGTCGTCCCCGAGAAGTGGAATGAGCCTACCTTCAGCGCCGGCACGAGACATCCTTCCGCGACTCGGACGGATCGGCCGATCATCTCGACGTTGCTCAGCGCGGTGAGGACGCTCTGGGTGAAGCGGAGGTTCTTGACGCCCTTGGTGAGTCGCCCGTTCTTGATCAGGAATGTCCCGTCGCGCGTCATGCCGGTGATCTCGGTGCGCAGCGGGTGCACGATGTTGGTGTAGTGGAAGCGCGTGATCAGCAGGCCGCGTTCGGTCGAGGCGATCATCTCTTCCATGCTCGCCTCGCCGGGCGTGAGCTTCAGGTGCATCGGGTGTGGGCCCCAGGCTCCGGGCGGGGGAGTCGCATGGCCGGTCGATGCGGTCCCCGCCTTGGCGGCTGTCACCCGGTCGTGGACGACGCCTCGCGCGATGCCATCCTCGATCAGCATCACCTTCCGGCGCGGCTGCCCCTCGAAGTCGAAGGGGATCGGGAAGAAGCCGGGATCGAGGCCGTCGTCGTAGATCGTGATGTTCTCGCCGCAGACCCGCTCCCCGAGCTTGCCGTACATGAAACTGCGGCCCTCGACGAAGGCCTTGCCGCCAAAGCCCATGTAACCCAGGAAGCCAACCAGGTCGCCGACCGCGTCCTCCTCCAGGACCACGGTGTAGTCGCCCGGCTCGATCGCGATCGGGTCGGCGGACTCCACCGCCTTCCGTGCGGCCCGCTCGCCGATCTGCCCCGCATCGACGCGCGCCACGTCCGCGTCCGTGCAGGTCGCCCGCCCGGAGGACGTCGCTCCGCTCATCGTCACGTTCACGTCAGCCGTCGCGAACCCTTGCGCGACAGCCACCCCGTTGGAGTTCACCACCGCGAACGTCTGCGGTCCGGTCGCGAAGGCGCCGAAGGCGTTCAGGCCGTCTCGCTCGGCAACGCGGATGATCTCCGCGACAGCTTGCGCGCGCTCTTCCGGCGAGAACCGCGCCGTCCGGCCGCACTCGGCGACCACCTCGGCGCACGCCTCCGGGCCTGGCAGACCGGCGAAGTCCTCGTCCGGCTCCTGATGGCGGGCGATCTCCGCCGCACTCTCCACGCAGCGTCGGACGCCCTCCTCAGAGAGGTCGTTCGTCGTCGCCACACCCACGCGGTTGCCGAAGGCCGCCCGCACGCGCAGGTCCGCGTCGGCATGGGCGACGTTCTGATGGATCGTGTTGTTCGCGAAGCGGGTCAGGTTGTTGGCCCCGCTCGTGATCACCGCCTCCGTCGCCTCAGCGGGCGACAGCTCCACGGCACGGCGGCCAACCTCAATCAGCTCATCCTGGGCAGGCATCAGTTCACCTCACGGTCGTTCTTGACCGACATCACACTCAGCGTCTACTCGTGGTCCGGTTCTGCCCCGTTCTCAAGTACGCCGACCCGCACCTTGCGGAAGCGGGCCGCCGACACGCCGTGACCGACGTGTGCGGCCTGGCCCGGCTCGCCCTTGCCGCAGTTGGGGACGCCCCACACCAGCCAGTGCTCGCGGTTCGCCACGGCGTCACAGGAGCCCCAGAACTGCGGCGTGATCCCCGTGTACGTCGGGTTGCGGACGACGCCGGTGATGGCGCCGCCCTCGATGCGGTAGGCGATCTCGGCGCCGAACTGGAAGTTCAGCCGCTTGTCGTCGATGCTCCAGCTCGAGTTGCTCCGCAGTAGATACCCTTCGCCCATGTCCCGGATCATCTCATCGAGGGTCCAGGAACCGGGCTCGAGGTTGATGTTCGTCATGCGGATCAGCGGGAGGGCGTCCCACCCGTCAGCGCGCATGGTGCCGTTGCTGGCACGCTGGCCGATCTTGAGGGCCGTCTCGCGGGAAGTGAGGTAGCCGCAGAAGATGCCCTCCTTCACGATGTCTGTGCGCTGGCCGGGCACGCCCTCGTCGTCGTAGGCGAAGGAGCCGAGGCCGCCGGAAAGGGTGGCGTCGGCCGTCATGTTGACATGCTCGGAGCCATAGCGAAAGCCGCTCGTCAGCTTGTCCGGCGTGAGAAAACTCGTACCGGCGTAGGAGGCCTCCGTTCCCAGCACGCGATCCAACTCAATCGGGTGCCCACAAGACTCGTGCACTTGCAGGGCGAGCTGGTTCCCGTCCATGATCAGGTCCGCCTCACCCGACGGAAAGTGCGGAGCCTCCAGCAGCTCGGTAGCCTCCCGCGCAACCTCCTCAGCGTGGGCGGGCAAGTCCAGCTCCTCGACCATCTCCCAGCCGCGCGTCGCCATCTGCCCCCCGTGGCTGCCCGGGTAAGAGCGCGTCTGCGTCTCGCCTTCGCCCACCGCCGTGCACTCGATTCCGGCGCCCGTCTCGGTGAACTCCTGGTAGATCGAGGCGCCCTCGGAAGACGCGAAGTGCTGCTCCTCGCGGACGAAGCGCAGGTGCCCTTCGCGCACCGCCGGGTTCGCGGCCTGCACCATGAGGCGGTCACAGTCCAGCAGGAGCGAGATTCTCTCCTCCAGGGGCACCTCGAACGGGTCCTCCTTGACCTCGGCGGTCACGGAGTCCACAGCCGGGTCGCAGTCGGCGAGCGCCACGTCCGCCTTCTTCGTCGTCGCGGAGGCCCGGCCGATCCGCACCGCCAGACGGGCCGCCTCGACGATGGCCGACCGCGAGAGGTCCGACGTCGCGGCGAAGCCCCACGCGCCGTCGGCCAGCACGCGCACGCCGATCCCGCGGCTCTCCGTGGCCGCGAGTGACTCGACCTTGCCGCTGCGGGTCGAGGTCTGCTCCTCCCGTGTGCGCACGTAGCGGGCATCCGCATAGGCGGCGCCGGCCTCGCGCGCGGCTTCGACGGCGAGCTTGGTGAGGTCTTCCACGGTCAACCCTCCGAGTAGCGGCGTGTCAGCTCCGCGTTCTGCCTGATCTCATCCGGACGGTGCTTCGGGAACACGCCGACACACACGGCGTCGGTCGGTCGCAAGCGGCGGAGGGCGTAGCCGAAGGCTTCCTCCGGCTCGTTGCGCCCCGCCGCCATGATCTTGTAGCCGACGACCGGCGCCGGAAGCTCCTGCACCGTGTCCAGCATCCGGTCACGGTCCTCCGCCAGATACGTCTCCCCCCGCGCCCCGCCCAGGTTGTAGAACGAGCAGCAGTGGAACTGCGCGCCCAGGTTGCGTTCGGCTACCTCCAGGTGGGTCCGCGGGTCGTGCCCCGCGACCCCCATCACCAGGCCAAGCTCCCGCCCGACTCTCAGCACCTCGCGGATCGTGTCGAACTGCCCGGCCTCAACCAGCCGATCAGCATGTCCTCCATGCAGGTAGCCGCACCGTGCTCCGGTCGCCGCCGCTTGCCGGAGGTTGTCACACGCCGAGGCGCGCTCGGGGCATGTCTGCGCGATCCACTGGACGGTCCCCCCCTCGTTCCAGTACTCCGTCAGCATCCGTTGGATGTGGTTGTCCGCGCGCCCCAGGAAGGTGTCGATCCCCTCCGCTTCACACTCCCGCAGCGTCGCCTTGATCCGCTCGACCGTGTAGTAGTCGCGCATCTCCCGCGACAGCTCGGCCGTCTGGTGCGAGCCCCCGCTGAACGGGTTCCCGCCCACGATCAGGCGCGACACCGTCACACCCGCCAGGTCGATTCGCGGCAGGCCGGGCATCGCCTACTCCCCTCCGAGCGCGGCGGCGGTCTCCTTGAGCTGCTCGATGATGGGGATCTTCTGCGGGCACTTCGGCTCGCACTCCCCGCACTCGACACACGCGCTCGCCGGCAGCCACTTCTCGCGGTGCTCCGGTCCCAGGCGCTGGTACCCGTGCTTGGCCAGGCCGGTCAGCCCCCACACCCGATGCTGGTTCATCAGCCGGAAGTTCTCGGGAATGCCCACGCCGTTCGGGCACGGCATGCAGTAGTTGCAGCCCGTGCAGTACAGCTCCGCCAGCTTCTTGTTCTCCTCTAGGGCCTGCTCGATGGCCTGCTTCTCGTCGTCCGAGAGCGGCTCCTCGCGGCTCCCGACCGCCACGTTCTCCTCGACCATCTCGATCGTGTTCATCCCCGAGATCGCCGCGCTCACACCCGGGTTCGAGAGAACGAAGCGCAGCGCAGTCTCCGCCGTGCTCGCGGCGCCGGAGACCATCCCCGTGATGCGCTCCGAGGGCGCCCCGAGCCGCCCGCCCGCGACCGGCCCCATGATGACGATCCCGATCCCATGCTCGTGCGCGTACTCGATCACCGGCTCGTTGGCGCGGTCCAGCAGGTTGTACTGCAGCGTCATGCCCCGGAAGAACCCCGTCTCCAGCACCCGGATCATGTTCTCCGGGCTATCGTGGCACGAGAGACACGGGTAGCGGATCAGCCCCTCCTCGATGGCCCGCTTCGTCTCGTCCATCCCGGCGCCCGGCTGGCTGTAGTTGTCCTGGAACGCTTGCCAGCCCATCCCGTGCCCGACCTGGTAGAAGTCCAGGTAGTCCGTGCCAATCCGCTCCAGGCTCGCGTCCAGCCGCTCCCGCCAGCCCTTCCCCGTGTTGCAGTGCAGCGGGTTCTTCGTGGAGAGATAGAGCTTCGACCGGTCGTATCCCTTGATCGACTCGCCGAGCATCCGCTCGCTCCAGCCGTTGTTGTAGCCCGGCGCGGTATCGAGGTAGTTGATCCCC
Source organism: Armatimonadota bacterium (assembly GCA_016869045.1). Lineage (GTDB taxonomy): Bacteria > Armatimonadota > Zipacnadia > Zipacnadales > VGFC01 > VGFC01. The sequence continues at coordinate 7,237 of VGFC01000347.1, forward strand.
AGGTCGATCCCGTGGCGGATGACGCGCACAGCTTCCGCGTCATCCTGCGGCAAGCGCATCAGCCCCCAACTCAGCGCGCTCACCTTCACACCCGTGTTGCCAAACTCCCGGTATTGCATCAGGTAGCCTCCGTGCGGATCGCCCGCGCCAGCGCGCGGTTGTCGGCGTGCCCCGTGCGGTACGCGATGACCGTCGCGTGGAGCGGCCGGCCTATCAGGCACAGGTCGCCGAGCATGTCGATGACCTTGTGCATCGCAAACGAGTTCGGGAACGGCTCCGGCGCCGAGAGCCGGTCCGCGTACGCGACGATCGCCATGCTCTCGTCCGCGCCCTCCAGACCGCGCGCCGCGATGAGCGCCCGCGCCTCTTCCTCCGTCGCGAACGTCCGCGCCGGCGCCACCTGCGAGCGGAAGTCATCCCGCAAGGGCCTGTAGATCGCCGCCTGCCGCCCGATCAGCGGGTGCTCGTGGTCCAGCAGGTACCAGAACTCGGGGTTGCCCGGCAGCGCGATGATGACCTTCCCCTCGCCCTCGATCTTGACGGACTCCGGAAGCGAGATCGGTTCCACCGCCTCCGTCAACGGGAGCGCCTCCGCCTCTCGGACCAGCGCCTCATACGGAGCCGCGCTGCCGTCCAGAAGCGGGACTTCGCTTCCATCGACCTCCACCAACGCGTCCGTAACTCCACCGGCAGCCAGCGCGGCCAGCAGATGCTCGACGAAGTCGATCCTCACGCCCTCCGCCTGCAGCGACGTGCACTGCGGCACATCGGCCACGTAGTCGAGCGTCGCCGGGATGTCGGTGCCCGTAGGTGAGTGGCGGAAGATGATCCCCGAACCGCTCTCCGCCGGATGCAGTGACACGGTGACCGGTTGCCCGGTAAGCAGCGTCTTCCCCGAAATCGCGGCGGAGCGGCGCACGGTTCGGCGCACGACGGGCTCTGTCGGGCGGGTCATCTGCGAAGCACGCTGTGGAACCTGAAGTGGCCAAGAGCGTGTGTGAGAAGGGTGCGCGGGCGCCATGAATG
>VGFC01000348.1 GCA_016869045.1 Armatimonadota bacterium
AGTCGATGCCCATGTCGGCGAGCCGCTTGGCCGAATCCAGCCGCCGGCGCGTGCCGGGAATGTCGTCCGCAGGCAGGTAGCGGAGCACGGGCTGGTCATCCGGGCCAGCCGGGTCATACCCGTGCCAGTCGGTCTCCCAGACCTTGCTCGCGTAGTTCGCGCGCATGGCGTTCGTGTTCGAGAACAGCGTGCCCACGCCCGCGTCCGCGAGGCTGTCCACCCAGGCGTCGATGGACTCGGTGCTCATCTGGTCGGCGGTGTGGGTGTAGAAGAACTCCGTGCTGTCCTGGTTGAAGAGCGGTCCCTTCAAGGCAGTTCCTCCCGTTCGTTTGCCCGGCGCAGACTCGGCCCTCGCTCCGAGGGCCGCCAGCGCCAGGGCGGTCGATTGCACGAACTCACGTCGCGTAGGTGTCATGTCGGCCTCCGTGGGTACGGCCTGAAACACGAAGACCGCGAAGAAGGCACGGAGAGCCACGAAGAAGGGCGAAGGCTGCTCGGGTTTCCGGTGTCGACGTCAGACCGGAAACCCGAGCGATGTCGTCTTCGTGCCTTCTTCGCGGTCTTCGTGTTTCAGCCTTGCCGTCGCATCTTCACGGCCACGTCCGTCTCCAGCGCCGGCAGCTTCAAGACCATCGTCTGGCCGTCGCTCGCGGCGGTCGTCCTCTTCGCCACGGTGCCCTTCCACGTCTCCCACCACTCCAGCTCGTACCGGCCCTTGGGCAGCCCCTTGAGGGACACCGTGAACGGATCGACTTGGCCGACCTTGCCGTTGCCGGCGTGGTTGAACCAGCAGCTGTCGCGGTTCTGCAGCCACAAGATCGCCAGCTTGTCGGTCTTCAGCCCCGCGACCAGGGCGTTCGGCTTGTCGATGACCTTGCACCCCGTGAAGGTGTAGCTGCCGACGCGCACCCAGTCCTTGCCGAAGTTCTCGATGCGGATGCGGTGCTGCCCCGCGGGAACCGGCACACGCAGCGGCTCGTCGTAGGTGGTCTCCCACAGCTTCCACTGCTCGCGCCAGACGCTGCTCTTGCCGAGGCCTTCGCCGCAGGGGTACTCCTTCTCCAGCACCTGCTGCTCGTCGATCCACACGCGGATGAGGCCGGAGTTGGAGACCACGCCGACCTGGGCGATGAACTCCCCGTCCTGCGGGTAGTTCACGATGAAGGTCGGCTCGTTCTTCAGGTCCTGGTGTCCCTGCCCCTGCAACAGTTCCTGTGGCTTGAGGTCGCCCTCGAACGTGCCGTCCGGCAGGAGGGTGAACTCGCTGTTCTCGGGCTTGCCCCAACGAGACAACGTTGCGACGACGGCGTCTCTGGTCTCAGGTACATGGTTGGGGTCAGTGTAGGAGAGGTCCGCGACCTCCAGCGGCTCCCAGCGCGCCGTGCCGAAGGGCAGGCCCTCGGCGAAGTTCGCGACCGCTGTGAAGTGGAAGTAGAGGTTGAGCGGGTCGATGTAGTTTTCGTGCCACCAGGGCGCCGGCAGTCCGGCGCAACCGCTGAAGAGCCCGGCCCACAGCGCGTTGTGAATGCCCCAGCCCTCCGGGTCCTTATCCTCCGTCGTCGAGTGGCTGCGGATGCCGAACTCGCCGAAGATGTGCGGCTTCGGCACGGTCTGCCACTGGTGCAGGCTGAACCCGCGCACCGCCTCGGCGACGTTCTCGTTGTTGTTCGTGTACAGGTGCGTCTGGGCGATGTCGATGTTCGGCAGCTCCCAGTAGGCAGGCGGGCCGGTGTGGCCCCAGAAACTCGTGGTGATGAGGTGGCGGAACGGGTCGATCCCGGCGAGGTAGTCGGACATCTCGCGATGCCAGGGGAGCTTGATCTCATCGGGCGACTGGTCCCAACCCTCGAACTCGTTGCCGAACTCCCAGCAGAGCACGTGCGGGCTGTACCCCCAGCGGGCGACCGTGTACCGCAGGCGCTTCTTGTAGTACGTCTTCGCGGCCTCGTTCGTGAACCACTCGGCGGGCGTCGCACACGGGCCGCCGTTCGCCGCGTTGAACGGGTTCTTCAGCCACCCGCCCTCGCGGAAGTCCTGGTGGGTGTCCATGCACATCATGTAGTAGAGCCCGAGGTCCTGGGCCACGTCGAGCACGAGGTCGATCCGCGCCGCCGCGTCCTGCCGATACCAACCGAGCTTGTCCATCCACTCGATCCCGAAGCCGTAGGAGGCCATCCACCAGCGGTTGTAATTCTCCTTCGCCGCAGCGAACCTGCGCATCGCCTCGTCGCCGAGCTGCCCCGTCGTGTGGTAGATCGGCAGGTTGTGGCCGATGGCCAGGTACCCGTCGCCGTTGTCGAAGGCGAAGTAGTGCGGATCGACCGTGCTCTGCCGGACGAACCCTCGCGCCGCCGTTCTGCGGGGCTCGAAGGAAGCCACGTCCTGTGTCACCTCGCCCGTGCGGTCGCGCAGCTTCAGCGTGCAGGAGTAGCGCCCGGCCTCCATCGGCGTGAACCGCACCTTCCAGACGCCGTTCCCCTCGGGCAGCATGAGTTCCGCGCCGCCCTCGATCCTTCGCTCCTGCTCGACCATGAAGAAGCCGGGCACCGCAAGCGTCTTGCCGGAGGGCGTCGTGACGAGGGCGTCGAGCGCCACATCGTCCGGGTCGTAGGGGTTGTCGTAGGTCGCGCCCAGGTCCACGGCGAGTTCCAACTTCTCGTAGAGGCCGGGCTTCGTCGTGCTGGGCTGCACGCCGCGGATCGCGAGCTTCTCCTGCATCGGCCGCACCTCCCCGGGGAACTCGGCGGGCATGTCGGCGAAGCCGATCATGTACTCGATCACCGCCGTCTCGCCGACCTCGAAGTCATCCGGAAGCACGTGGAAGCGGTACCCCTTCGAGGTCCCGTACGTGTCCTTCTCCGCGGTGCGGAAGCCGTCCGGGGCGAGGCAGAGACTCCGGCCGCCGCGCAGCTCAAACAGCAGGCCGTCGGTGGGCCCACCGCTGCCCTTGCCGATCGTTGAGTGCCAGGAGGGTCGGGCCCAGACACGCTCCGTCCAGGCGAACGCATCGTTGGGGAAGATGTGCAGAATGACGCCGCTCGGAAGCCTCACGGCGGCGGTCTTCTGCAGCTCATAGCGCACCCGGACGCCCTCAGCCGACGGGGATGCCCGCAACGTGTAGCGCAGGGGCGGCGAGCCCTCGCGAGCGCTGAAGGCCCCCAAGACCTCGAGGCTCCCGTCGGCAGCGAGGGCCGGGCCGCTGTCCACGGCGCCCCCGGGCTCAGTCTCGTAGACCCAGTCATCGTGCCAGAGCGCGAGGTTCCAGCTCATCGCGCCGGTGCCGTCCATCCCAGCGGTCCACCGGCCGCCTTCGTAGCGGATGTACTCCGCGCCGTTGCGCCAGACGAAGGCCTTCCCCTCGGCCTGGAGGCCTTGCCCGTGAGCCGATGCGGCCGAGACCACTGCGAGGATCAGGTAGCGCATCGCGTTCTCCTGTCAAGCGCGCTTGAGGTGCTTGTCCGCGAAGTCCAGGTAGCAGGCCCAGTCGTAGTCGGTCACGTCGTGCTCGCCGGTGCGGATGTGATACCCGATCGTGCCCTGAACCGGGTGGTTCAGCCCAGGCATCTCATCCGTCGGCAAGCCCCCCGTGCCCAGCAGCCGGTACACCGGATCGGCGCCCTTGGCGGAGAGGAACTCGCCGCGCGGATCGGCCCACAGGTCCTTCTCGGCGCTGGCGACGTAGACGGGTCGCGGCGCGCTGAGCGCGATCAGTTCGTGCTGGTCGATGGGCAGCTCGTCCTCTTTGCCGTTGTGCTGCAGGAAGTTGTCGCAGAACCAGTGGGGGAAGGAGGTGTTGATGCGCAGGACGGTCTCCCCGAAGCACCGGCGGGACAACGCGGCGCCGCCGCAGCCGGAGTCGTTGCTGATGACCATGGCGAAGCGCTCGTCCTCCGCACCCGCCCACAGGGCCGTCTTCCCGAGGCGCGAGTGCCCCAGCACCGCGACCCGCTTCGCGTCGATGTCGCCGTCGGTCTCGCAGTAGTCCAGCGCGCGGCCCAAGCCCCAGGCCCACGCCGCGATGGAGCCCCACTCATCCGGCGCGGGCTGCGTCTGGCCGGGCCGGTAGTAGAAGGGGTGGATGCCGTTCTGGAACCCATCGTCGAAGTCGGGATCAATGTCGCCGTAGTACATCGTCGCGACCCCGTAGCCACGCTTCAGGATCATCTCGACCGCCCAGCGGGAGGCCTCCGTCCCGCGCGCCTTCTCGGTGGCCCGATGGTCCACCACCCCGCCGTCCGGGTTGTCCCGCATCCAGGATTCGGCGAGCCGGATGCCCGGATCGGTGTGGATGGCCTGGTTGCCGTTGAAGTTCAGGCCCAAGAAGATGGGCGACGGTCTGGCGCAGTCGTTCGGCAGGTAGATGAGCAGATCGAAGTGGATGTCGGCCCGGCTGCCGGTCGGGCAGATGGCGATCTGCTTGCGCGTCGCCAGCCCGCCGAGGGCCGCCGTGTCGCTCTCGATCAGCTCGAAGCGCATCTTCTCCGGTCGCCCCGGCGCCTTGCCGTACATGTGGTGCCGGAACAGGTCGAGCAACTCCGGCCGCCGCTTCTCGCGCCACGTCTGCGCATCCGTCACCCGCGTCCCGTCCTCGCATACCAGCGGGTCGGGCAGCGTGTACTGCGGCACCTTGGCCTCATCGTAGTTCGGGGGAGGGACCTGGCTCTCTGCGGTAACAGCGAGCAGCAGTGCCCCTGCAACCAACAACGTTCCGAGCATCCCTGGCATCGAAGACTCTCCTCTCAGAGCGTGTATCAGGAAGGTGGCCGGGCGCCATGAATGGCGCCCCTACACGATTGGGCGCGATGAATCGCGCCCCTACATCACAAACGACCATGAATGGCTGTCATGTGGGGGCACGATTCATCGTGCCCGCGTGTAGGGGCGTGATTCATCACGCCCAGTGCCGTGCTTCCCATACACCCTCTCAGTCTCTCATGCCCATCTACGCTCGTACAAGCCGACCTTCGCGAGCGTTGGGCACCAGCGCGATCCCAGGATGTTCACCCGCACGCTCTGCGCCGTGACCGGCGGGAAGCGGAGTAGGCGCTTGTAGCCAATGGTCGTGGCCCTCGCGACTTCGGTCCACCGGCCCTCGCTCCACACCTCGAGCGTGAAGCGCTCGACCCGCTGCCCCACACGGATGCACTCCTGGAGGCACGCGCGGTCAAAGGTGCGGGGCCGGCCGAGGTCCAGTCCCAGCCAGGCCTGCTCGACGCCCTCGTTCGGGGACCAGTAGGTGCGGGGGTTCCCGTCCAGCACATTGTGCGGAGCGAACCGGTCGCTCTTGTCGCGCACCTCGGACGCAGTGGCCTTCGCCCCCTTCGTGACATCGTGCGCCCAGGTCCGGCGCAGCGTGTCCCCCAGTTCCTTCAGCCTCGCGGTATCGACCTCGTGCACGAGGCCTCGGCGGTCCGGAGGCACGTTGAGCAGCAGGACCGCATTGCCGCCGACGGCGCCGTAGTAGATGTCCAGCAGGTGCTCCAGCGTCTTCACCTGCCCATCCTCGGACGCGTGGTAAAACCACCCGGGGCGTATCGAGACATCGACCTCCGACGGATACCAGACCAACTCCGCCGCCCCGGCGATCCGCTCGCGGCTGCCCAGGTCCTGGTCCTGCGCGTTGATCTGCCGACCGGGGACGACGCTCCATTCGGACTCCCGGCAGTGCCCGGCCTCATTCCCGCACCAGCGCACATCCGGCCCGCAGATCGAGATGCAGGCCTGGGGTTGCAGCTCGCGGATGAGTTCGTAGTAGCTCTCCCAATCATACTCCTGGCGCTTGCCGTTCGGCCCCTCGCCGCAGGCGCCGTCGAACCACAGGCAGTAGAGCTTGCCATACCCCGTGAGCAGCTCGCGAAGCTGGTTGCGGAAGTGCTCGTTGTACGCCGGCGAGTCGCCGTAGGTCGGCTCATGCCGGTCCCAGGGTGACAAGTACAGGCCGAGCTTCAGCCCGGCGTCGTGACAGGCCTCCGCGAGTTCGCGGACCACGTCGCCCTTCCCGGCGCGCCACGGGCTGCTCTTCACGGAGTGTTCGGTGAAGCGGCTCGGCCAGAGGCAGAAGCCATCGTGGTGCTTGGCGGTGAGGATCACGCCCTTCATGCCCGCGTCCTTGAAAGCGCTCACCCACTGCCGCGCGTCGAGTTCCGTCGGGTTGAAGACCGCCGGGTCCTCGGTTCCCTCGCCCCACTCGCGGTCGGTGAACGTGTTCACGCCGAAGTGCACGAAGGCGGTGAACTCCAGCTCCTGCCACGCGATCTGCCGCCCCGAGGGCGTCACCTCGGCGGCGCGTCGAATCAGGTCATCCATGCAGTGTCTCCTTGGCCAGTGTGCCACAGTCCGGTACCCCGGGCAGCGTGAACCACGACTCGAAGAACCGGCGCAGCGGCCCCGGGTACTGCGCGCGCTTGAGGTTCATCCAGGTAAGCTGGTCGCCCACGGCGTAGTAGACCCACGTCTTCCCGTCCACCTCCACGATCTCCGGGTCGGAGGCGTTGATGCCCTCGTCGAGGTCGTCGGGCGTCAGCACCGGGTTCGCCGGGCTCTGCTCCCAATGCAGCAGGTCTCTCGACCGCGCCACGTACGTCTCGAAGAACCAGCGCGGTGTGCGGCGCTCCAGGTAGAGCATGTAGTACCAGCCGTTCACGTAGCGTAGGCAGGGACACGCCGTGTAGCGGTCCGTGCCGAAGACGGCCTGCGGGAGCTTGGTCCAAGTCCACAGGTCGGCGGAGCGCGCGAACTTCACCGTGAACGCCGGGTAGGTGGGGTCGTCGGACTCATAGGCCATCACGAAGCCGCGCCGGCCCTGGCAGACGGAGGTGTTGAAGACGCCCTCGTTCTCGCCCTGGATGACGAGCTTCGACTCCCACTGCTTCAGGTCTCGCGAGCGGAAGGCCGTGACGTCCCGCCAGCCACCCTCCTCCCAGCGCGAGGCGAACACGTAGGCCATCCCGTCGTGAACCAGGATCGAGGCCAGCCCGTACCCTTGCGCGAGGCGCCCCAGCTCCGCGTTGGTCTCGGCGTCGGCGAGCCGCAGGTAGTAGTCCTCCGAGCGCCCGCCGGTGGCCGGCCGCACGCACTCCATGTGACACAGCCGCCCCTGCCAGATGAAGGGTGACAGCTCACACATGTCCTTGCGTACGACTTCCTCGCTCGTCAGCACCGGGTCGGGCTTGGGCGAGGGCGGCACGATCTGCTCGAAGACATCGACAGGCCACGCCGCCAGTCGATGGAAGCCCTTCGGCAGGTCCTGCTGGAACTGCACGTACGCCTTCACGTCGCCCTTGGTCGAGTACTGGATGTCGCCGACGGTGTCCGGCTGGACCTTCACACCGAACACCTTGTAGCCCATCAGCGTGCAGTCCTCCAGCTCGGCGAAGAGGAGCTTGCCCTCCTGCATGGAGACGATGATGCCGTCTGAGGGCGTGCCCGGCGGCTGGCTGAAGTTGAGCACCACGAGTCGGCAGCGGTTGAGCCGCACGCGGGTGGAGGTGTGGAAGCCGTAGTTGCTCACCTTCAGCGCGCACTGCGGGCTGACGAGGGTGCAGTCCTCGAAGACGGCGTCGGGCCTCTCGGGCATCGCCTGGTTCTCGACGCGCACGTAGGCCGCCGCGGTGTCGCCCCACCAGTCGAGCGCCCAGAGGCGGCAGCGCCGGAAGGTGATCGGCTCCTCGGCCCGTGAGAGGCAGCTCGCCACCCCGCCGCCGAACGCACGCCCGAGGCTGACGCAGTCCTCGACGACCACCGTGAAGGGCTCCACGTGATCGGTGCAGTCGAAGAACAGGCCACCGTCGCCGCCCGTCACGTACAGACTGCGCAGCCTCCACCGGTCCCAACCGATGGCGGAGAAGGTCGGCTCCGTGTGCTCCGGCGACCACGCGTGGCTGTAGGCCCTGATCGGACCCCACCAGTCGTAGCTCTTGAAGCCGCGCTGCTCCGGATCGCTCGAGTCGAGCACCACCCAGCCCTTGCGTCCCGAGCCGAGGCTCCCGTCGGTGTCCCCGACCAGCTCGTTGTAACGGCCCTCGGCGCCGCGGTTTGCGGGGAACAGGTTGGCCTCCATGTAGGTGTCAGGTCGCACGATGATCCGATGCCCCCCGCCATCGGGGATCGCGCTCAGCGCGGCCTGGATCGTGCGGAAGGCCTTGGCCCACGAGGAGCCATCAGAGTCGTCCCCCAACTTCGAGACGTACAGCGTCATGCCGGCTTCGCCGTGGGAGGGCCCCACGGCAAGGCCGACGGCGGCTACAGCGAGAA
>VGFC01000349.1 GCA_016869045.1 Armatimonadota bacterium
CGGCGCGTGCGTGGGTCGCGTCTCGGTTCGGAGCTGAAGGACCCCGCGGCCGAGGAGTACGCCCAGCGCGCGATGGCTGTGCGCGGGTCGTGGGGTCTGCGGCGAGCGTTCGCGGTGGAAGCACTGCGGAGGCTACCGCACGGCCAGCTGGCCGCAGAGATCAAGCGCCGCGCGCTGGCGCTTCACGAATCGCGGGAAGCGCGCCTTGGCGAACACGCGCTGCGACAGCTTGAGCGCATGTCGCTCCTGCGCGCCATCGAGGCCAGCTGGCCGCAGCACTTGCAGGACATGGACCACCTGCGCGAGGCCGTGCACCTGCGCGCCTACGGCCAGTGGGACCCCCTCGTGCAGTACCAGAAAGAGAGCTACGAGTACTTCCAGCGCCTGCTGGACCGCATCGCGCAGGACGTGACCAAGCTCGTCTACGGCACCGACTTCGTCCCGCGACCCGCCCAGCGCCGCCTGCGCCGAGCCGAACCCGCAGCCCGCGCCGTCCAGGAACGCACCGGGCAGCCTCCGCCCACCGAGGGCCAGCCCCAACGTCCGGCGGAGCTGCCCAAGCCGCACAAGCGCTGCTGGTGCGGCAGCGGGAAGAAGTACCGCAACTGCCACATGGCGGAGGACCAGGCGGTCGCGGCTCGCGGCTAGAGCCGCTCCCACAATGGCAAGGAGACGGCGATGAGCCCGGCGGAGAAGATCGATCCACAGCAGACGCACTTCCGCGTGCTGGGGCTGGATGAGAACGCGACGATCGTGCGGCGGCAGATCGAGGAGGAGTACGAGAAGCGCGCGCGTCAGCACGTCCAGCGGCTGGCGAAGATCGATGAGGCCTCCGAGGAGGCCGAGGCGGTGCGCGCGCGGCTGGCGCAGCTGAACGCGGCGAAGGGCGTGCTGCTGCCGCGCAAGTCGCGCCAGGAGTACTCGGACTTGCTCCGCCGGCTCCGGACGGCCGAACGCGACCTATCCGAGGCGACCGCGAAGGGCACGGGGGATCGGTCGGCGGTGCTCATCCTGCACCTGCGTCAGCAGGTCGAGCGCGTGCGGGAGGAAGTCCGGCGGGTCCACGAGGAGCAGTACAAGCGGCACGCCCAGGATCACCTCGGCGAAGCTCGCACGGAGAGCGACGATGAGCACGAAGCGCCGGAGGAGGCCGAGGGGCGACGGCGCGTGGCCCGAACGGGCGAGAGAGCGGCGGCGCTGGCGGCGTTGGCCTCGCGCCGCCCGATCAAGCGTTCCGCGTGAGGGGCCGTCCGCGGAGGGGGTGGAGACGTTGGGACTGTCCCAGTTTTCGGCAGCCGTACCGCCGAAAACGGGACTGTCCCTTGTTGGCGGTGGCCTTCTCGCACGCGCTCTGAGAGGACTGCACGATGCAGATCGGAACTGAGGAGCTGCGCACCGCGGTGGCGCGGCTGATCGTCGCGGGCGACTTCCAGGAGTTGATGAACCTGTACGCGGGCGGCGATGTGGCGCTGCCCCCGGATACCATCGCCCGCCTGTACCCTTCGGAGGACCGCCAGACGCTGGACGAGGTGCGCGAGGCGATTCCCGTGGAGCTGCTGCCGCCGCTCGACAGGCGGGCGACGGCGCCGGCCGAGATGGTGGAGCTGGCGGCGCGGTTTGCGCTGGAGCGGGGCGAGTTCGCGCCGGCCTTGCGGGCGCTGCGCGAGGCGGAGGCGCTGGACAAGGTCTACCGGACATACGCGGACTTCGCCATCGAGAGCCTCCAGGCGGGACAGGAGACGAGCGCCGCGTTCGAGCTGACGCTGGCCGGCCGGCTGGGCTGGGCCCGCACGGCACCGGAGGCGCGCCGGGAGTTCGTCACGGGGCTGGGAGTGAACGCCGCGGAGCTGGCCTTCTCTCTCGGCGCCGAGAGCGTGCGCGGACGCATCAGCGGCGGTCGCGCGCTGCCCGACTTCCCCGCCTGGCAGACCTACGGCCCGCTGCTCCATGCGCGCTGCTTCGCGGAGCCGTGCGTCTCGGACCTACCCCTCGAGACCCTCGCGCCGCTGGCCGTCCGCTACTTGCTGCACGACGCGGCGCTCGCCGAGCGCGCAGTTGCCGCCGCGGGTGACGCACTCCGGTTGCTCAGGATTCTGGCGGCGGAGACGGACCCCGACCTGGGCGACTTCGCCCGCAGGCACGCGGAGGCGATGGCGCGCTACCGCGAGCTCCACGATCAGCACCTGATCCGCGACACCCGCCTCGCGGCAGCCGAGCAACGAGGTCCGCAAACCCAGCCGGAGCAGATCGAGGAGCCGGACGAGGAGGACGCCGAGGAGGCCCCTCAAGCCGCGGAGGACGAGCCGCAGGAAGAGCCCCCGACGCCGCCGGCCGACGAGTCGGAACTCGACAAGGCCGAGGCCGCCCGGGAGGGTCTCGCGGACGTTCAGGCGCTCCTGTTGGGGCGAAGGGAGAAGGAATGGCGCAACGCGCTGGCCGAGCTGTCGGCGACGCACCCGCTGAGCGTCTTCGCGGTCTGCACCGTGCGCGGGACCGAACTCGGCACCTTCGTCATCCCGGCCGGAGAGCCCGCGGCGGAGTTCCTCGAGGCAGTGGCAAGAGGGGGACACCAGAAAAGAGGGACACCAGAAAAGAGGGACACCATACTAATTCCGCGAGACGTCCTGCGGAATTAGTATGGTGTCCCTCTTTTCTGGTGTCCCTCTTTTTCGCTCCTCTTCAGTCGATCGGCACCAACACGATGTTGCGGAACTCCTTGGGCGAGCCCTCGGCCTGGAGGCCGATCTTCCCCGGCACGACCTCGCACTCGCTCGCGAGGTTCTGGAGCAGGTTGTTGACCTTGATCTCCAGGTTGCCGCCGTCGAGGGTGATCTCGTAGTCGTTCCACTCGCCGATCGGCCGCTCGTTCGAGTCGTGGAGTTTGGGCGTATGGCGGCCGCTCGTGCGCGCCGGATCGACCTTCATCTTGACCTCGTCGATGTTCCAGATGTCACCCATGGCGCCGGACTGCCCCTGCGCCTCGATGGACTTCGGCCACACCTTGTCCGGCCCGGTCATGCGCGTCAGGACGCCGCTGTTGCCCTCGGCGACGTGACGCATCTGCAGGTGGAGCAGATAGCTCGTGAAGTCCGCCGTCGTCCGCAGGTAGCCGGCCGGCTGGCCAGTGTCGGTGATGACGCCGTCCTTCACCCCGAACGTGTCCTTGTTGCTGTCGTTCATCGGCGTCCACCCGTCGAGGTTCTCACCGTTGAACAGGCGGACGGCGTTGCCGAAGTTCGAGGTGAGCTGGCGGAGGCGGATGTTCCGGAACTCGACCACCATCGGCGGGCCGGCGTGGATCTGCAGCGCCAGCAAACCCTCGCGTTGGGCGCCCTTGCGGTCGTTGGGGTCCTTGGGATCGGTCACCCGGTCGTTGTCGATCAAGGCCATCGTGGGATAGCCGTTGAGGTACTGGCGGATGTAGTTGCCCTGCGCGATGATGATGTACTCGTTCCAGTCGCGCAGCTTGTAGTAGCCGGCCTGCTTGAGCGCCTCGACGTCCGAGACCTTACCGACGACGTTCATGTTGCCCTCGGCGTCGATGACCATCGAGTCGCCCACGTTCACCAGCCATCCGCGACCGGCTTCGTGATACAGGAAGCCGACCTTCCCCGGCGTGTCCTCGACCTCGGCCTGGTACCCGCCGATGCGCCACTTGTCGAACTCGACGCTGCGGTACTGGATGCCTGAGTTCCCGCTCTGTATGCGGAACTCGATCTTCAGGATGAAGTCCCGCAGCACGCCGCCGCGCCAGACGCAGAACGTATTGCCCTGGGCCGGATTCTCCGCCGTCGTCTCGCCGCGAATCACGCCGTCCTTCACCGACCAGAGGCGCGGGTCGCCATCCCAGCCGGTCAGGTCCGTCCCGTTGAAGATCGAGACGAACTGCTCGTCGGTAGCTTGCGCGTGGATCACTGCCGGGCGACACAGGACCAGCGCCGCTGCCGAGGCCAACATGAACTGAACGTAGCGCATCACACATACCCTTTCCGGGCCGTAGCCGCGGGGCCCGCTGTCGTTGCCGCGAACGTGAGACCTGAGACCCGAGACCTGAGACCCGATCAGTAGTACTGACCGCTGCGGGGGCTGAGCCACTGGCCCTGGTTGCCGAGGCCGTACTCCCAGTCGCCGCCGCCGAGAGCTTTCAAGCCGAAGTTGAGGCGGACCTCCTTCTGGCTGAGGCTGTAGGCCAGGGAACCGATCCAGCAGTGCAGGTCGCGGGTGACGCGCGCTTCCATGAAGTCGAGTTCCTGCAGCGCGCCATTGTAGCCCACGAGCGACTCGACGCGCCACTTCGGCGAGACCAGCCAGTCGGAGTCCACGACCACGCGGCTGAGTTCCGACCGCTCGATGTCATAGGAGGCCGAGAGCTCGAGGTCGAGGTGGTGCTGCTTGACGAACTGCCAGCGCACCTCCAGCGGGCGGAACGTGGAGTACTCGATGTCGTACGCGGTCTGAATCTCGAAGCGGTTGTGCAGGTTGGGGGTGAACTCGGCGCGCAGGAGCAGATCGCGCCAGGTGCTCTGACGGACGTCGTAGCCGGTGTCGAACTCGATCCGCGAGCGGTTGGCCACGTAGCGGGAGAAGCTGAACTGCACGTCGTGGCTCTTGGCCGCATAGTCGAGGCGGAGCGGCGAGAAGCCGGCGGGCTGGCTCCAATCCCACTGCAGCTGGGAGTACCACGGCCCGCCCCAGCTGGACTGCAGCGCGGCCGACATGCGCAGGTCGTACTGCGCGGAACCGTCGGAGTAGAAGCTCTGGCGGAACGAAGCGCCGGTCCGCAGGTCCTGGCCCTTGGCGAGCTGGACGTTCTGCCCGTAGATGTCCGCGTCCAGGCTGAGGCGCTGGATGAGCTGGTCCTCGGGTTGCTGGCGGAACTGCCCCATCTCGACGCGGGTCTCGATCGGGAAGCCCCACTTCAGGCCCAGGCGCTCGGTGTCGCTGCGCAGGATGATCGAGGGGATCTCGTCCATCGTATAATACTGCGTGTCGCGCGTGTAGCGACTGCCGTCCAGGTCGTAGCGCTGCTTGTAGCCGATCTCCCAGTCGAAGGCCGGTTGGCGGCGGCGGGCCGCGAAGTCGAGTTCCAGCTCCTGGTCGGCGGCGGGATCGGTGCCGTACTTGCTCTGCTGCATGGTGCTGCGGAGGGTCCAGTCGATCCCGGCCGGGCCCTGCTGCTGATGCGTGAAGTTGCCGGTGAAGCGGGTCGAGGAGTAACCGCTGCCCGAAGTCAGGTAGTGCTGGAACCCCAGCGTCGTATGGGCCGCGCCCGTGTCGTTGCGGACGGCGAAGTCCGAGGACAGCGACTGCGTGGAGCCGGAGCTGTAGCCGCTGTTGCTCTGCAGACTGCTGTTGAGCGTCGTGCTGAGAGCGCGGTTGATCTGGAAGCGATGCCTGACCCGCGTGGACCACGCGCCCTGCTGCGGCTCCGCGAAGACGTCGATCTCTCCCGCGGACTGGCCGTTGTCGAACCAGTGGTCCACGCCGAAGCCGACGCCGCGCATCGTGGTGAGATTCAGCCGCGCCAGGCCCGACGCCGACCGACCCGCGTCGTACGGGTAGCCGAACTTCGCGTAGAAGCCCTCGACCTGATTCTGGCCGACCTCCATGATCAGCCGCGAGCGGTTCTCATCCAGGCGCAGTCGCAGCTTGCCGGGGTACCGGAAGATGCGGCGCCCGAGTCCGTAGACGGTCGGGTGGTCGAGCACGATGTCCTCGTGCAGGTGAACCCGGCACTCGTCGGTGGTCATCTCATAGTGGACCTCGTCGCCCTCCCGCTCGGCGTAGTTGCAGGAGGTCACGGCGGCGTCCTCGGCGATCAGCAGATTGGCGTCGGGGTAGGAGCTGAGCCTCTTGGCGCGGACGAAGATCGGCTCGGCGACGCGGTTCTCCAGCGACTCGGGCTCGAGCTTGGTCTCGCCGTCGGTGATCTCCCATTGCTCCGTATCGAGGTTGACCCGCAGACGGCTGCCCGTGGTGCGCAGGCCCTTGGAGATGATCACAACGTTGCCGGACACCTGCGCCCAGACCCTCTCCTCGTCCACCTCTGCCTCATCGCCGGTCACCTCAAGGTCCTTCAGCCGGATGCGCACATGCCCCCGAGCGTACACGGCGCCGGACACGCCCTGCGACTCATCCGCCTCGATCGTGTACTCGTCCTCCGCCAGGGCTGGCTCGGTGGCAGAGGGAGGCGGCTTGCCTTCGGGAGCAGCCTCCCCAGGCGGCGTGGCTGTGGGGGCCTCCTCGGGCCGGGCGATGACGGCGGGAGGGCCGGGCAATGTGGGGCCCTCAGCAGGCGTCCCGGCGGGCTCCTGCGCCGGGCACACCGACGTGCCCGCCACGAGAAGCGCGACCAGGATGCCGCAGACCAACCGTCCGAGCAAGGGATCCCCCCGAGGCCTTAGTGAGTCCCTGGCGGATGCGGAGGCAGTGGGGCGGGCATTCTTGCCCGCCAAGGGGCGGTGGCGGGCAGGAATGCCCGCCCCACTGCTTCCGCCCTGTTGGTGCCCCACCCGGCAGACTCGGCCAACCGCACCCGTCCTACTGCCGCCGCCATAGCAGCACGACGCCCAACGCCGCCGTCAGGCCGTTAGGCAGCCACGCCGCCAGGACCGGAGCGAGAGCGCCCGATTCGCCGGCCATGCGCGCCCAGAGCATGCCGACGTAGTAGATGAACGCGTAGAAGATCGCCACCAGCGCTCCGCCCAGGCTCCGCCCGCCGCGGAAGAGCAGGGCGAGCGGAGCGCCGACCAGTGAGAAGGCCAGACACGCCACGGCCAGGCTGAGCCGGCTGTGCAGTTCCAGGATCAGCGGGCGGCTCAGCGACGGCTCGGGCTGGCGCCGGATCTGCCGGACGAGATCCTCGATGCTCATGTTGCGCAGCGTGCGGCGCTCGCCGGTCCACTCCTTGATGGCCTCCGGGAGGTGGATGACGGCCCGCGACCCCGGGCTCGGCGGCGACTGGGTGAGGCCGCCCCGCCCATCCAGGCGACATACGAGCGGCCGGTCGAGTACGAACTCCTCACCCTCGAGGCGCGCCGTCTTCGCCTGCATGAAGGTCACGGCGCCTTTGGGCTCGATGTAGAAGACCTTCAGGTCCGAGACGCGACCCGTTCGGTCATCGACGGCACCCGGGAGTACGTGAACCTCGGGCGTCACCTCGGCGAACTTGCCTGGCGCCAGCGCCAGCGTCCGCTCGGACATCAGCACGTCCGTGATGATGCCCTCGGCGCGGCGGTCGGCATATGGCTGCACGTACTCGGCGACGAGGAAGCTCGTGACCGAAACGAGGCCTCCAACGACCCACACGGGCCGCAGGAGGCGCCGGAGGCTCGTGCCCGCCGCCCTGACGGCCACCAACTCGTTGTCCCGCGCCATGCGGTGCATGCCAATCGCCGCGGCCAGCAGCATCGACACCGGCAAGGCGAGGGCCAGTGCGTTCGGGACCTGCAGCAGCACGAACTGCAGCACCACCGACAGCGGCACGCCGCGCTCCACAACGGGCTGGATCACCTGAAACAGCAGGTGCCCGACGATCAGCACCACGAAGGTGAGCGCGCCGATCATCAGCGGCCCGATGACCTCGGAGGCGGCCAGACGGTCGAGGATTCTCATCGTGTGGTCAGTTGGACCGGGCGCAGCCGGGCGGAGTTCCCCGGCCCGGAGGTGTAGGGGCGGACCCGCGTGTCCGCCCCGCGGCGGCACGCCCACCGGCAACGACTCCCGCCGCGAGCAGCAGCTTCAGGACATCCCCCGGCACGAAGGGCACCATTCCCTGCAGGACCGCCTTCGGGATGTTCCCCGTCGCCCCCGCGAGCCACGCCGCGCCGAGCAGGTAGATGACCAGCGAGCCGAGGGCCATCGCCCCCACGACGCGCAGGTACGAGCGCGACTCACCGACCACAGCTCCCACGACGTACGCGGCCGCCACGAAGCCGATGATGTAGCCCGTCGTAAGGTGCAGTGGGCCGGCCGTCGCGCCGGGCACGACGCAGGCCAGACCCCCGTACAGCAGTTGGCTCGTCGGCCCCAGTTTGCGTCCCAACAGCGCGCCGGACAGCAGCACGAAGAACGTCTGACCGGTCACTGGCACCGGCGAAAACGGCAGCGGAATCCGCACCTGGGCGCCCGCCGCCGTGCAGACCGCGAAGAAGGCCACGGCTCCGGCGAGCGCCAGAGCGTGCAGGAGCCGGATCGTCTGGGCGCGCTCGGCGATGACACGCAGCATGATCGGACCGTCCTCGATCAGCG
>VGFC01000350.1 GCA_016869045.1 Armatimonadota bacterium
CTTGCGGCGGCCTCCGACCCCGGCGCTCGGACGCCGGACCCAACCGACCTGACCCGATCCGGGCCTGTCCGGCCCGTGCCTAACCAACCGACTCGTCCGTAGGGGCACTTTCTCAACGCAATCTGAATGGCGCCCCTACATGGGTGGGCGCGATGAATCGCGCCCCTACACGGGAACGGCTCGGACGAGAATCGCGGATTCCTGTCTGGCTACTGCTGGCGGATGACGAACGAGAACGCGCCCGAGTTCGTCGGGACGTTCAGCCATCCATCCTCAACCGCAGCGCCGGCCCCCGGCAGGGGTTGCCCGTTCTCATCGAGCGCAAAGACCGATGGCTTCTCACCGACTCCGAGGTCGCGAAGGCGCACTCTCAGCACAGTCACGTTGCCCAACGGCCAGAGCGTCCACGTGCCCTCGCCGCTGGGTCGCAGGATGGCGGCTCCATCGGTGTCGAAGGGACCGATCGTCTGCCGGTTGCCGCGGGTGTCGATGAAGCGCGTGTCGCCGGACGAGGCGTAGTCCACCCGCCCTGCGTCCGTCTGCACTGAGTAGACCAGCGTGTTGTTCGGCCCGCGGCAGACGAAGCCGGAGGGCGGCAGTGTGTACTGCACGCCGCCCACTTCCACCCGCCAGGGGTTGCGTAGGCTGCCATTCACCCAGACATCGAGCCCCGTCTCGTAGCGGACGTAGACCTGGCTCTCGCGGTAGGCTCCCGAGAGTAGCGCGTCGGTCGTGGTCAGCATCCGACCATCGGCGGGGTTGCGGTAGCGGATCTCCTCGGCCCGGCGCATGGCGTAGAGGTGCTGGAGCGGCGTCAGCAGGTAGTAGGTCTTGATGTCGGTCGAGTAGCCCCGGAAGACGCGGTTGGTGAACGTGCCCTGGTGGCCGAAGGCGATGGTGGCCGCGGTGAAACGGTCCTGGGCGGCCTCGGGCCCGCCGAGGGCTGCCTCGTCCTCGGGCGAATCGACGTAGCGGCTGATCCAGCTCATCCCCGCGTCCATCTCCAGCGGGTGGATCTTGCGCAGGTCGAAGTCCACCAGGAACGGCTCCAGGCAGGGATGGGGCGCGCGCAACTGAGCGTCGCTGCCGTCGGCGAGGCCGGCGTAGAGCCAGTGCATGCTCCCCTCGCTGTAGACCGCGCCATACGTCGCGCGCTCGTTGAGGAGCAGCTTCGCGTAGGAGCGGTAGGTCGTCCCGAACTCCCCTGCGCCGGGCAGGCGCGCGTCGTAGTCGAGCTTGTGCCAGGGGGCGGCGGCGGTGTGCACGTCGCAGAAGGAGCCGCGCGTGCCGAAGCGCTGCGCGATGCGGGGCGCGTACTTGGCCTCCAGCTCGACGGCGCGCAGGGGCTTGATCGGGTACGAACCGGGCCAGCAGTAGTCGCTGATGTCGCCGTCGGGAAGCTGCGCGATCTTGTCCCAATCGAACTCCGCGGCGACGGGCTGCAGGTCCGTGTAGTTGGTGTAGAGCACGGGGAAGAAGCCCAGCTCCGAGACGGCGTCGAGGTACCTGCGCATTGCCACATCGCCGACGAGGGGCGCCGCGTGCTCGGTGAGGGTCCACTCCTGCGTGCCCTGCGGGATGTCGGACCACATGCCATCGAAGTGGCGGATGTATACGTCGCGGACGCCGTAGGCCGCGAGGCGCCGCCACTCCTCGAGCTGCTCGTTCAGCCGCGCGGCCTGGCCGCCGGTGTCGTGGCAGCAGGCGGACAGCTTGTCGCGGTTCGGCGAGGGCGGGTGCGGGATGTTCGGCAGGACCTCAGAGACCTGCGAGCTGACGGTGAAGATGAACCGCTCGCGGACCGGGTTACGCGAGCCGTCGCTGCGCCGGTCGTAGCGCACGCTGGGGACATACGTCGGCGAGGAGGGCAGGAGGCTCTCGATGTCGTGAGAGAGATCGGCGCCCCACGTCAGCGTCGAGGCCCGCGACCGGTACCAGTCGGGGAAGCCCGAGACGAACGCACCGCCCGCGACGACGACCCCTCCATCGCGGCCGTAGTCCCACACCTGCCACGACCAGTACGGGAAGGCCACGAAGCGTGCGTCGGAGGCGCCGGAGAAGCGGCCACCGGCGACCCCCGTGACGTGCGGGGCGTCGGCGTCGATCTCCACGAGTAGCGACTTGGCGCGAAGGCGGAAGGTCAGCCGGTATTGGGCCGACTCCGCGCCCAGCGAGCAGCGCCAGACGGTGGTCAACACGTCATCGGCGGCCTCGGCGGAGACGCACTGCCGCGCGAGCGCGCGGCTGCCCGGGAGGTACGTGCGCCCGCCGAACTCCAGAATCGGGCCACCCTCCGCGGCAGGGCGGAAGCGCTGCGTCTCGCTACCGGGCTTCGTGCGGAGGACCTCGAGGTCGCCGAAGGTGCCCGTGGCCGGCAGGTAGCGATAGCGGAGCGTCTCGTCGGCGCCCTCGTAGACGAACTCCCAGGCCTCGCCGTCGCGAGTGAGGCGATTCACGTAGCCGGGCGGCGGGGCGTCCGGCAGCAGGCCATCGGGGGACGTCGGGAAGGGCAGGCCATCGAAGCGGACATCAGTGGTCAGCGTCGGCGCAAGCTGCTCCTTGGCCAACACCAGCGTGTCCAGCAGCAGCGTGCGAGGCTGCGCGTTCGTACAGCCGACGAAACCAGCGCCCGTCCACTGCAGCGGTCGGGGCCAGTCGGCGGGGATTCGCGCCCGCGCGACATACCAGAATGGGTAGCCGACGACCTGGCGGAAGCTCAGCCGGCGCGGCGTCCCCTGGGCATCGGTGAAGTCGAGCCAGTGGCGCAAGAGTGGCTCTTCGCGCGTGCGGCGCTCGGCCCACCCATAGGCCCGACCGAAGAGCCACAGGTGGGCGACATCGGCATCGGCGGGAACGGGCAACGGCTCGGGTGGGCGGAGGACGAAGCCGCTGCTCGCGGTCTCGCCCGAGTAGGTCAGCCTGAGCGAGGACTCGGACCAGCACAGCTCCTCGCGGGTGCGCTGAACGGTGGCCTGCCCACCCTCGATGGGCTCGACGCGCCATGCTTGCGTGTCGACCTCGCCGAAGCGCACGAGGGGCTCAGAAGGCAGGGGGCGGACGAGCGAGCGCGGCCGGACGCCGATGGGCTCCGGGACCTCGCCCCCGCCCGGGGCGTAGCGGACGAAGCGGAACCCGTCCCCCTCCGGCACGAGTCCGCCAACGAGGACGCGGTGCGACACGTCCTCGCCAGCGAGAGGGAACCGAACGCCGCTCTGCGGATCCCAGAGGCCGACCTTGACGAAGACCTCCTTCCGGATGGATGGTGGAAAGGTCACGGGAGGGAACTCGATCACCGTGACCTCGTCGGGCGCCCAGGCCGAGGACTTGGTCGGCATGACAAGGGGGCGCGGACCGGGAGCAGGCTCGTTGTAGAGGCGCTCGCCGGAACGGGCGCGGTCGAAGTGGATGAAGGCGAGGTAATCCAGCCCGAGCTTCGCGCCGCAGTTGAGGAACGTGACCGTGAGCTGGAACTCGCGCGGCGCGAGCTGGCGGCACGTGCCGGTGGGGAGGACCGAGGCGGACTGGGCCGGGAGAGGAACCGGTAGGAGCGGGAGCGCGGCGAGGACGGCCACGGCACCACCGCCCGCCAGCCGGCTGGAAGCCCGCGCTCCCAGGTGGACGGCCAACGACAACCGCGGCTTAGAAGCGGTCACGGGGCCACCTCCGCGAGGGGCATCCGCTCGAAGGCGACTGCGCCCTCCTGCCGGACGAAGCGCCCGACGAGCACGCGGTCCTCCTCCCCACTCCCCGCAAGCCGCAGGCGGTGGCCGTCCCCGTCGCGGTCGCACATCCCGGCGCGCAAGTACAGCGGCTTCGTGAGGTCAGGCGGGATGTCATAGGGGCCGAACGTCACGACCGTCACCTCGTCCTCCCGCCAGCCTGAGGAGTCGGTCGGCTTGCCGGAGGGGTACAGGCGCATCTCGGTGGTCGTGGCGAGGTCCGATCCCGTCGCCTCAGGCTCGAAGTGCAGGAAGGCATCGTAGTCCCGGTCCAGCGTCTCGCCGCAGTTGGCGTAGGCGAGCTTCACCACGAACCGGTTCGCGTCGGTCCGCTCCGCGACGGCCATCACCAGGATGCGACGCTCCCCTTGGGCGGCGAGGGCGCAGGTGCGGCGCAGGTGCACCTGCCCGTCATCGCCGCGGACGAGGGAACCGAGGGGTTGCGGAGGCTCGTCCCCGAGGCGGCCCGATACCGTGATCTCGCCCGCGGCCGGGTCGAGCTTCAGTGCCTCGAAGCGGACCACGGCCGCCGCGTCGGGTGCCCAGTGCCCGCACGCGACGAGCGTGGTGTGGGACTCGGCCTTGCCGGCGACGCTGGTGAGTGTCAGTTCGAACTCGCGGTCCTGGCCGAACGTCATCCCCGCGTTGAGGAGGAGGACCTTCAGCGTGAGCGTGTCCGGCCCCGTGGCCTCGCAGGTGAGCATCTGCAGCGGCGGGCCAGGCTGGGATGGCCCTTGCGTCGCGAGGGCGGCCAGCAGAAGGGCGGTCAGCACGTACCCGCGCACGAGGTAGCCTCCTTCAGGGAGCTACGGAGCGGCCGTGGGGATGACCTCGCTCGCGAGCTCCCTCACCTGCCCATTGCGCTCGAGGCGGCCGCCGAGCTCCAGCTTGGCGAACGTGATGCGCCACTCGCCGACCTGTACGGTCGTCTCGGTCTCGGCGTCGCGCCGGTCGGCCACGGGCGCCGACTCGGCGCCGGTATCCGTCGCGGTCAGCACCAACAGGGAGTAGTCCGTCGAGGCCGCCTCTGTGGGTGAGACCTCCATTCGGCACACGGCGATGGGGCCTGGTGCCTGCCGGCTCGGCGGGTAGGCGCGGCCGCCGTAGCTGTACGTCCCGTCCCCGGTCAGCAGCGCTACGTCGCCCGACTGCACCGGCTGCGTGAAGAGCCGGCCTCGTCCGTTGGTCATCACGTACTGCGGGCCCAGCGTGTATGGGACCGCCATCAGATTGAGCACCCACGTCTTCCGGAAGCCCAGGTCTGCGGACGTGACACGATCGAAGATGACGAACGTGCCCGGCCGGATGTAGACGATCTGGCGCGTGAACTCCTTCATCTTCGCCGCCGAGTAGGCGCGCGTGCAGTCCCCGGCCACGTAGAGGTAGTCGCCCCGGTCCTCGAAGGCCACGATGTCGCCGATGTCGTAGAGGTCGCGGCCCTTCTCCCAGTCGGCGGCATCGACCACGGCTCCGTTGTGATGCGGCCAGCCATGGTGCTGCCCGCCATCGTTGCCGGCGGTCTGGGCGGCGCGGATGTTCGGCCACTTCTCGGCGGGGTCGAGGATCAGGGGCACGTTGTGCGCGATGGAGCGGAGGTAGTAGTCCGAGACGTACGGCGAGGCGAAGGTGTCGTAGAACCCGCCGTCGCCGATCAGCTCCTCATGCTTGTAGATGAGGAAGTGGCCGACATCGAGGTGCTGGTGGGCCGTGAAGCGGTCGCCGCACTTGAGGAAGAAGTACGTGGCATCGTCGTCCCAGGAGCTGCGCGCGTAGACATAGCCGGCGCCCGGGCTGAGGTGTGAGAGCTTGAACTGCGAGAGGTCGCGCTTCGGCACCGTCTCGTCGCGCCAGAGGAAGTCCTTGTAGGCGTAGACGCCGACACTACAGCGCGGCGTGGTTTCGTTGAAGGCGTGGACGTACTGGTGCGCGGGGTCATCACGGTAGCGGTTGGCGAGGAGGCGGCGGGCGGCGAGTTCCTTGTCGCGCTCGCCGCCGAAAGTGATGCCGCCCGAGTCGCCCATGGGGATCGGCCGGCGCGACCCATACTCGCGGAGGCCGGGGTACATCTCGAACATGCTCGCGACGGCGCGGTTCCGGTAGAAGCTCGGCGCGTCGGCGAACAGGTCGAGGCCCGCGCAACGGTGAGCCGCCTCGCAGAAGAAGAGCCACTCGTAGATCCACCAGTGGATGTAGTAGCCCTCGGCCCAGCCGCCGCCGGCGCCGGCCAGCTCCAGAGCGGGCGCGGCCCGGGTGCGGTAGTCGTCCAGCAGCGTCTGCATGATCGCCGGGGCGCGCGGGTTCTCGTCGTAGGTCGCGAGGCACGCCAGGCCGATGCCCCAGTGCTTGTAGCCGTACCAGCCGTTGTGGAAGACGTGCGTCTCGGACTGCACGTTCGCATCGACCGTCGCGTTCATGTACCGGATGAAGGCGGCGCGCTCGCCGGCGCTCCAGTACTCGTGGCACAGGTCGAACGCGACGGCGCACAGCGCGAGGTCGTGGCCGAACGTCTCGTGGCCGACGCGCACGGGCGCATTGACCCGCTTCGTCGCCCGCCCAATCGCAGCGCGACCGAGGGCGGCGTCTCCGTCGATGGCGCACACGAGCGACTCGGACATCACCTTCGCCCAGTCGTCCGCCTCCTGCTCCCGGGCAACGGAAACGACACGCCGATAGGCATCGGCGCGCTCTCTCGCGAGCGCCTGCAGCTCGGCGCGCGTGCCGAGAAGGCGAGGGTGCTCCTGACGCACCGAGAGCTGGGCCGGCGGCGAGCCGGCGGCAGTCAGTGAGATGACCATGACGGCGAGGACACAGCGCATCGGGCACGACCCTCCTCGGAGTGCCGGCTGGGGGGCACTTCCCGGCCGGCGGGTCGCGTCCCTGCCGCCTCCGGGCCGAGGGAGGTGGAATCGCCGGCGACGCCCAAACAGCGCGCTCATACTCGCGGGAGCGAACGGAGGCATTGAGCACCATGGCTGACAAGCTGGCGGCGTTGGGCGGCACACCCGTTGTCGAGGCGGGCAGCGTGCGCCCGTGGCCGCATATCACCGATGAAGATCGCAAGGCCGTTGCCGATGTGCTCGCCGGGGAGGACCTCGGCGTGCAGCGCCAGGCGCAGGAGGAGGGACTCGCTAAGGACTTCGGCGAGTACCTCGGCGTGAAGCACGTGGTGCCGGTCAACAGCGGCACCGCGGCGCTCCATTGCTGTGTCGCAGGGATCGGCATCGAGCCGGGGGATGAGGTCATCTGCCCGGCGTTCACGTACTGGGCCACCGCCGCGGCCGTGCTGCACCATAACGGCATCCCCGTGTTCGTGGATGTCGAGCCCGACACATGGACGCTGGACCCCGCGCGCATTGAGGAGCGGATCAGCGACCGCACGAGGGCCCTGCTGCCCGTTCACATCCACGGGATGCCGGCGGACATGGACCCGATCATCGAGATCGCGAAGAAGCACGGCCTGTACGTGCTCGAGGACTGCGCGCAGTCCCACGGCGCCACGTACAACGGCGGCAAGTGCGGCGCGTTGGGCGATGCCGCCGGGTTCTCGAGCCAGGCGAGCAAGCTGCTGACGACCGGCAGCTATGGCGGGCTCTTCGCGACGAATGACGACACGATCGCCGAACGGGCGCGGCTCTTGCAGTACCTCGGCGAGATCGTCGTCCCCGGCCGCGAGCGGCAGATGCAGCAGTACAATGCCTACGGGCTGGGCTGGATGTACCGGGGCGACGTAATGGGCCAGGCGTTCATCCGCAGCCAGCTCAAGCGGCTGGACGCGAACAACGCCCTGCGCGCGGCGAACTGCGAACTGCTCACCGAACTGCTGTCGGGCATCCCCGGCATCATCACTCCGACCGTGCCCGAGGGGCGCGGTATGGTCTGGTACACGTACACCGTGCGGTTTGACCCGACTGCGGTGGGCCTCGACCTCACCCCACCCGAGTTCCGCGAGCGCGCGCAGAAGGCCCTGCAGGCCGAGGGCGTGCCTGTCGGCCGCTGGCAGACGATCCCCGTGCCGGGGCAGCGGATCTTCCAGACGAAGGTCGGCTACGGCAAGGGCTGCCCGTGGACCTGCCGCCACGCAACGCATGAGGTGAGCTACGACCTCGCGGACTACCCGGTGGCCCAGGAGTTCGTAGACACCCAGCTGTACGTGTTCGGCGTTAACCCACCCAACGGGCCGGACCTCATGCGGCAGTTCGCCACGGCCTTCGAGAAGCTGATGAGCCAACCGGAGGAACTGCTGAAGATCGAGATGCCGGGATAGTGGTAGTCCACTGTCCGGAGTCCAGAGTCCATAGAGACGGCGTGGGTGCGATTCTTTTCCGTAGGTAGTCCACCTATGCGACACGACGTTGTCGGTTCCAGTAGGCATCCCATCGACCATTGAGGTCGAGGATACGTAGGTTGAGAGTGGCTTGGGCGCCGGGTTGAGTCCAGCGGCAGCCGGAGCGTTTGAGGCGCTCATTGGCGACGTGCTTGCAGGCGCTTTCGACGATCCCGCTGCCGACATGCATACCTTTGCGGCGGTAC
>VGFC01000351.1 GCA_016869045.1 Armatimonadota bacterium
GATCGCCTGCCTGCGCAAACTGCTGTGCATTCTGAACATGATCGTGCGTACCGGCCGACCCTGGGACCCGCCCCTGGCGTCCGCCGCTTGACAACAAAGACAGCTGCTGGGAGCGCGGGCGTCCCGCCGGCAGCTGTGGCCAGCGCCGTTGCCTTTCCGTGGGAGCGCGGACGCCCTCGTCCGCTGCGGTGGCGTATGCCGTAGCCTCACCGTTCGCTGCCCAGCGCCTTACCCCCGTATGTCACCGAAGCCCCCTTGTACGCGAACGTCGCCCTCGCTCCTCCATCGGCCCCGAGCACCACGCACGCCACTTCCGCGTCCGTGGTCAGCTCGCCCAGGCTGATCGGGCCGTTCCCCGACTTCCGCCACACGACGACTGCCTTCCCGTCGCCCAGGTCCAACTCGCACCCCAGCGCCTCCGCCGACTCCAGCGCCTTCGCGGTCAGCGTCGGCTCGGGGGCGTCGGCGCGGTAGGGTCGGATGACCGACACGAAGCTCGCGACCTTCGCGGGCTGCGCCGTTGCCGCCTGGAGGTGCCACTGCTCCAGCTTCACCCACTCCTGCGGCGGCGGGTCGAACTGGCTCGTCTGCGTGATCTGCAGGCCCTCCGGCAGGAGCAGCTGCACAACCGCCGCGCCGTTGCCCAGGCCCTTCGCGCGGATCGTCTGCCCCTCGACCTGCATCTCCGTCCGCGCGTGCAGCAGCCACTGGAATGTGCTCGCCTCCGGGGCCTCCAGCGTGTCGATGAGCACGATGGCCTCGGGCTTGATGAACAGGGCCGCGCGGGTGAACCTCGTCACCCGCCCCTCGTACGCCGGGGCCGCCTCGCCGACCACGTAGTCGAACCGCGGCGAGGTCGCGAACTCCGTGATCTCCCCCAGCGGCAGGTTCGAGTGCTTCTTCTGTCCCAGCCCGTTCACCAGGATGCAGTTCTGGCTCTTCGTCTCCCACATCCACTTCTGGTGGTGCGGGCTGCCGTACAGGTCGCGCCATCCGGTGTACACGAACACCGGGTCCCCCGCCACGCTCAGCAGGAACGCGTTCTGCGAGTCATACCCATGGCTCTGCGTGCCCATCGGGCTGCTTTTCAGCATGAACAGCACATCGTTCTCGCGCTTCGCGAGATCGCTGTGCAGCGCTGCGACGCCCACGCCGGGGAAGCAGACCGAGCTCGCCAGGTCCGTCGGCTCCTTCGGCGGGACGGCCTCCGTCGTCCCGTAGATGAAGCCCATGTAGCCGCCGGGCAGCTCTGATCCGCCCGACTCGGCGACATACCATTCCCAGTACGGGTTCTGCGCCATCCGCGCGAAGATGCTCACCGTGGAGCTGCAGCTCTTGGCCGTCGCGCTGCCCAGCGTCAGGTCGCCGAAGCCTCCCAGGCTCTCGCCGGGCGGCGCCACATAGAGCGGGAAGTTGCCGGCATTCGCGAAGAACGGCTTGTCGTAGCCGTTCAGGCCGTAGATGGACTGCATCAGGGCCAGCCACCAGGTCACCTTCGACTGGTAGCCGTTCCAGTACGCGAGCCCCTCGTGCCAGCCGCCCGCGTCGTCGTTCCACACGGGGTATGAGTTGTGGAACACGTTCATCGCCAGCCACACCCAGTCGCCCGCACCCTCGACCTCCCCGTAGAAGGCCGTGCCGACCTCGCCGACCTTGTGCCACAGGCGGTTCGCGTGGCTATCGTAGGGCCGCCAGATGTGCTGCTTGCGGATCAGCGACCGGTACGCCTCCTCGCCCCGCGCCGCCATGCAGTCGCGCACTCTCTGCCGTTCCTCCTCGCTCAGGTACCCGTGGAGCCATGTGTACGCCCGCGACGTGCCCCACAGGAACGGCATCCCCGCCTCATCGTTGTAGGCGCGGTTCGTGGCGCCCTCCACGTCCCACGAGCAGGCGGCCAGGAGTAGTCGCCGCGACTCCTGCGCGAAGCGTTCGTCCCCGCTCACCATCCACGCGAACGCGAGCGTCGCCGCCCCATTGCAGACCGCCTCGGTTCGCTGCCGGTTGCCCCACCAGCGTTTGCGCCACGCATCGTCGTTGACGCCGCGCTTCTCGTTCTCCTGGTACTTCAGCGGCTCCGAGACATCCGGCGGCGTCGCCAGCAGCTTCTCACACTGGGCCACAATCCCGTCCCACTGCGGCTTCAGCCGCCCCTGCGCCAGCTCCTTGTAGGTTGCAGTATCCTCGGGCCGCAAAAACAGCCGCGGGTGACTCGTGGGGATGCGCGCCAGCAGCTCCTCGCGCCCCGGCATCGGGAAGGGCCGCGACGAGGCGTCCACCATGAAGCTGCGCACCGTACTCCACTCGGATTCCTCACCCGCCTGCGTCGTGAACCGGAAGCGCCAGTAGTACGTGCCCGCCCCGAGGGGCTCGGCCGGGCAGTGGCAGTTCAGTGTCAGCCCCTCCGCTGCCTCAACCACCTCCGTGCACTCTCGATCCCTCCCGACCTGGATGGCGTATGTCTGCGCCTCCTTCTGCGGCCGCCACACGAACCCCGGCGGGTCCACCGCCGAGAGCTTGCCGTCAGCGGGCCGGAACCCCCATTCGCCCGGCCCGGCCGGCGCCTCATCCGGGGCCGGCGCCGCCAGAACGCAGCCGCACAGCAGCAGCAGAACGAGCATCCACGCAACCGTCGCCATCAAGTGCCTCCCCGCGACCGCGCCCCATGTAGGGGCGCGATTCATCGCGCCCGAGTGTAGGGGCGTGATTCATCACGCCCGAGTGTAGGGGCGTGATTCATCGCGCCCGAGTGTAGGGGCGTGATTCATCACGCCCGAGTGTAGGGGCGTGATTCATCACGCCCGAGTGCAGGGGCGTGATTCATCACGCCCGAGTGCAGGGGCGTGATTCATCACGCCCAGACACCTCACGCCTCCCACAACGCCTTCCACTGCGCCAGACTCTCTTTCGCACGCGGCTTCGACGCCGCGGGCGTGCTTCCGTGGAAGCTCGGCGCAATCTCCACCGTGGACACGCCCTCGAACCCCGCCGCCTTCAGCCCCTCCGCGACCGCCGCGAAGTCCAGATTGCCGAAGCCCAGGTACCCGTGCTGGTCGCCCTCGCCGTTGTTGTCGTGCAGGTGCGCCTCGATGATGGGGACCGGGATGCGCGTGATGTACTCCGCGACGGGCAGCCCCGCGAAGTACTTCCATCGCCTCAGCCGCATGTTCAGGTGCCCCACGTCGATCAGCATCCCATACCTTGGCTCCTCCGCCAGCGGCCCCAGGTCCTCTCGATACCTCTCCAAGGCCTTCTCATCCAGTGGCAGGTCCTCGATCCCCACCCTCAGCTCACTCCCCTCGCTCCTCCGCAGGATCTCCGCGATCGCAGGCGCCATTGCGCCCGTCGCGAAGCACATCCCACACGAGTCCACTTCGCTCATCGGGTCGAACGTCACCGCCAGCACCGCATCCCCGAACAGCTCCAGCACCTTCGTCACGCCCTCGATCCCGAAGTCGAACGCGCAATGCACCGTCACCCCGAGCCTCTGCTCCTCAATGACCCTCGCCGCCTCCCTGACGTCGGGGTCCTTCATGTCGCCGAAGTTGCCCGACGAAAACGAGATCGTGTCATACCCAAACCCCACGAACTCCCGCACCAGCTCCGGCAACCTCACCCCCTCCTCCGCGTAGTTCCATATCGCCGTCGCGTACCTCATGTGTCCTCCATCGGGACTGTCCAAGTCCTGATCCCGCCCTGACGGGATCAGGACGCAGGACTGTCCCTTGTTAGCCTTCCCCTCACAACCTCAACTCCGTCCTCGCGATCACCTCATCCTGCATGATCGGCGACAAGCGCACGAAGTAGTCCGAGTATCCCGCGACCCTCACCAGCAGGTCCGCGTAGTCCTCGGGCCGTTCCCTTGCTGCGTGCAGCGTCTCGAGATCAACCGTCGTTATCTGCGTCTGAAAGCCCCCGCGCGCGAAGTACGTGCGGATGAGCGCCGCCAGTTTGCTCCTCTGCCCGGGGCTCGCGAGCGTCTTCGGCGAGAAGCGCATGTTGAACGCCACGCCGCCGATCAGCGGGCCGTGATCGAAGGAGGTCACCGACAGCGCCGCCGCCGTCGGCCCGCTGGTCGCGCGGCCGGGCGCGGGGTCCGGGCCCGGGCTCAGGGCCACTCCCGCCAGCCGTCCGTCCGGGGTCGCGCCGGTCTCCTGGCCGAGTTGCGCGTGCATGATCCACGCAAACAGCCCCGGCTCGTAGGTGCTGTCGAACACGACTCGGTGCCGCCGGCAGTGAGTAACCGCGGCCTCGATGATGTGCTCCGCGATCGCATCGACCGCCGGATCGTCGTTGCCGTACTTCGCCGGCTCGCGGATGAGCCTCTGCCGCCACGCCTCGTCACCCTCGAAGTTCCGCCGCACCATTCCATGCAGTTGCTCCCACGTCAGCTCGCCCGTTCCGAACACGAACCGCCGGACAACCTCCAGGCTATCGGTGACGGTCGCCAGCCCCACGAAGCTGCACTCGATCCAGTTGTACCGCGCGCCGCCGCAGTCGATGTCGAGGCAGCGCTCCAGGCAGTCATGCACGAAGCACGAGGCCAGCGGGAAGTTCCGGTGCGCCTGGCACGAGTGCCGCAGGCGGTTCTGCTCCGCCACCGCCGCCGCGATCTGCTCCCCCAGCCGCCGGTCATACTCCACGAGCAGCGCCCGGAATTCGGGGACATGACCCAATTCGGTCGTATCGAATTGGGATCGTGTCCCCGAATTCCGGCCTGCCGACCCGAATTGGGATCGTGTCCCTGAATTCCCCGCAGCCTCCGCAATGATGTCGAGCAGAATCTGCGGCAGGTTGTAGTACGGGCTCGCGACCCACACATTGCTCTTGCCGCAGGGCGTGATCTCGACACACGTCGAGTTCATGTACTCACACGCATCCGCCCTCGGCAGGCCCATCCGCTCCAGCGATGCCGTGATGACCTCGTCGTTGAACAACGCGGGCTGGCTCACTCCCTCCGCGAGGATCTCCAGCGCGAAGTCGAGCAGTTCCGGGTCGGTCCCCGTGTGCACGCGCAGCCCCGCCGACGGATACGCCATGCGCACATGGTCGATTGCGTGCAGGCACATCCACGTCAGCTCGTTCGCGATGTCCTCGCCCTCCGCGTCTCGCCCGCCGAGCAGCATCCCTATCGCCAGCCCGGACCCGATGTACTGGTTGAAGGTGATGAAGAAGCAGTCCAGCAGCTCCTGCGCCTGCTCTTGCGTGATGCGCCCTTCGCTCAGATCCCCTCTCAGATAGGGCAGCAGCCACCGATCGATGCTCCCCGGCGACGTGAGCCCCGACCCATCCACCACGTTGATTGCGAACAGCAGGAAGTGCGCCGCCTGCAAAGCCTCGCGGAACGTCCTCGCCGGATGGGCCGGCACCCGCCGGCAGACCTCCGCGATTCCCCTCAACTCCTCCGCCCGCTCTGCATCCTCGCACTCCTTCGCCAGCCGCTCCGCCTCCTCCGCGTAGTGTTCCGCGAAGTCACACAGCCCCTCCAGCGCCTCATGCGCCGCACGGTAGAACGCCAGCTTCGGCCCCGCCTCAGGATCGCTTGGGTCGAGCGCGGCCCGCCGCCCCTCGATCCCCTCCTGCACGCCCCGGCAACCCAACGTCAGCAGCCGCTCGAAGTCCGGCGCCATGTGCCCCGCCTGCCCGCCCGCCACCGGCTGCGCCGCCATGAACTCCCCCGCCGCCTTCAGCCTCTGCGCCTCCTCCTCGCTGAGCCCGCGCGCCGCTATCCGCCCGACGATGAGATCATCCGGTCCGATCTCCGCCGTCAGGTTGCTGAGCACATGCCCCACCCTCATGCCTCTCCGCAGTACCCACCACGTCTCCCCGCGCGTCGCCATCCACGACTCCCCGCCATGCAGCCCCACCTCCTGCGCGGGCGGAATCGGGGTCCTTAGCGCCGCCTCTCGCAACCGCACCACTCGCTCCGTCGGCTTCGTCCGCGGTTCTCCGGCTGTCTCCACCGTCGCCATCACTTGCGTCTCCGTCGTCCAGGGACTGTCCAAGTCTCGATCCCGCTTGCGGGATCGAGACGCCAGGACTGTCCCTTGTTTCCGTTCCTCAGTCCTCGCTCCCGCCGTCCCTGGTCCTCCACCCCTCCGGCTCTCCCAACACAATCGCCTTCGGCATCTCCGCCTTCCGCGTTCCATCCGGTTCGTACGCCCCTCCGCCCCGCCCCTCGAAGGTCGGGTCCACGAGCCCCCGTGCCTCCATCGCCTCGAACAAGCGCGCCGCCAGCCCCGGCACCGCCTCCCTCAGCCGCATCAACGCTGGTGCCTCGCCCAGCCTCCCTCGTGTAGGGGCGCGATTCATCGCGCCCGATCGTGTAGGGGCGCCATTCATGGCGCCCGCACCCTCGCCTTCCACCTCACCCCATCGCGGGAACTCCCTCCTCACTCCCAACGCCTCCTCCAGCCACCCTCGCTCCTCCACCAACCCCGCCCTCTCGAGCCCCTCCATCAGCCCCTCCTTCGTCTCCGGGAACTCCCCCGTTCCGAGCACCAGGATCGCCCGGACGAGCTTCGTGACCGCCGTCGAGAGCTGCCACGCTGCATTCCCTCTCGCGAAGTCCTCGAGTGGTTCAGCCCAGCGTCCCGCAAGCGAGGTGGGGAAGAGGTAGAAGCGCGGTGTGTCGTAGAGCCGTCGCAGCCATGTCATTGCGACACTCACCGCCGACAGCCGCATCAGCTGTTCGCTCGGCGGCGCGACCTCCGCGCGGATGTCCTCTCCCAGCAGCAACTCCGCCCGCGTCAGCAGGCTGTAGCGCAGGAACGCCAGCCCCCATGGCCCGCCCTCACCCAACTGGTCGCGCGCCCCGATGACGGGATCGACGCGGTGCTCGAAGCGCTCCTCCAGCGGCAGCACCCACTCCCGGAACAGCTCGCTCGCCTTGGCCGGTTCGCCGTAGACGAGCGCGACATCCAGATCGCTCCACGCATCGGTGTCGCCCCCCGCGCAGCTTCCGTGCACGTACAAGGCCACCAGCGCCTCCCCAGGCCAAGGCCGCGTGAACTCCACCACCTCGGGGATCAGCGCGTGCAGGGGGAATTCGGGGACATGACCCAATTCGGTCGTATCGAATTGGGATCGTGTCCCCGAATTCCCGTGAAGGGGGCGGTCGATCATTGCTCCGCTCGCTCCGGCAGCGTCACGGTCACCGGCACCGGCGCCCGGACTTCGTAGACGTTATCCGCGCGCCTGATCACGCTCACCGCGTACGGCCACACCACTTCGTCGCCCACGCCGTAGTCGTACACCTTGAACCACGATCCCTCGGGGAACTCGCCCGCGAGCGTCGCGGCCTTCGCCTCCGGCGCCGCCTCGGCGTCGATCATCGCCGCGCTGCCGCCGCGCACCTCGTTCAGCCGGTACTCCGCCGTGCCATCCGCGTCCGCCAGCCGCGCGCCCTCGTAGTACCCGAACCGCTGCAGTGCGAACGGCGTATCGGTCAGCACGCGGTGGTCCTGCGTGCCCGTGACCTTCCCGGTCCCGATGCACGAGTCCGTGTACAGCAACAGCTCGACACCCGTCCCCGCCTTCTTCGCCGCGATGACCTTACACGCCACTCGCCGCGCGCCGTTCACGATGAAGATGCACTGCCCCACGAGCGCCTCCGCCGCAGCCGGCGCAGGCTCCACCGTGATCGTCTCCGTCGCGCGATCCACCTTCGTGATCTTCCCTCGATACTCCGCGCTCTCGAGCTTGATCCCCAGGTCCCCCTTCTGCAGCACGGTGCCGCCCACCAGCGAGATCGCGACCGGTTGCCCCTCCTCCTCGGCCCACAGCCCAAACCGCCCCGCGAACCGGAAGCCGTCCTCCGTCGTCCGCTCCACCGC
Organism: Armatimonadota bacterium; assembly: GCA_016869045.1. Lineage (GTDB taxonomy): Bacteria > Armatimonadota > Zipacnadia > Zipacnadales > VGFC01 > VGFC01. The sequence continues at coordinate 7,833 of VGFC01000351.1, forward strand.
CTCATCGCTCGCGCAGAACAGCGTGTCTATACGCCCCTCCGTCTCCACGCGACACGCCGCCGCCGCGAACCCCGCCTCATCCGCCCCCGACAGCGCCACCGGCGTCGCCCGTCGGATGATCGGGTCGTTCATGTACGGTTCGATCAGGCTCAGCACCTGCGTCTTCGCGGGCGCCTGCCCCGTGTTGTGCATCAGGATCCACTTCATCTCATACGGCGATCCACCCGACGCCGCCTTGCCGTCAGTGATGTTCACCTCCACCGGCGACCCATCCGCGCCCGCCGCCTGCAGCACGTTCAGCCGCAGCCCCAGGCCCTCGCCCGTCTTGAGCTTCCAGCTGGCCGACCACGGCTGTTCCGCGAAGCCCTTCTCGACATTGTACAGGTGCGCGAACACGA
>VGFC01000352.1 GCA_016869045.1 Armatimonadota bacterium
CGACGATCAGTTCGCCCTCGTTGATGCAGACCGTCTTCCCCTCCATCAGCCGACGGAAGGTCTCGGCTCGCAACATCGGCGCCGACAGCCCGCGCGCGTCGCGGTAGACGTCCGTGACGATCTCGGCGCGCTCGGCCGAGAGCCAGGGCTCGGTGGTGAGGCTTTGGGTGCGGAGGCGCTGGATGCGGCTAGTCATCGCGGAACTCAGGAGTCAGAATTCAGAAGTCAGAATGACATCAGGGCCTACGGCAAACAACACCAGACGGCACGGGCTGGCTCCCGGAGAGGTCACGGCGCGATCTCCTCGTGCTCGCTGCTGACGGTGAGGCCACGTTCGTCGATGAGGTTGAGGTAGTAGCACGTGACGCCCTCAGGCAAGGTTGCGCTGACACGGCCGGGCTCGACGGCCGCGGGCGCGAGCTCCCAGAGGCGGTCGGGCCAGTTGCCGGTCGCCTTGGTGTAGAGCAACTCGGCTTTGGTGATCGGGACGGGCGACTCGTAGGTCGTCGAGACAAGAGTCCCGTCGCGAGACTGCCCAGTGATCTTCGCGAGGGGCTGGCCGCCGAGGAGCAGGCTGTCGGCGAAGCCCTTGATCTCCGGCGGGTTCTCGCCGTGGCCTCCGTGCCCGTGGGGCATGCGGAGCGTGACGCAGAGCGTGTGCGGGCCCTTCGTTGCGTGGTACGACTGCTGCAGCGCCGGGAGCCAGTACGCGAAGTCATTCGTGCCGGTGACCCAGAGCATCGGCATGGCGGCGTCCGTCAAGTAGACCGACGGATCCCACCAGCGCATCCAACGGGCGGCGCGCTCCTCCCCGAGGGACTTGGCGCTCTGGCCGAACACGGTATCGAGGTAGTACCCGCAGCCGTAGACGGGCACGACGAACCGGAAGCGGTTGTCCACGCCGGCGACGACCGAGACGAGGTAGCCGCCCCAGGAGATTCCCGTGAGGCCGATTCGGTCCGGATCGACCTCGGGCAGCGAGCGCAGCAGCGAGTTCGCAAGCAGCACTTGCGCGACCGCCTGCCAGGTCCACTGATCCGTGCGAGGCCAGTCGATCTGATCGAAGCCGCCCCAGCCCCATGGGCCGCCGTGCTCGTCGCGCTCCCAGTTGCCATATGTGCCCTTCGGTAGGCAGCCGCAGGTGTCCATCGCGATGGCCGCATAGCCGCGCCCCGTCCAGAGGCGGACCCAGTCGGCGAAGGCGGTGCCGCCGCCACCGTGGACGAGCACCATCCCCGGCACGCGCTGGCCGGGCTTCACCTCGGGCAGGCCGATCCACGCGAACACGCGGGTCGGCCGGTTGCGGAACGTCGGGCCATCGTGGAAGATGGCCTTGACGCCCGGCTCGTCGAAGCCCTCGGCGGGCTGAGTGGCAGGAGGCTGAGAGAAAGCCCTGAGATCCCACATGGGACCCTCGGGGTCCTTGGGCGCCTCGCGGACCTGGGCGGCGACTGCGGCGGCTTGCTTAGCTTCGTCGTCGGTGGCCATGGCGGCTTCGATCGTCACCTCACGGGTCTGCATGGGGTCCAGCCCGACCTCCCACACCTGATGGTCGCCGGACCACGGCCCCCACAGCCGAGCGGTTCCGGTGATGCGCAGCCGGGCGTGGTCCTGGAACCATGTGGCGGTCGTGCAACGCATCCCGACCGGCGGCTGCCACCACTCGCCCCGCTCATCGGTCATCGCTTTCACCGGGAGCTCGAACACGATGAGGAAGAGCATCCGCTTATCGGTCGCGTTGGTCAGCGTCCACTTCTGGGAGTCGGCGGCGAACTGGTAGCGGACCGAGGCCTTCTCACCCTTGGCCTCGATCACGTTTGGCGCGGGCTGCTGAACGTCGGGGCACGTCACGAGGCCGTCCTGGTGGAAGTACGCGCCGCGCGGGAAGTTCGGGGCGTGCATGAAGAACTCGGCCCCGTTCACCCGCAGGCTCTCCAGGCAACCATCGGGCGCGACGACGGCCTCGTACGTGGCACCCTTGGCGACGTACCGGTCCCCGTCCTTGGTGATGATGACGTCCTGCGCGGCGAGCGAGGCGGCGAGTAGCGTGAGAAACAGCGGCAGCGAACGGCGGGTGGTCATGCGGTCGGCTCCTGATGGCGAAGCGTGAGTCTCGCAGTTCGCCGCAGGAGGGGCGATCTCCTTAGTAGGGGAACGCTCCGGCGGACCCCATGGACGCCAGGACCTTCGACCTCTTGCGAGACCCGGACCTCATCGCTGTGCGCGAGGAGCACTTCGCGCGGCTGGAGGGCGTGTTCGCGGGCGAGCGGCCGGAGCGGGTGTTCGTGCTGTGCGGGATCGCGGAGGTGACGGAGGACGATGGGCCGGAGTGCGAGGTGTGGCTGGACGGCGCGTTGGAGCGGCTGGCGCAGCACGTGGAGCGGGCGCGCGACCGAGCGGTCTTCCGTCCGCCATGTGTGAACTACGCCCCGCGTGGCGTGCACTTCATCGACCACCTATTCGGGGCGGACGTGTTCCGCATGGAGGACCGCTCGTGGCAGGTGCACTACCTGCGGACGCCCATCGGCGAGCTGCGGCGGCCGGACATCGAAGCGAACGCCTCCTGGCAGGCGGCGATGGGCGTCACGCGAGCGTTCCTGGAGCGCGACGTGCTAGGCGTGCTGTTCGGCCTGCCGACGATCGCGAGCGCGCTGAACATCGCGGTGAACCTCTACGGGCAAGGGATCATCCTCGCGATGCTGACGGAGCCCGAGGCAGCACGGCATGATCTACGGGTCATCAACGATCTCCTGTGTGACCTCCACCGCTGGTACCTCGCCAACGTGCCAGAGCAGCAACTGCAGTGCATCGTGCCGCAGGCGCGCTGCCAGCCACCGGGCTTCGGCCAGCTCTGCGGCTGCACGACGCAACTGCTCTCGCCGTGCCTGTACGAGGAGTTCGTCGCGCCGCTCGATGACGAGCTGCTCTCGGTCTACCCGCGCGGCGGCATGATCCACCTCTGCGGCACCCACACGCAGCACACCCCCTGCTGGCGGAGGCTGAAGTCGTTCCGCGCGTTCCAGACGAACGACCGGGCGTCGGAGGACTTCGAGACCTACTTCCGCGAGCTGCGGGAGGATCAGGTGCTCTACGTGAACCCCACGGAGACGGTGACGGTCGAGAGGATCGTGGAGGCGACGGGCGGGAGGAGGGTGGTCATACCAGCGGACCTGGCGGAGGGCTGGGTCGGGTCCGGGGACACGACCTCTGCTCGACACAGCTGAGTTACGTGTGCACCCATGGACGCCCTGAAGGCCAACGGCCACCCATGGCGAACGTCCCGCTAGAGACTACAGAGCGTGGCACAGCCGCAGAAGGAATCTGGCCTGAGAGGAGTAGGACATGTCCTGCCCTGCGCACAGGTCGTGGACGTCCCTAGCGTGTATGTTGGCGGTCCTCGCCATCGCGGTGCTGACGGGCTGCGGAGGAGGCCCGGCGCCCAACGACGGCACCGCCGATGTCGCCACCGCGACTCTCGGGGGCTACAGCTTCGGCCCGACCAGCAACGTGTTGACCCATCCGTCGTTCTCGGCCACCGCGACCACGCCGAAGTGGGTTGGCAAGGGTTTCGGGGAGTTCAGCGGCAAACAGACGACGGTCAGCACGCCCGACGGCGGTCTGGTCAAGGGAGTGAAGACGCTCAAGATGACCGTCTCCATTCCCGGTATCTCAACGATGTACTTCTGGCTCGCCCAGGACAGCCAGAAGAACATCCACTACCTCAAAGCCAAAGACGGGCCTGACCCGGTGCGTCTGACCGGGGTCGCGGCCGGACTGAAGCCGTGGTTCCTTCTCCCCCGCCCGGCGGACACGACGGATGGTCGAACGTGGTATGAGTACGCGAGCGCAAGGCAGAAGATCCGGCAGAACAAGATCTGCTCCACCTCAGCCACGTACCGCGGCAAGGGCGGGCTTGTGTGGCTGCGTGACATCCGGGACAACGACGGCGATGGCTTCGAGCCTGCGTGGACGGGGGACGATGGCCGGCACGATCTGTATCTCGACCCCACCGGCCACGGGTTGTGGGGGATAGCTCTGAGCGCAACGGGTGGCTACGTCGGGAAGGCGCCGACGGCCCCGTGACCTCGGTTGGCCCGGCGGGGGCACGATCCCCAACCGGCACGACCGAGTGGGGTCATGCCCCCAGGTGCTATCCGAGCGCGTCCTCTGCTACCCGCAGTACGTTCCCCCCGATGATCTTGCGGATGACGTCGTCGGAGTGGCCGCGCTGGACGAGGCCGACGGTGAAGAGCGGCCAGTTGGTCCAGGCGAGGCTCTGCGCCATCTCGGGCTTCTGCCAGTCGGCGGAGAACAGCGGGTCATCGGCGGGCCAGAAGCTCTCCCAGCGCTTGCGCGACGGGCCGCGTGAGGGCACCTTGGCGTGCTCCTCGGAGGCGCGGGAGGAAGTGTACGCGGTGTCGGTGCCGATGGCGACGTGGTCGGGGCCGAAGGCCCGGACGACGTGGTCGATGTGGTCGAGGAGCGCGTTGATGTCGCCGCTGCGGCCGAGGAACGCGGGCACACAGCAGATGCCGATGTAGCCGCCCGTGTCGCAGATCGCGCGGATCACCTCGTCGGGCTTCCCACGAATGTGATGGTTCACGTCGGCGCAGACGGAGTGGCTCGCGACCATCGGCTTCGCGGAGGTTTGCGCGGCCTGCAGGCTCGTACGCCAGCCGGAATGCGCGACATCGACGATCACGCCGACGCGGTTCATCTCGGCAATCGCCGCGCGCCCGAAGTCGCTCAAGCCCCCGTTCGCGGGCTCGGCGCAGCCATCGCCGAGCATGTTGCGGCGGTTGTAGGTGAGGTGCATCATGCGGATTCCAAGCTGAAAGAACACGCGGATGTAACGCAGCTCCTCTTCCACGGAGACCCAGTTTTCGGCGAGGGGCACGCCGTTGCCGGTCGGGTAGAGGCAGCGCAGGCCCTCGGTCTTCGCGGCCTCGATGTCCTCGGGCAACGCGGCGCGGCGCAGGAAGCCGCGGAGCATGTCGCCCACATACGTGAAGCGCGCCAGGCGCTTCAGCAGCTGCTTGACCGACTGCCCCTCCTCGCCTGAGTTCTGCACGATGCAGGTGACCCCCGACGCCTCCCACGCGCCGATGAACTCCTCGCGCTCGCCTGCGTCGGTCACGCAGCGAGTCATCGACATGTCCTCGGTGAGGTCCTGCAGCTCGAGGTCTGACGCGCTGGCCTCGATCGCGGCGCGGACGGCATCACCATCGAGGGCCGCACGCGGGGCGAAACCGTAGGCGTCGATGACCACCGAATCGGCGTGGAGCGCGAGGCCGTGGTCGAGGTCGCGCTGCGTGGGCTTGAGGAGGGATAGGGCGACTTCGCGGCAAGAGGCGATGCGGTCGTTCATGGTTCACCCCATGGGGACGGCGTGCCGCGCCCAATGCGGAAGGCGATGGTGTCGGAGCAGCCCTCCGACCTGCGGCGAGGTGCCGCTGCGGCATGGCCACAGGCGTTCGTCTGCTAGCACGGTGGGAGTCGGAGGTGAGGTGCGCCGCTTCCCTTCAGAACCCCCTGAGTAGGGAGCGCACGCTGATGGCCGACGCCTCCACACCCATGCACCTCGCGAGTTCGCCAGCGATCTCTTCTCGCGCCTTGCGGGCCTGCCAATGTGCGGTGCCGTCCGCCCCCTTGACGGTCCGGCTGTACAGCTCTCCCCATTCGGTCCGGCCAAGGTACTCGCGTATCTTCTCCGCCAGCTCAGCCGATACGTAGACGAGGTGACGGGAAATATCCGTTACGTCCTCTTGTGAGAACGCCCACCGGAAGTCCTCGATGTCCCGCCCGAAGCGCACCTCTGGTCGGCCGAAGTACGAATGCAGAGCAACCAGCGCTTCGCGGCGCTGATCGAGGAAGGGCGCGATAACGTGCTCAGTCAGGAGGGCGTCCTCACGTTCCACCCGAGCGGCCGCGAGCTTCCGGGCTTCGCTCTTGGCGGCGAAGATGCTCTGGATGAGGGACCCACCGAACCCGGCCAACGCCCCGATCCCAGTACCAACGGCCACCCATATAGCGTCAGACATGCGATGTCGCCCCTTTCACCAGCCGCGGCCGGCCGCCCAGTGGCGGACGCGGAATTCGTCCACACGGCAGTCGCGCCCTCCCGCGAGGGCAAGCGGACGGTGCGGCGGAGGCCTTGAGCGCAGGAGACGAGGGCGTCACGTCTCGTGCGCGAGGGACGCTCCCACGGCCGCGGCGCGGGCGGACACGTGGGTCCGCCCCTACTTGACGACGATGAGCCACCCCCTGCCCGGCTCGACGGGGATGGGCTCGTCGGGCCGGAAGGTGGCCGGGCCCTGGAAGTGCATGATGGGCGGCGCGGTCAGTTTGGCGGTCCTCGGGTCGAGGCCGAGGGCCTTCCAGTCGATGGCGAGACGGACCTGTGCGGTGTCCTGCCCGGGGACGGGAGGCTCCTCGCGGGTTGCGGGCTGGCGGGTGGAGAGGACCAGGCGGCCGAAGTTCTGTGGTTCGTGGAACGACGCCGACAAGGGTGACCAGCACGAGAGCTGCTGCGAGGGGCGCTGCCGGTCGCGGCAGACGTTGAAGCCGATCTCGGCGCCCTCGGCGGGGGGCTTCATGCCGAGGGCGGCGAAGGGAATGCTGACTTCGCCCTCCCAGTAGCCCTGGCCCACGGAGGCGCGGTACGTCCAGTCGCCGTTCCACTTCAGATCCGTCCCTTCGGCATCGGCGAACGCGCCCGCGCTGTTACCGACGAACTGCAGGTAGCGAGGCTGCGCCGGGTCGGGCTGGATGAAGACCTCCACCGCGTCGTCTTCCCAGACCGGGCCGTCGCGGCCCTTCGCATCGGCCTTCGGCGCGGCGCTCTGGGCGCAGCGAAAGGCGATGTGGAGGCGCGAACCGTCGCGGGTGACGTAGACCTCGGTCTGCTCATCGGCGAGGCCATCGCCCTGGAACGCGCGGAAGTTGGTGAGCTTCGCCGCGGCGGCGCGATCCTCCGGCGGGGCCTTGGGCACAACCGCTGACGGTCGGGTCTTCCCGCCAACAGGCCAGCGTGCGAGCGCGATGAGCGCCGTGCCGGGCTTGCGGTAGACGGTGGCCAGGATGTCGTCGCGGCCGGTGCGGACGGGGCAGCGCGCGTCCCAGTAGCCGAGCGTCTGTGCGTCCTGAATGCCGAACTCATCCCAGAAGGCCCACATCGCCGTGCAGGACGGATGTTGGCGGCCGCTCATCCCGTAGAGCATCGCGCGGTAGGGGTTGCCGCCGTTCTCGTAGTTCAGCATCTCGCCGGTGAGGCCGAACAGAATGCCGCTGATCTCCACGAACCAGTAATCGGGCGGCATGTTGTAGTCGTACAGCTCGCCGAACCAGAGGTTGCTGAGGTACGGGAAGTGCTCCAGGTAGTCGTTGGCCGGGCTGGCCTCGCGCAGGCGGTCCCACGGCGGCGACCAGTTGTCGCCGGAGTGGAAGTTGATTCGGTAGCCGGGGTTCGCGCGGCACATCGTCTTGGCCACGCGCTTCATGATCTCGCGGTCATAGCCGATGCCGTCGAGGTAGAGGCCGTCCACGCCGGTCGCCCGCATGATCCAGTTGAGGCCCTCGACGTAGTAGTTGTGCCAGCGCGAGAGGCCCTGTTGGGCGATCGCGGCGTCGAATCCGCCGTCGCCCAGCTCGGTCCGCCAGGCGGGCACATAGCCGGTCACGAGGTGCTCGCGCAGCCACGCGTAGCCGAGGAAGGGCTTCTCGGTGGGATCGGGATCGGTGTAGATCGACACGCCGCCGGTGTAGAAGACCTCATCCCCAAGGCTGCGCAAAGCCCACATCTCGGCAACATGGTTGCTCAGCTCGCGGACCGTGTAGTAGATGTTCACACCCTTCGGCGGGGCCTCGACCTCGCGGTAGGAGAAGGCGAGTTCGGTGTCTGCCGTCCTGGTGCAGACGCCCGTCAGCGTGCCCATTGGGCCGCGCTCGGGCTTCGTTCGCTCGCCGCCATCCCGGTTCGCGAACGTATCGAGGAGCAACGTGTGCTCGTCGGCCGTCGGGGCGACGGCATCGCCCTCGGTGTAGGGCGTGTCGGTGATCTTGATCGCGTCGAGCGCGAAGCCGGCGCCGCTGAACTCGAGGGTGCCATTGGTGAGGGGCGAGGTCACCGTGCCTTTGAACGGACCGGCGCCGGCGAGCTTGCCGTCGATGTAGATCGCGAGCTGGTCGCCCCAGGAGAGCGTCAGCAGGTGGCGCTGGCCCTGAC
>VGFC01000353.1 GCA_016869045.1 Armatimonadota bacterium
GCTCGTCGCTAGCTTGCCTTACCGTCAGCGCCTGGTCGATGGCCATGCGCGCGGCCTTGTCGGGCTCGCGGTCCACGAACGTCCTCGCGAGGTTCAGCCTCGCCGCGATGCGCACGAGGTAGTGCTGAATGCCGTCGTGCATCTCCTGGGACAGCCGGGAGCGGTAGTCCGACAGCGCGACCTGCTCCCGCAGCCGCGTCAGCTCCTCGACGCGCGCCGCCTCCGTGACCGCGTACGCCACGGCGACCGCCGTCGCCGCCGCGATGACAAAGAGCCGCGCAATGAGCCTCGGCACCAGGCCGGTCTCGATCGCATCCGGAGCCGCGACGATCGCGTACAGCACGGCCGTGGCGGCGCCCACACCGAGGGTGAGGTTGGGCCGCCGCTGCACGGACGCGGTCACGAGTGGCCAGAAGTAGAGCAGGGCCAGGTCGCTGCCCATTCGGCCGGTGAGATACACGCCAGCCGTGATCAGCAGCAGGTCCACGCTGAGCCAGAGGTACTCCCAGCGCTCGGAGACCTTGCCGCCGAGAACCAAGTACGCCCGGAGGAGAAGATAGGCGCAGGCCGCGGCGAAGACGACGTACGCCGCGTGCAGGTCCACGCCGGAGCGCTGACGCACGTAGTCGCAGTGCACCCAGATCAGGGCGGAAACGAGCGCGACGAAGTGGAGGATGAAAAACGCAATGCGGCGGGTGCGCGCGGCGTCCATTCCGGTGCGCCTCCGTCCGGGGCCGGCAGGTGAGCGCACCCGGTTAGTTGCCCGTCAGACGCCGGACTCCTGCAACACTCGCCGGCGAGGGTCCCAGTGAATCGGGCCTCACGCGCAACTCGGTTCGGGACTCCGGCTTCGGTTCGGTGAGCGCGCCCTCGGATAGGCTCTGCCTCGAGGGAGGGCACCAGACATGCTGGGTACCGTGCACCTCGTGGCCGGAGCCGCTGTCGGCAAGACGCTTCGCCGCCCGTGGCTCGCGTTCCCTGTGGCCGTCGCCAGTCACATCCTCCTCGACAGCGTCCCCCACCTGGGACCGCACTCGCTCTTCGGCGTGGAGGGCCGCGGCCCGCAACCCGGCGAAATCGCCATGGCCATCGTGGACATGAGCCTCGGCATCCCGTTGGTGTTCTGGCTGATCGGGCGCGGCCCTCTGCGGTGGGTGATGGTCGGCAGCGCGTTCTTCGGCTGCCTGCCAGACCTGCTCTTCAACGTGCCGCCCTGGTGCGGCTTCCTCGCAGCCTGGCCCGGCACCGCATGGCTCGGCTGGCTCCACGATGCCGTGGACTACAACGTGCGCCCCTCCCAGTGGCTCCTCGGCAGCGCAACCCAGCTCGCGATCGTCACAGCTGGGGTCACGTCTTTAAATTTTAATCTTGGCGCGCCTCGCCGGCCTCCGGCGTAACCTCACCTCGCCTCCTCCACAGCCACGTTCACGCTGCTCCCCGCGGGCACATCCACCGTCAGGCGCCGTCCGCCGTAGATGGGCGTGTGCGACGGCGAAGTGATGACCGCCCGGATCGGCGCGTCGGTCGGGTTGTGGACTTCGAGCCACGGCTGTCGCCCTTCGGCCAGGCCGTCGCGAACGAGGGTGAGCTTGATCGCCTCGTTGTCGCAGACGAACACGTTGCCGGCCCAGATGTCGGCGCCGCGATCCACGTCCTCCTGGAACCACGCGCTGCCCTCGGCGACGCCCACCCAGCGAAACCACGGCCGCGTCTTCGTGTAGACCGCGGCGCAGCCGTTGTCCTCGATCCCATCCAGGCGGATCGGGAGCTCGATGATCGTCTCGCGGGGCTCAATCGTGAACTGCGCCTCGTGGCCTTCCGCGCTTAGGTGCAGGAACATCTCGCGGCCGAGGAGCTTCCCCACGGTGACGGAGGTCTGCACGCCCCGATCGCGCGCGCCGATGCCGAAGCCCTCGCCGATGTCCTCCAGCTTCGCGGCCGTCTCCTCGGGCGCGAGGAGCGGGCCGCCCAGCGTCGCGACGCCGAAGCGGTAGGCCAGCTCCGTTCCGGCGCTGACCTTCTGGCCCGGCTCGCCGATCCCGATCTGGAGCTGGTTGATGCGGCCCGTGTCCGGGCTCGAGACCAGGACATAGCGGAACGGCGTATCGGAGGCCGCATAGAACACGCTGTAGAGATCACACGGCGCGGCGGTCACGTAGCCGCCCGGCGCCACCCGGCCCTCCTTCACCAGCGTCTCCCCCTGCGGCAGCTCGACGGCGACCGGCCCGGTGTCGGCCTCGTCGATGAGCACCGTCGTCGGCGTGCCCTCGGCGGCGCCGCCGGTGAGGTAGAACAGCATGACCGGCATGCTTCCCGCCAGCGCCGCGTCGCGCTTGAACGTCACCTTCCCCTCGTGCCACACCATGCCGCCGCGGTAGTTCTCGGCGCCCTCGCGTGCGCGGCGGTAGTCCCAGGTGATGTACATGTTCGTGCGGTTCTGCAGGTAGTACGCGCGGTGGGTGCGGGTGAAGAGCGGGTTATCGTCCACGATCCTCGGCACGCTCGTGCGCGCCGGCGTGTCGCGCGTGGGAGAATCGAAGGGCTCGACGATCGGCCCCATCCGCATCTCGCAGATCTTCACGTCATTGCCGGGCAGGGGGATGTTCAGGATCTTGCGCAGGACCCCGTTCTCCTGGAAGAGGGGGTATTGCTTCATCTCCTCGGTGATGAGGCAGTCAATCGCCCACATCCGCAGAACCGCCTGGTTGGTCAGCGCCGCCGCGGTGTCGTAGCCGCCGATGCTCTCGGCGGGCATCCCCTGGTACATCTGCCCGAGCGGCAGCATCTCGTTGCGGTCCGGGTGCCAGCACAGGCCGATGCCGTTGAGGAAGTTCAGGTTATCCCCGCAGCGCTCCAGGCTCATCTTGTAGCTGAAGAGGAAGCGCTTGTCCGAGATCGCCTTGCGGCCCTTCGTATCGGTGACTTCCAGTGTCAGCGTGTGGTCCCGGTCGTGGGCCAGCTCGAACTCCTGCGCGAGCTCCGTCGCCCCTTGCGGCAGATAGCGGCGAGTGATGCCGTAGTCGCAGTTGTGGACCTTCACCTCCCGGATGCCGTCCGGTGAGCTGACCTGCAACCGCAGCCGCGCGCGCTGCTTGCCGCGCACGGTGAAGGGGAGGTCGTGCTGGCTGTTGATGACCGCCCACTGCTCGACCAGCGGGCCGGAAGTGACGTATGGCTCGGCGGGGTGCCAGAAGTTGCCGCAGCGGTCGTTCAGCCAGTTGCGCACATTGCCCAGGTCGCGGCCGACGGTGCAGCTGACCTCGGCCGCCGCGGCCACCTCCGCCGGCGCGCGCACGCGTGTGTAGGAGGTGGGGCTGATGTGCCGCACATCCCGCAGGGCATAGAGCCACTCGCCGAACTGGTCCTCGACCAGCTTCGTCCCCTCGTACACGTACGGGGGCAGGCGGAAGAACCACCACATGTTCGCGGGGTGGGCGCCCTTCGCGCGCAGGTTGGCGTAGGTCAGCAGCATGTTCGGCGAGTAGCCGCAGTACTCCCAGTACTGGCCGGGGTTGTGCATGACCGCCCCGTCCCATTGCTGCAAGGGCGGCCGCTGCGCGTTCGTCTCACCATACGCGCGGTTGTAGGACGCCTGCGGGAAGATGATCCGCTCCGACCAGATCGCCCAGCGATTGCCGAGGTCGTCGGTGAACTCCACGCCCGGGCAGGCGTAGAAGTCGTCCGTCGAGGCCTGCGCGCACGCCGCCTTGAGCTGCTCCAGCTTCTCGGCGGTCATCGCCTCCAGCGACTCGTTGAAGACGATGAACGAGAGCCCCGCCGCCTTCGCCGCCGCGACGTACTCCGCCACCGTGCCCGTGCCGTCGCTCAGAGCCGTCTTCGCGCCGAGCAAGCCGCGCACGCCCTTCACGGGAGCCGGGAACTGCTGCGCATCCCACTCGACGCTCGCCGGGAACCGCACGCGCGCAACCGGCTTAGTGCTGAACGTGCCCAACGCGGGATTGCCGCGGGAGGTCTCGGCCAGCCACTTCAGCCCATTCAGCACCATCCGCGCGCTGTCGCTCGGCAGCCCGGCCTGAACGTCGCCCGCGCTCTCCACGATCATGTTCCAGCCGGGCACGCCGTAGTTCGTCGAGATGCTGCGCAGGGGCACGCTGTAGGCCATCAGGCGCCCCTTCCCGAGGCTTCTCACCGCCACGATGGGCGGCGCGCTCGCGTACGTGCCGACCTGGCTGTAGTCGGTCACATGCTCCCGCGTCACCGCGTAGCTCTGCGCGCTCGCGTCGCCCCGCACGAGCACCTGCCAGTCCGCCGAGAACTGCGGCGTCACCACGCCGGGCGTCTGGCCATTGTGATACTGCGGCAGGCAGAGGCGCTTCACGCCCTCGGTGACCGGATGCCCCGTTGTCACGTTCTCGGTGCGGAAGAAGCCCTCCGGCTGGAAGATGCTGGCGATCCTGGCCGAGAAGCTCCGCTGCGAATCGAAGACGCCCTCACGCAGCATCTGCACGCCCAGCCCTTCCAGCACCAGGTTCGCGTAATCCTGGTCCCTGTCGCCGGGGTACCGCACCGCCTGCAGCACAAGTAGCGCGCTGCCGCCCTCCGTGAGGTACGCCTCCAGGGCCTTGCGCGCGGCGGCGGCGGTCCGCTGCTGATTCGGCCCGATCTCCGTGATGCTCGAATCGAAGGGCGTATCGACCACCATCACGTTGAACCGCCGCAGCAGGTCCAGCGTCCGCGTCTCATCCGCCTGATCTCCCCAGAACACGCGCCACTCCGCCAGCCCGTACCCGAACCCATTCGGCCCGAGCACCCGCGTCGCGTACGGATTGTACCGCTGCTCCTCGGCATAGTACTTGTCGGCATCCACCATCACGAAGCCGACTACGGGCTGGCCGGCTGCGTGGCCGAGCGAGGGCAGTAGGAGGCAGATAGCGAGCATCGCACCCCTCCGGGGTCACATCTTTAACTTTTAATCTTCTCACCCGGTCTTACGGGCCGGGCCCGCGCAATGACTCCACCACGAACACCGGCTCTGGCGTCAGCGTGAGCAGTGCTTCCATTCGCCGCTCCTCCACCGACGCCGCCTCGCCGAGATGGCCGACGGCCCGCGCTAGTTGACCAGCGAGAGGCAATCGCGCCGTTCGCTCGCCTTCCTCAGACCACAGCACCGTAACCCGCTGCCGCCCCTCGGGCGTTGCCTTCTCGAAGCGATACGCGCGGATGCCTTCGCCTAAGGCCACGCGGCGGCGGTAGAGGCTTCCCGCGAGGAGGCTCGTCATGTTGCGCATGGCGAAGTATGACGGCTTCGGCTCGCCGTGCAGGTCGGGCATGACGTGGGTGGGATCGGGGTCGAAGCGGAAGAGGCCCATCCACGGAACCATCGACACGACGTCGCTCCCATAGGGGTTCGGGTCGTGGCTGAAGGTCCAGCAGAGCTTGTCGATGTTGTTCGCGATGCTGATCACGTAGATCCGCACGAGGTTGGGGGCCTGCATCGCCTCGTTCGTGCCCGGCAGGCCCGAGGACGTGCCGCCGCCTTCGCTGCAGAGGATCGGCTTCTCGGCGTCGCCGTAGCGCGCCATGAGTGCCTGCAGCCCCGCGAACATCCCCTCCGGGTCCTGCTTCTCGAAGTCCCCGGTCATCGCGTAGTAGTGCACGTTCATCACATCGAAGGCGTCGGCCGCGCCCTCGTCGTAGCACTTCTCGATGAACGCGAGGTCCACGCCCGCCGTGTTCATTCCCACCAATCGGCAGTCGGGGTTGCCACGCTTCGCTCCCTTGTAGGCCGCGCGCTCATACGCGGCGTACGTCTGCGCGTGCGGGCGGCTCGCCCAGTACCCGCGCGGGTAGCCGAACACGGGGTCGCGCGCGACGTTCGGCTCGATCCACGGCAGGAACCAGTCGGCGCGGCCCCGGCAATGCGCGGTCAGCCGGCGGAAGAACTCGCGCGCGGCAGAGAGGTCCTCCGGGCCGTAGGTGTAGGCCCAGCCCGGCGGCGACTTCACCGAGGGCCTGATCCACGCGGGCGTGCCCCACGTGGTCACCGTCACATTGAGCCCGGCCTTCTGCGCGCGCGCGATCCGCTCCTCGGCCTGGGTCCAGTCGAACGTGCCCCGCTTCGGTTCGAGCGCCGCCCAGTCCCAGTAATCGCTCATCCACGCGACGCCCGCCTCGGCGAACTCCTGCGAGTACGTCAGCGTCTGCCCGAACACGCCGAACGGACTCTGTCGCCCGGACAGCTCGCGGCGCGGCGTCAGGAACTGCCGCCGCAACGTGCGGCGCTCGCCCCACGGTCCGCGCACCACGATCCAGTACCGATGGCAGGTCATCGGCTCCAGCCCGCTCAGGCGCGCGACGTGCGTGCGCCCCCGGCTCACCGGCGTCTGGAAGCGCGGCTCGAAGGTGCGGACGTCCCACTCGAGCCACGACTCGCACGCCTCGTCGGTCTTCCACGAGATCGTCGCGGAACCGGGGGCCGAGACGTGTTCCGTGATGCCTTGGACCGCTGCCGCCTCGGTCGCGATCGTCAGTTGCGTCGCCGACCCGAACACGCCGCGGAAGCAACTGCTCTCCGGCGCCTGCCGCTTGACGCGCCACCAGTACGTGCCGTCCACGAGGCCCCCCGGTACCCGCCACGTGCCTCCCCGCACACGCGGCACCGTGAGCGTTCCCTCGCTGAAGTCCGGCTCCGAGGAGAACTGAAGCACAACCTCCTCCCCCCGTGCCGCGCCTCGCCCTTTCGCGCCGACCTCCGGCAGCCGTTCCACCGCCAACGCATCAAACGTCCCGTACCACGGCCCAGCCGGCGAGCGTTCGGTCACGCGGAACGCGAGGTCGTGCTCGCCGCGGGAGAGGCGCACCGGCTCGGGATGCGCCCAGACGAAGGTGGCGCGGTCGCCGTAGCGCGGACTTTCGAAGGTCAGGCTGCTCATGGCCTCGCGCCACTCGCCGCCGTCGAGGCTGTAGGAATAGGGCGACCAGTAGTGCCGCTTCTCGTACAGGCCGCTCGCGATGTGCAGCACGTAGACGCCGTCCTGGGCTATCGTGAGCCGGCAGTGCAGCTCCGGCGGCTCGGGGGCTTCTGCTGTGCGGATGACGGCGCGACTGCCTCCGTAGCACTGCGGATCGGGGACCTCCTCCCAGCCGCTCGGCAGCGTCAGCGCGGCCGAGTCGATCCACACCTCGGCCGGCGGGCGGTCGATCAGCAGGAGGTCGTACTCGGTCGGTCGGTCCTGGGAGACGGTGACGAACCAGCCGGTGCCGCCGCCGCAGTCCTCCCTGCACGCCCGCAGCCAGTAGGCCTTCTCCCCCGGCGGCAGGCCCTCCAGGAGATAGCGCCCCTCGGCGTCGGTGCGGGTGGACTGCAGGGCCAAGCTTGGGTAGCCGTCGAACGAGTGGTAGGTCTCGACCAGCGTGTCGGCGACGGGCAGCTGGTCCGCGTAGTTCAGGACCTGCCCATGGATAATGCCCCCCGCCGTCGTGCCCTCGCAGGTCAGGTCGTCGAACAGCCCCGTCGCACCACACACCGCCAGCGCGACCTCGCCCCAGCGCACGCTGTCAGCCTCCGCCGAGACAAGCGCCTTCCCGTCGATCAGCCCCTCAATTCGCTTGCCGACGACGCGCGCGCCGAGGCGCACGGACTCCCCGCGCGCCAGCCGCTCGGCGAGGTCCGTCCGGTGAGCCGCGAGGATCTGCCCGGCCGTCCAGATCTCCAGGTCGCCGCTCCGCCGCAGGTAGACGAGGTAGCCCGACCCCGGGCTCTTCTTGCTGTCGGTGCGCAGGCGGATGCCAGCCCAGTACGGCGGCCCGTCGGCCTCGGAGATCGCGACACTCACCTCCACCGTCACATCCCGCCACCACCGCCCCCGCAGGGCCATGTCCCCCGTGCCCTTGCCCTGCACGCGCCCGTCCGCGACTTGCCACTCGCCACCCAGCGGTGTCCAGCGATCGGCGAGGCCTGTATCGAAGGCGTCAGTGAACTGCACGACGTCGGCCTGGGGCGAAGAGGTCGGGGGAATCAAGGCCAAGGCGGCGAGAACGAGCAGACGGCGCATGGGCGGGCTCCGAGGGACGTTGGTGACATGCACCTTTCCCGTTGGCTCCCGCCCAGGCCTTCCCGCGACGGTGTCGCGGGCCGCGTGCCGGCCGGACAAGCGGGCGCCATGAATGGCGCCTCTATGAAACGGTCTGTCAAGAGGCGAGATCGCTCACGACCCGCCGTTGGGTGTGGTCGTTGCCTTTGCCTTTTTCGT
>VGFC01000354.1 GCA_016869045.1 Armatimonadota bacterium
GCCAGGAAAGCCGTGCGAACCGTCATGCGAGTCATACTTCTCCTCCCTTTCCCTCATCGGGGGACGTTGCATACACCGACGCCGGGACCCAGCGGGTTGTTCACTCTCCTCGCGGTGGTGCCCCTCCGCGCCGGTGCCCTCCGACGCCTCGGGGAGCGGCAGGAGAGGACGACAGCGTGCGCGTCTGGCCTTGGCAGGATTGCGCGCGATCCAGGGCAACGGCACGCTACTCGCGGGGCGGGGTGGCGAGCAGGGCTTGGAGGAGGAAGTGGTACTGGCGGCCCATGTTTTCGAGGGAGAAGCGCTGTTTGACGCGCTCGAGGCCGGCGCGGCCCATCGCCTGTGCCGCTGAGGGGTTAGCCAGCAGGTATGCCACCGCCCGGGCGATCGCCCTTTCGTCGGCCGCGGGGACCAGCAACCCAGTCTCGCCGTGGACGACGATCTCGCAGTGGCCGCCGGCCGCGGTCGCCACGACGGGCACCTGGGCGGCGGCCGCCTCGACGACGGCGTTGCCGAACCCCTCGCCGCTCAGGGCCGGGGCCATCGGGGCCTTCTCCCACCGCGAGAGGTAGCTGGCCCATCCCCCGGACTCGGGCAACGTGGGATGCACGAACACGTCCAGGGCCCTCAGAACGGTGCCGACGTCTTCGCGCCAGCCCAGGAAGTGCACTCTGCCTTCCAGACCCAGTCGGTCCGCCAGGGCCTGCAGGGCTCCCCGGTACGCGCCGTCGCCGGCCAGCACGCAGTGCGCGTCGGGGCACTGCTCGAGCAGGAGGGGCAACGACCGGATCAAGTACTGGTGTCCCTTCCGCCACTCCGCCCTGCCGACGGTCCCGACCAACTGCGCGACTCGCGGAAGGGCGAGGCCCTCGCGCGCGGCCTGGCGATCGGGCGCGGCCCCATCCGGAGACACCGGGACCCCGTTGTGGATGACCGCGAGCCGGCGACCGGCCCATTCGGGGTGCAGGCAGGTCCAGTACCCGGCGACTGCGTGCGAGGCGCAGACCACGGCATCGAGTCGAGGCAGCGCTCGATGGAAGAGGAGTCGCTTGACGCCGGAGGGGCTCTGGAAGCCACCCAAGCGCAGGATGAGACGCGGCTCCCCGTAAAAGCGCTTGAGGCCGGCCAGAGCGGCCATGTGGCCGGTGTGGGCGATCAGTACGGTGGGCCGCAAGCGGCGCAAGGCGCGCAGCACGCCACCGATGGCGGAGAGGGCGGACGGGCCCCTTGCCGGCACGAGGTGGAGATCGACCCCGGCGTCGCCGAGCGCCTGCACGATCGGGTCGGGAACATCCGCCCGTGGGTGCGCCATCCGGGACACGCGGTAGCCGAGGGCGGCGAGGGCGACGGCGAGGTTGGTCGCCGTCGTCGCCCACCCTCCCCCTGAGACGTTGCGCGTGAGCAAGGCGACTCGCACCTCGGACGGGGGCGTGTGCGTGGGTACGGGAGAGGGGGTCGGGTAGGTGTTGCGCGCGCCCAGCAGGAACTCCACGAGCGGCGCCCCGGCGAGCGGACCGTCTCGCTCAGCATCGGCGCGGCAGTGTGCGCGTGGCTCATCCATACCGGTGCAGCCACTCCTCGAGCGTCACCCACAGGGCGAGCAGGACCCAGTTGTTCCGCCGCCCAACGATATGGCCCTCCACGAGCGCCCGAAGGCCATCGCCCGGCAGGACGCCCAGGTCCGCCAGCCGGGAGGCGGCCACTCGCCGGCGCAGGTAGGCATGCCATTCCGGGCGCGCGCGCACGGCTCGATGGAACGGCGGCCAGGGGGAGTGAGCAAGCGTGCGGTCGGGGTTCAGGCGGCGCACGCACGTTTCCGCCGCCCAGGAGGCGGCCTGGCTCAGCGAGCCGGCAGCGAACTCCAACCACGCGGAGTTTGATACGGGCAGCCCGGTACTGCTGTAGGGCACCCATCTGAGGCGCGGGTCCGTCTGCGTGAGGAGGCGCGAGTAGAGCCGATGGCACAGCCGGTGCTCGCGCGGAAGCTCGAAGAAGAGGTCGAGCAGCTCCGAATCGCACAGAAGCATGAGCGCCGGCGCCAGTCGGTCGGCCGCCGTCACGTTGGTGTGTGTCGGATGGGCGGAGGTTTCGCCGGCCAGGGCCACCGTGGCCAGCGCCTGGCGGTTGGGGGCCTCGGCGCCCAGGTCGTTCAGACGGTTGCGTATGCGCTGCTTGGCCTGCGCCGCGACGTGTTCGAGTCGCTCCTCGGACACCAGCTCTCCAAGCGCCCGCCGGTTCCCTCCCACGCGGCAGTGCCAGATCCAGTCGGCGAGATCGAGGTCCTCGATCGACGCGAGCAGCGGCACGGGGCGTCCGCGGCCGAACAGGCTCAACTGGCGCTGGATGAGGTCGGTGGCCGAGAAGAAGGTCTCCAGGAACCAGCCCCCGAGCAAGGCATCGACGCCCTCCCGGCGCAGCCACCCGCCCAAGTGCAACGCCTGGGCGTGGTGGAACCCGTCCCTGCCATCGGCGATCAGGGCGCCGTCGGTCACCAGCCCGAGAGGGAAGGCATCCGGGAGTCGCTCGAAATGGTGGTCGTAGCCGAGGGTGCGCGCCACCCGGCGCGCCGTCCGCACCTCACGGCCCTCCTGGCGGTGCATCGTCGCGCACGTCAGGGGCCTGGGCGAGGCCGTGGCGACGGTTCGCGAATCGAGCCCCCCGCTGAGCAGCAAGCCCGGTCTCGTCGCCCCCGCGCAGGCGCGACCGATGGCACCCCGGAGCGCGGCATGGAGGCGACGAGCGTTCCGGGGGAGGTCGTGGCACAGCTGACGGTCGCAGGGCGGGCGCCAGTAGCGGGTGGAGCGGATGCCTGATCCGTCCCAGGTGGTGACGGAGGCGTCGGGCGCGGAGGCGATGTGGTCGTAGTAGGTCACCGGGCCGAAGAGCCGCTTGCGCAGCAGGAACTCCAGCATCCGGTCGGAGTTGACCTGTCGGCTGACCCCGGGGAACTCCAGGATGGCCTTGATCTCGCTGGCGAACAGGAACGGCGAGCCGGCCGAGTAGTAGAGCGCCCGCGACAGTAGCCTGTCGGTCACCAGGTGCAGTTCGGAGCGAGGCCCATCGTGCACGACGACCGCGAATGACCCGTTCAGCCGAGAGGGGAAGTCCCGCCCTGCGTCGCGGTACAGCTCCAGGCAATGGCGCGCCGGGTAACGGCGGACCGTGTCATCCTCCGTGAACAGGTGCCCGGCGAACGCCACCACAACTGACCCGTCGCCGGACGAAGCGATCCGCTCGATGGTCTCGCCGCACCCCGGGTGAACCGTCGCCACCGCCAGGTCGTCGGCGATGAGGCGACCATGGACCGGGTGCGGCCCGACCATCGAGCCAATCATCAGTTGGAGCGCGTCGGCCGCTTGGGGCACGGTTCCGCGCCAGCCCGCCAGGCTGCTCACGGGTTCCTCGAATCCAGGCGTTGTGGAATGCGGGCTTCGCGGGCTGGAAGCCCGCGCCACATCCATCCCTAACATCAGGATAGGCGCCACCTGCTCCCTCGGAGCAGGCTATGGAGCCGGCTCATTGTTCGCGATGATCGCCCGACCGGCGATGTCGTTCACGATTCGCACGCCGCTTGCCCCGTTGTTCTCGGTCACGATGGCGTGACGGGTCGCAGGCATCAGGTGAATGGACGGGCGGCCCGTGGCGAAGGTGCAGCCGCGAATCTGGGCCTTGCCCCCGTTGACCTGCACGACCGCTTCGTCCAGGGAGCCCTCGCGGTCGCCGGTGAAGTAGCAGCTCTCTAGCGAGAGGAAGCCCTGGCCCTCCGAATACACGCAGCGGCGGTGCGGGCCCCAGAAGTTGCAGTTCACCAGGCGCACGTTCCCAGTGCAGCTGGAGTTGACCACGATCTCGGTCGGGTCAGGCCCGTTGAAGCTGACGAACTGCCCATTCGTGATCAGCAGGCCCATCGGCTGGATCTGATCCACCACCACGCAGTGCTCGGCGGCGTCGGCGGCGATGCCGGTGAACTGCCCGTTGCACGCGCCGCTCGGAGTCTGGATGAAGTGGTAGCCCGTCTGCACCGGAAAGACGAAGGTGTCGAACATGAACTCCCAGTCGGTGCGCCCCAGGATGAAGGCCTCGCAGTGCTTCCACATGTACTCGAAGACCGGCTCCCAGTCGCCGCCGACCTCCTTGCTCGACCACCAGTGACAGTGGAACTGCACGTTCTCGATGCGCCCGATGTCGCTGCAGGCATCGACGAAGATGCCGCGCCGCAGCACGCAGCCGTAGACGCTGCGGATGCGGTGGCGCACGTTGGGTTCGGGCCCGACCTGGATGCCGTTGTAGCTGTTGATCAGCGTGACGTTCTCGATGGTGTTGTCGCCGCCGATCATCCGGAAGGTCCACGGGTAAGGGTGGACGTCCGTGGGCTTCTGTTTCGGGTAGAAGACGGTCAGCGCGCGCACCATGCTCGAATCGCCGAGCAGCATCAGCGGGGGCGCGGACTCGTCATCGCGGCCGCCGGTCGCCAGGATGACCGTGCCGAGGAGCGGCTGAATGTACTGCGGCGCGTCGTGCACGCCCTCGAGCGTCACGCCGGGCTTGATGGTGAGACTGCCGCGAACGAGGTAGTGCTTCGCCTCCAGGCGGACCGTGCCGCCGCCCGCAGCGTGCGCGGCGTCGATGGCGGCCTGGATTGCCGCGGTGTCATCGGTGACGCCGTCGCCCACGGAATTGGGGGACATGACCCAGTTCGGCCGTCTCGAACTGGGATCGTGTCCCCCCATTCCGCCGGCGACGGCGCTCGGCAGGAGGCTGACCGCAAGAGAACCGCAGAGGAAGGTCATCTGTGAAGGGCTCCTTGGAGGGGTCGCACGTTACAGCCGCCACGGACTCCTCATCGGCCGGGTCATCATGCGGCTCGCGGCGTCATCGCCGACGATGCGTTCGGCCTTGGGGTCCCAGCGGATCGTGCGGCCGGTGCGGATGGCGATGTCGCCCAGGTGGCTGATGATGTCGCTCCGTGTCGCCGACTCGATGGGGCTGACCGCCGGCGTGCGGCTCTTCACCGAGTCGATGAAGTTGCGCGCGTGGCCGGCGCTCTCGGTGAGGTGAATCTCGTCGGGACCGATGGGCGAGGTCAGTAGTGACTTCGGGTCGGCATCGAGCCCCCCGCGGCTGATGTTCAGCCAGCCCTGCGTGCCGACGAACCGCGTCAGATCCCCTCCCCCGCTCTTGAAGGCCAATGGCACGCCGTTGGGGTAGCGTAGCTGCAGGTCCCACGTGGCGACCGTGTCATAGAGGCCCTCCGTCGGGATCAAGCCGGTGCCCCGGCACTCGACGGGCACCATCTCATCGCTGCCGTAGGCCCAGTCCAGGATGTCCAGCGGGTGTGAGCCCCAGCCGGCCAGGAATCCGATGGAGTTGTCGTAGACCCAGAACCCGCCTCGGTTCGCGCAGCGGTCTTCGGTGTAGGGCGACCACGGCGCGGGCCCGAGCCACAGGTCGTAGTCGAGTTCCTCCGGCACCGGGATGACCTCCGTCGATCCGCCAACCCCGCCTTGCGGCGCGATGACCTCGATGGACTTGATCTCCCCGAGGCGCCCGTTGCGCACCAGCTCACACCCGTACCGGCAGTGCGCCATCGACCGCTGCTGGGTGCCGTACTGGAACACCGTGCCATAGCGCTGGCACACCTCGCGCGCCACGAGGTCCTCCTCGATGCTCATCCCGAGGGGCTTCTCGACATACACGTCCTTCCCGCTGCGCGCGCAGGCGGTGGTTAGCGGCACATGCCACACATCGTGCGTCGCGACCACCACCGCGTCGATGTCATCCCGCGCCAGCATCTCCCGGAAGTCGCCATAGGCCGTGCATCCCTGACCGCCGTAGCGCTGGTTCACGGCGTGTGCCACGCCCTCCCGGCGCGAGGCGAAGCAGTCCACAATGGCCACGCACTGCACGTCCGGCAGGCTCATGAACTCGCCCAGCAGCCCGCCCCCGCGACTCCCGACCCCGATGTGCGCGGTCGCGATTCTCTCACTCGCCGCCGGCCGTTGCCCCTGCCCGAGCGCCGAGGACGTGATGATGTACGGAGCGGCGGCCGCCCCGGCGAGCGCGGTCGCCGACTGGCGGAGGAAGTCACGGCGAGGGAGGTTGGACATGGTGGGCTCCGGGTTTCGGGTTACGGGTTGCCGAAGATCTCCAGTTCGCGAATGGCCGGGCTCGGGCCGTAGCCGCCGGTGATCTTCAGCTCCAGCGTCGTGCACTTCGTCGGTGTGAAGGTCACGGCGAACTGGTTGTTCTCATACCAGGCGTCCTTCACGCTGAGCACCACGCGGTCGTCGCACAGGATGTCGAAGTCCTTCGGCGAGTGCATGTGCTGCTGATGCCCCATGATGCGGATCGCCGCGACCTCGGTCGGCGCGGGGAAGGTCACCTTGAAGCGATAGAGCGCCTGGTCATTGACCTCGTCCCAGTACGTCGCGGGATCGCCGTCGATGCCCGCCTGATCGCCGCTGGCCGCGCCGTCGCTGTCGATGTCGTCCGGGCTGCTGGCGACCGCCCCGAGAGCCAGGTTCGGCCCGGGATTCTGCAGCGCGACGCTGCGCGTCACCTCGACCGGAATGCCGAGGCTCAGCAGCAGCGTCCGTGCCCGCGTGCGGGTGCGCTCGTCGTCGCGGCTCGCCGCAAGGACCTTCTCCAGAGCGGCCTGGATGGCGGGCTTCTGATCGGCGGGAAGCTGCTCGGCAATCCGCACCGTCGCAAGACACGCGTCTCGCGAGACCGCGGCATCGCCGATCTGCGCGGCCGCAAGCTCCAAAGCCTTCGGCTGTGCGATGCGCCCCAGCGCGCGCAGCAGCGACGCGCGCACCGCAACCGGCTCCCCGGCGAGATCAACCGGCCACGCTGCGCCGGTGAGGAACAGGCGACCGCCGATCCGCGCGAGGGCGGCCTCGATCCCTGGGCGCTCCGCATCGGCAGGGCCGTCCCGCAAGACCTTCAGGAGCGGCTCGAAGACCGACGCGTCGCCAAGCTGCCCGACCACGCGCACGGCAGCGATTCGAACTGAGGACTCCGGTGACGAGATCAGCTTCACGACGGCCGGCACCGTCTCGGTGTCCCCGACATCGTACAGCGCGTTCAGGACCTGCACCTGCGCAGCCGGACCGAGGCCCGGCAGTTCGCCCATGACCGCCTGCACGAGGGCCGCGTCGGCGAAGCGCCGCAGAATGGCCGCTCCCGCGGTCTGCAGCGCATGGTCGTCCGTCCGCAGCGCCTCGAGGACCAGTACGGTGCGCTCTTTCCCCGAGCATGTCGCAAGGCCGACATAGGCGGCCTGCCGCACCTGATCCGGCTGGATCGGGCTCTTCAGTTCGAGGTAGATGTCCTGAGCCCGAGCGCGGTCTCCCCGGCGCGCGCAGTCCGCCGCGCATTGCAGAAGCGCATCCGCATAGGGGAGGCGATCGCGGGCGGCCAGGTCGCGCACATGCGACCAGACCGCCTCGCCTGCCTCGCGGCCCCCGATCAGGGCGAGGGCGTTCGCGGCGGCCAACGCGACCTCAGCGTTATTGGAGCCCAGCAACCCAACGAGGGGCCCGGTTGCCTTCGCTGCTTGCCGCTCGCCGAGGGCGTTGATGGCGCCGATCTGCCTCGGCGGCTTCAGATCGCTGAGGGCCGCGATCAGCGCTGCCTCAGCCTCCTGACCGGGGATGCGCTGGAGCGCGCCGATGGCGAAGTCACCGAGCTTCTCGTTGTTGAGGAACGCGGCGACGGCGGGCACCTCGCGCCCGGAGCCGATGAGTGAGAGCTGCTGCAGCAGGAAGGCCTTGCAGTCGTCGGTGGCCTCCGGGGAACCGAGGAGGGCGACGAGCTTCGGCGCGAGGTGCTCGCGCGACTGCGTGTCCGGAGCGCAGAACTGCACGAGCTTCTCGACGGTCCGCACGGCGTCGCGCTTCTCGTGCCGCTCGTACGTCGTGATTCCCGCGAGCGCGAGGTCGGCATCGATGGGGCATCGGATCGTCGCGCGGCCCGTGGCGGCCCACTCACACCCGCGCAGCATCACCAGCCGCCACTCCATGTCCTCCATCGACGTCGCGTCA
>VGFC01000355.1 GCA_016869045.1 Armatimonadota bacterium
TCGCCGCCGGATTGGTGGCGCCCTCCTCGGCTGCCTCACCCCCTGCCCCCTCTCCTGAATGGAGAGGGGGACGGCACGGCGTGAGGTCGTTGGTGTTTCCCCCTCTCCATTCAGGAGAGGGGGCAGGGGGTGAGGCTCTCGTGGCCGCCCTCCTCGGCGCCATCCGGCATTGTGGGCGACCGGGCCGCTTGCGGTATAGGGTTCTGTGCAACGCTTGCCCGCAGATCCGGAGACCTCGGGAGATCGACATGGGTCCTCGCCGACGCGCGGTCCTGGGCGCCCTCGTGGGTGCGACCATCGGCGCACTGGCCTTCGCCGCCCGCCAGCAGGGGTTGATCGCGCGCTGGGAGTACGTGGTCTCAGACCTCCACTTCCGCCTGCGCTTGCCGGGCCAAGGACCGGGAGACGTGATCGTCGTCGGGATCACTCGCGAGTGCATGGAGGATCCGGCTCTGGGCCCGCTCCCGTGGCCGCGGCGGGACTACGCGAAGGTCATCAGGAACCTCAAGGCCCTCGGCGCGTCGGCGATCTGCTTCGACATCTTCTTCCCCAGCCCGTCCCCGAAGTCGGCGGATGGCGTCGATGACGACGCGGAGTTGGCGCGGGCGATCCGCGAGGCGGGGAACGTCATTCTCCCCGTGTTCGATAAGTTCCGCGGCACGCAGAAGGGGGTCGTGGGTCTCCAGGGCAGCCTGCTGGTGTTCGAGCGGGCCGCCGTGGGTCAGGGCCACATCAACGTGTTGCCCGACCCGGACGGAATCGTCCGGCGCGTGCCGCTGCGGATCGGCAGCCTTGCGCGGAGCTATGTGCAGCTGGGTGTCGCCGGCGCGGCCCTCCGGCGGGGCGGAGCCGTGAATGTACCGACCGGGCCTGGCGGTCACGTGCGCGTCCCCTGGCGACCCGGGTCGTCGTGGCGGTCAGGGGAGAACCTCGTGACCTTCGCGGAGGCGTACCACGGCCAACTGAAGCGAAAGCAGGTCGAGGGGAAGATCGTCCTCATCGGTCAGACGGCTCCCGGTCTGCCGAACGCGGACATCATCAACTCACCCTTCGGCGCGCGCTTCGGCCTGTTCTGCCAGGCCGACGTCGCCCAGGGCGTGATGTCGGGTGACTTCATCCGGCCGTGGTCCGAGACCACCCACCTGGCGGTCCTGCTGCTGATCGGCGCGGCGCTGGGGGCAATCATGTCCACACTCCGCGTCGGCCCGATCCTCACGTGCGCTGCCGGCGTGCTGGCGGCGGAGACGGCGGCCAGCCTGCTCGTGTTCCGCGCCTCCGGCATCCTCACTGAGCTTGTGCCCTCCTTCGCCACGGTCGCCGTGCTGCTGTGCACCTCTCTCGCGTACGGGCTCGCGCTGAAGGCGGCGGAGGCCCGGCGCTGGGCGCAGGCGATGGAAGTCCTACGAACGACCGGCCTGGACCCGGGCGTGAAGCTGGGCAACGATGCCGTGCTCTGCGGCGGCAATCCGCTGGGAATCGCGGGCTCGCTGGCGGCCACGCTTCAGGTCCCGGATGTGACGCCTCACACGGTGCTCAACGTGCTGGCCGGGGCGTTGGGGGCGCGGTACGCCTTCATGCGCTTCGAGGGGCGAGATGGGCTGACGCGGTGGACCTCGACCGCGGACGATGCGAAGGAGGCCCGGCAGGCGCGAGAGCTGGCCAAGGCCCTGGCCGACCTGGAGCAGGAGCGCGGGCCGTCGCTGGTCGTGCCGCAGATCAGCCGCGAACCGTCGCTGCGCACTTACGCGGACCTGGCCGGCTCGGCGCTGGTGCTCCGGCTCTCTCTGGGTGAACGGCAGTTGGGGACGGTCGTGCTCTGCGGCAAGATCCCGACCGCGATCTCCCCGAGCCGGCGCTTCGGCCTGGATGACCTGCGGGTCGCCCTGGCCCTGGCCCCGCAGGCGTCGCTGCTGCTGGACCACGCTCGGCTGCATCGCGGCCTGTACACCGCCTTGCGGGACGCGTGCTCGACCTTGGCTTCCGCCATGAGCGCCCGCGACGAGTACACGAGCGGTCACTCGGCAAGGGTCGCCTACTACACCGTGTACCTGGCGCGCAAGCTGGAGCTGCCGGAGTGGTGCGTCGAGGCCGTGGAGCTGGGCGCGCTGCTCCACGACATCGGTAAGATCGGGATGGATGAGGTGATCCTGCGGGGGTCGAGCACGCTCACCGATGCAGAGCGCGGCCTCGTTCGTCAGCACCCCGGGACGGGAGCCGACATCTTCTCCCACATGGATGAACTCGAGGCGCTGCTGCCGGCGATCCGCCACCATCACGAGCGGTACGACGGCAAGGGCTATCCCGAGGGCCTGGCAGGGGATCAGATCCCCCTCATGGCACGCATCGTGGGCATCGCCGACTCGTTCGACGCGATGACCTATCGCCGCCCCTACCGCGACCGAGCCATGAGCTTCGACGAAGCCTGCCAGGAGCTGCTGCGCAACGCCGGTACGCAGTTCGACCCGGAGCTGGCGCGGCTGTTCGTGTCGGAAGCCCCCCCGGATATCATCGAGCGGGCCCGCCAGGGCGAGTGGCGGCCGACGGACTTCCTTCCTGTCAGCACGAGTCACACGGTCGAGCCGCCCGTCCCGGTCGAGGTCGTGCTGGCCTGATTCACCGCGCCGACGCGGGACCCCCGACCACCTTTTACCGCAAGTTTACACGCGGACGCAGCGGGTTGCGGGTGCGGTGCGGTGGGGTGCGGTAAGAACCGGATAATGCACTCGTCAGGCCCCATTGGAGGGTGGTTTCCCATGCACGGAAGAACACGCGTGTCCGGTTTCAGCCTCGTCGAGGTGCTGGTCGCCATCTGCGTCATCGCAGTCCTCGCCGGCATTTTGGTGCCGACGCTGTCCTACGCGAGGAACAAGACTCAAACGACCCGCTGCGTGGCGAATCTGACCCATATCGCGGTCGCCACCGAACTATACTACGAGGACCACCACGGCCCGCCGTTGACGACGCTCCCCGTGGCGCTGAGGGATTACGTCGATTCGGCGAGCGCTTTCGTGTGCCCCAAAGATAAGGGCGGCACGGACAGCTACTCCGCTTACTACGTCGCGCGCGGCAAGCCCGGCAGCGGCGAGTTTGTGGTGGGGTGCCCGCGGCACGGCCATAGCGACCGCGGCGCGGTCGCCTTCGGCAAGGCTCAGTCCGACGACGCGGTCCTGGCCTCAGTCTCTCACGACGGCGCGCCGGTGGCGCCCGGTGAGGTCGTGACGGGCGGCCAGTTGGCGTTCGCCGATGGCAGCAAGGTCACCATCGCCGAGGGCGGGCAGGTCGGGCTGCTCATGTCGTTCACAGACGACGGTGTCTGCCACAGCGTCATCTACGTGCCGAAGGCCTCCTTCACGACGATCCGTTGTGAGGTGACACCGGGCTCGCGGTTCGAGGTGGTGACTCCGGCCAGCATCGCGGGCGTGGAGGGCACCAAGTTCGACGTCACCACCAGTTGGGAGTATGACGCGGTGGGCAACGTAAAGTACACGACCGACGTGCAGGTCCATGAGGGGAAGGTCAAGGTGACCGACCGAGCCGGCCACGGCAAGAAGATCGTCCCGCCCGGCCAGGCGAAGAAGGGCAAGGTCCACAAGCCCAAGGCGCCCAATGACCCGGGCAACGGCAACGGCAACGGCAATGGCCGCTGACGTGCCGTAGGCCAACGCGTGACGCGATCTCGGGCCCTCACTCCCCACGGAGGAGGGCCCGATGGCTTGGTCAGGCCGTGCTACGTAGGCGTCCGCTCGACGGGGGCGGGGATCGTCTGCAGCACGGCTTCCACCGCTTCGGTCGGCTTGCGGCCGCGAAGGCGGCTCTCGGGGTTCAGGATGATGCGATGGCAGAAGACGGGGCCGGCGCAGTACTTCACGTCGTCCGGGATGATGTAGGTTCGGCCCTCGATGGCAGCCAGCGCCTGTGACGTGCGATAGAGCGCGAAAGTCGCGCGGGGGCTGGCGCCCATCGCGAGGTCGGCCGCCCGGCGCGTCGCCTGCGCGACCCGCACCACGTACTCTCTGACCTTCTCGTGAACGAACACCTCCCGGACCGCGCGCTGGGCTCCCAGTAGCTCCTCCGCGTTGGAGACCTGCTCGATGGAGTTGATCGGATGCTCCAGCCGCAGGCGCTCCAGCATCGTGTTCTCGTCCGGGAACGAGGGATAGCCCAGCGACATGCGGATGAGGAAGCGGTCGAGCTGCGCCTCGGGCAGCGGGAAGGTCCCCTCATGCTCGATCGGGTTCTGCGTGGCGGTCACCATGAACGGCCGCTCCATCAGGTGCGTGATGCCGTCGATGGTGACCTGGCGCTCACCCATCGCCTCCAGCAAGGCCGACTGGCTGCGCGGCGTGGCGCGGTTGATCTCGTCGGCGAGGACGATCTGGCGGAAGACCGGGCCGGGGCGGAACTCGAACTCACCCAGCTTCTGGTTGAAGATCGACGAACCGGTGATGTCCGAGGGTAGCACGTCGGGGGTGCACTGGATGCGGGCGAAGCTGCACCCCAGCGAGATCGCCAGGCTTCGGGCCAGCATCGTCTTGGCGACGCCGGGCACGTCCTCCAGCAGGACGTGACCTTCACACAGCAGGGCGACCATCGCCAGCCGAATGGGGTCACGCTTGCCGACGATGACCCGCTCGACGTTGTCGATGACCCGGCGGCTGAAGGGAGCGATCTCCTCGACCTTCATGCCCTGGCTCCTTCTGAAGGTAACAGGTGACAGGTGACGGGTAACAGCAGCGGCAAGCCCCGCGCCTCATTGCCGTGCCTGTTACCGGTCACCTGTAACCTGTCACCTTCCGTCAAGGGAGGCTGCGGGCGAGGTTGTCCAGATCCGAGGCCCTTAGGGTACCGAGCTTCTCGGCAAACTGCCGAACCTCTTCGTCGTCGATCTCGCCGGGCGCAACCAGGACCGGCGGCGCCTCGAAGGCCGCGCCGGGCGCGTCGGCATCCAGCACGCTGTCATCCCACTGCGCGTACTCCACAAGCTGCTCTCCCAGCATCCGACACCGGGAGCAGCGGTACTTCACGAAGACCCAGACGGGTCTCCAGTGGGTCATGAAGTAGCCGTGCTGCAGAACCTCGCGGCTCTCGATCCTGCGCCCACACGCGCACATGATTCCAGGCTTGGCGGACATACCGCGCGTCCTCCGGGGTCTGGGAGGATCATAGCACAGAATTGGCGGGGCAATCAAGAACGGCCGTCGCGAGCGGCCGAAGCACAACGACCGCGTGTGCGGCGATCCCTTCGCCCGTGCCGGTGAAGCCCATGCCCTCGGTGGTGGTGCCCTTCACGCTGACGGCCTCGATTCCGCAGCCGAAGGCTTCGGCGAGCGCCTGGCGCATGGCCGGGACATGCGACGCGATCTTCGGGGCCTGCGCGATCAGGGTCGCGTCGATGCCCGAGACCACATACCCCTGCCCGCGAGCCAGTGCGGCCACCTGAGAGGCCAGCCCCACGCTGCGGACCCCCTCGTAAGCGGGATCGGTGGAGGGGAAATGGCAACCGATGTCGCCCAAGACGAGGGCGCCCAGAACGGCGTCCATGATCGCATGGGTCAGCACGTCGCCGTCGGAGTGGCCGAGGGGACCTCGGTCGTGCGGGACGGTGACGCCGCCGAGCACGCACGGCCGCCCCGGCTCGAGCCGATGCGCATCAAACCCATGACCCACTCGCACCGTGTCACCTCCCAGTCGCGCGACCAGGATGCGCTCCGCAAGCTCCAGGTCCGCCGGCCTCGTGATCTTCAGGTTCGTCTCCTCCCCACGCACGAGCCACACCACCTCACCCATCCGCTCGACGAGGGCCGCGTCGTCGGTGACGTCAACCCCGTCGTGGAGCGCCGCCTCGTGACCCTCCAGGAGCGCGGTGTAGCCGAAGACCTGCGGGGTCTGCATGGCCCAGAGGGTGCTGCGATCTACGGTCCCCTCGACTCGGCCCTCGGGCGTCGCGCGCTTCAGCGTGTCGGTCACGGGAAGGGCGGCAACGCCGCTCCCCTTCTCCAGTGCGCACTCGATGCAGCGGCGGATGAGGTCGGTCGAAGCGAGAGGCCGAGCCCCGTCGTGCACCGCGACGAGGTGCGGCGGGTCGTCAGCCAGCGCCCGCAAGGCGTTGTGGACCGAGTCCTGGCGGCGCGTCCCGCCCGCCACGACCGCCTTGACCTTGGTCAGCCCAAGTTCATCGCAGACCCGGCGGGCTTCGGTCACCCACTCCGCCGGGGTGACGAGGACGGCGTCGCGGATCAGGTCGCACGCGCTGAGAGCGCAGACGCCGTGGCTCCACAGCGGGCGTCCGGCCAGGGGAACGAACGTCTTGGGGGTCATGCCCTCGGCAACCGGCGCAGGCATCCCGGTTTGCCGGAAACGAACCCCTGCGCCGGCCGCCGCCAGAATCGCGGCCACATGGGCCGTAGGAGGCCTTCCGTCGCGGCCGCACGGCTCCGGGTCGGTCACTTGTGGCCCTCGTCAACCGGCTTGAGGTCGGCGAAGATCATCTTGCCGGCCCGCGTCTGTAGCACGCTGGTCACGAGCACCGGGATGAGCTGTCCCACGTAGCCCGACGCCTGCTCGACCACCACCATCGTGCCGTCGTCCAGGTACGCCACTCCCTGGCCCGGTTCCTTGCCCTCCTTCACGACGGTGACGGTCAGCTCCTCGCCGGGCAGGAAGACCGGCTTGAGCGAGTTGCTCAGTTCGTTGACGTTCAGCACCGCCACCTCGTGCAGCTTCGCGATCTCGTTGACACTGTAGTCATTCGTCACGACCGCCGCGCCGAACCGCTGTGCCAGCTTCACCAGGCGCAAGTCCACAGGGTCGTTCGGATTGTCGCCGTCGCCGTAGTCGTTCAGCACGTGAACCGGCGGCGTGACTTCCGTCTTGAGTTGGTTGAGTACCTCCAGGCCTCGGCGACCGCGGGCGCGCTTGAGCGGGACCGCCGAGTCCGCGATGGTCTGGAGTTCTTGTAGCACAAAGCCCGGGATGAAGGTCGGCCCGCGGATGAAGCCGGTCTTGCAGATGTCGGCGACCCGGCCGTCGATGATGATGTTCGTGTCCAGGAGCTGCGCCCCGGGAGGCATAGGACTCGAGCTGCGGGCGAGCGCGGACTGGCCGAGGGCCGGGAACACGTTCGCGATCTGCTGTTTGGCGCTCATCGTGAAGCCGATGCCCAGCAACACGCCCAGCAGACCGGCGACAATCCGCACCGGAACGCCGACGCCGGGTAGGTTGGCGAAGGGAACCGTCGCCAGCATCGCGACGCCCAGGCCCACGATCACGCCCAGGATCGCGGCGATCTTGTCGAGCAGCGGCACCCGCTCCATCTGGCCGGTGACACGGACGAGCTTGTTGAACGAGTAGAGCCCGACCAGAAAGCCGAGTAGCCCGCCGATGACGTTCAGGCCGAGCTGGAACATGAAGAGCTGCGGCTGGGGCTGCTCGCGCAGCAGTGGAACGAAGCGGATCACGGTGCTACTGACGGTGTTGCCCAGCAGCACGCCAACGAACGTGATGGCAGCAACGTAGAGAGTGGCAATACCGGGGTAAGCCAAGAGCGCACCACCTTTGGCGGCACACGGCACGGCCGCGCGCCCTATGTGTAGTATCCGCCGGCGATCTGACCAGAGATGGGATGTGCTTACGAACACACGCCGTCTGGCCAACGGTCTGCCCGTCGCGCGGGACGCTGCCCTCCTTCGGCGCGCCGAGCCCGCCTGGAAGTCTGCACACGAAGCGGCCCGGCGGCACAGCAGCCGCCGGGCGCGGTGAATGCGTCCGGAGAGTCACGGAGAGCGTTTCCACTCCCACCGGCGTCGGCATTCCGCACCCCCAGGCGGAAGCGACGGCGTCGTACGCCCCCTAGACTGTAGTTCAGCACTTTTCGGTGAGGGGAGACGAGCGATGTAGCGGGAGGGCGGTGGCTCGACGGCGAAGTGGGGTGTGATCACAGCACTCCATCGCAGCCGAGGTCACAGCC
>VGFC01000356.1 GCA_016869045.1 Armatimonadota bacterium
CAGGTCGGTCCAGAACGATGACACGAACACCCGCAGGTTCGGGACTCGCAGGACGGTGTCGATCTTCCGCGTGAGGTCCTCGCAGCAGCCGTACTGCACCGCGCCGAACTGCTGGAAGATGGGGATCTGGTAGTTCAGCAGGAACTCCTCCTGCATCCTCGGCGAGACCTCCTGGAACTCCTGGCTGTTCGCGCTGACCCAGAGGTTGTGCAGGCGGACCTTGCCGTCGGGCGGCTCGCCGTTCACCGGATCGCTGCAGTTCATCGGCTCATGGTGGTTGGTGCTGAGCAGGCCCGTCTCTTCGGCGGCGCGCGTCGCCCGCAGGACGCCCTCGGTCAGCTTCGCCATCGCGCGGTGCACGAGGTCCGGCCGGAACGCGAGGTCGTTCAGCATCGGCTCCATGCCGCGGAGTTGGTCGAGGTACGTCCCGAGTTGCGGCCCAAGCGGGGGGCCGAGCTGCAGTCGGACGGGCATCGCGTCGCCGAGGAGGTCAGCCATGCGCTCCAGGCTCTGTGCTGTGCGGTCGGGGTCGTACGTGTAAGTGGGAACGGTGATCCGCTCGTAGTCATCCTCACACTTGATCGGCGGATCGTACCGGAAGCCGCCGAGGTCTGTCGAGGCCACTTGAGGCCTGACCGGCAGGCCCCATGTGTGCGCCGAGTCGCAGTCCCACGCCGCGCCGACGCCCCACCACGGCTCGACGAGGTGGTCGTCCCCCACCCAGTGCTTGTAGAGGTGCTGCCGGAATGTGTACTCCACGCTGCGGCACGTCGGGTCCTCGCACTGCAGCGCGCTTGCCGGGAGGATCTCGCTCCACACCGCCGCCGGTCGGCACCACACGGGCGCGCGGTCGGGCTTTCGGCGCTCGTTCACGTCGCGCCAGCGCCGCCGCCGCGCTTCGTACTCCTCGCTGCAGGCGAGTTCCATCACCTGGCGCGCGAGGTCGCGCACGATCCGCACATCTGCGTCTGGGAAGGCAGCCATCGGCGGGGTCTCCACTCAGAGTGTGACCGGGGATTCCTCGCACGAGCGCCGGCACCTGCGAGGGGTTCGCACGTGCGCAAGGAACGCTACCGGCGATCCCCTCCGGAGGCGGGCCATGGCACCCCGTTTGGTGGCGGCTGCAGGAGTCCTTCTCACCTTCGTGTGCTCGCCGCTTTGGGCCCGCGGCACGCAGTCCCTCGGCCCCTGGCGCTTCCGTCTCGATCCTCAGCGCGTCGGCATTGACCAGCAGTGGTTCGCGACGCCGTTGGCCGAGGCGCGGTCGATCCGAGTGCCCGGCTGTTGGGATGCGCAGGGCTTCGGCGACCCAACGTCCCTCGTGAAGCACAACTTCGTCGGCTGGGGCTGGTACGAAGCCACCGACGAGCCCGGGAAGCGCCTCGGTGACCGGCTGTTCCTGTGCTTCGGGGCGGTCCATCGCTCGGCGAAGGTCTGGGTGAACGGAGCCCTGGTCGGCGAGCATCTGGGCTACGTCACCGCCTTCGAGTTCGACATCACCAATGCGTACGACCGCTTCGAGGAGAACCGGATCACCGTCCTCGTGGATAGCGAGCAGCACGTCGAGACGGACGGCCTGGCCGGGTGCTACGACACCTATGACTTCATCAAGTGGGGCGGCCTCTACCGCGACGCGCACCTGGAGTGGCGCAGCGAGACGCGGCTGGACAACCTCTTCGTCCGCGCCGAACAGGGCTGCACGCAGGCGCGGGTGACGGCCGACGTCGTCGGCCCGCGCGCCGGGGCGATGTCTGCGCGGTGCGCGCTGCGCTCCGCCTCCGGCACGCAGCAGTTCATCGGCGCCGCCGACCTGGCCCCGAATGGCCGCGTGGACCTCGTCATCCCGACTCCCAACGCAGCCCTCTGGTCGCCGAATCACCCGAACCTCTACAGGGCGACTCTCGAGCTGCTGAAGGATGGCGTAGCCATCGACGCGGTCTCGACGACCTGCGGCCTACGGGAGATCGAGATCCGGGGCAACGACATCTACCTGAACGGGAAGCGCGTCTTCCTGCGGGGCTACGGGGACGACGCGTGCTTCCCCGAGACGGTCTGCCCGCCGGCGAGCGTGGAGTATTGGCGGCAGCGCTTCCGCAAGGCGCGCGAGTATGGCTTCACCTACGTGCGCCATCACAGCCATGTGCCCATCCGGGAGTACTTCGCCGCCGCCGACCAACTGGGCTTCCTGATCCAGCCCGAGCTGCCCATCGCCTACGAGCCGCACATTGTCAACGCGACGCCCGCCGCCCTCGACCTCTTTCGCAGCCAGTGGCGCGACATCATCCTGCAATACCGGAACCATCCCTCGGTGATGACCTGGTGCATGGGCAACGAGATGGGGAACTCGAACGTGCTCGCCAAGGAGCTGTACGCGACCGCGAAGCAGCTCGACCCCACGCGGCCCGTGTGCGACAGCGACGGCCTGTGGGGCGCATGGGACAATCCGCCGAACCTGCGGGATACGCTAGACCTGATCCACCTGCAGTTCGACGAGAACTCGATCCCCTGGGGCGACCGACGCGAGAAGTACGAGCTGGCGGGCTCGCCCAAGAAGCCTGTCACCGTGCACGAGATGAGCAACTTCGTCGCGTTCTACGATGTGCGGGACGCCGCGAAGTACCGTGGGCTGGTCAAACCCGCGTGGCTCACCGGCCAGGCCGCGCCCGAGCCGGAGACGTACCCCTCCTACCGCGACGCCCGTACGCGCATGTGGTACGTTCGGCAGCAGGGGCCTCCGTGGAAGGTCGAATGGGAGACACGGCCCGTCCTCGGGCAGCATGCGGACAGGATCGCCTTCGTGTGGACCGCCGCCACGGGCTTCCTGACGGAACCCTCCGGCAGCTTCACACTAAGCCTGAACGGCAACCCCCTCATCACCTTCAACTGCACCGAGGAGAAGCGCCCCATCTGGCGCTCGGACGATGGCCGCTCGGAGCTGATCTTCGACGTCAAGCAACTCGGCATCGATCAGTTCGGGGTGATGTACCTCGTCGTGCCCGCCGACCTCGCGCCGCACGATCAGCCTGCTCGCCTGAAGGTCACCGGCTCGGCCTCGGACTCCCGCCGCTGGTTCGGCATCTACGACTACCACAACACGATCAGCCACGAGGAGCGGGCGGGCACGCTGCTTGACCTCGGTGGCGCGAAGCTCGTCGAGGGCCTGAACCGCCTGCCGCGCTGGACGAAGGGTGACGCGGGCTCCGTGCTCGGAATCGCGAACCTGCGGGGGACGGTGGACCTGCTGCCGACCTTCGTCGAGAACTCGCGGAAGCTCCAGGCGCTCTGCCTCAAACTCAACATCGAGGCTGCGCGCCGTAGCCGCGAGATCGACGGCTACGCGCAGTGGCTGCTCATCGACTACTGGCAGGGCGGGCAGGGCGTGCTGAACCAGTTCCACGAGCCGAAGGGCCTGACCGCCGAGCAGTTCCGCCGCTTCAACGACGAGACGGTCGTGCTGCTCGACCGCGACCGCTGCACCGTGACCGTCGGCGACACGATCCGCGCGCAGGCGGTCGTCAGCCACTTCGGCGAGGAGCCTCTGGCCACACCGACCCTCCAGGCCCGTCTCCTCGACCCTTGGCAGACCGTCGTTGCGGCGCAGGAGTGGGACAACCTCCCGCCCATCCCAGCCGGCGCCGTCAGCGACCTGGCGCCTCTCGAACTGACCGCCCAGCCCGTCCCGACGCCGACGAAGCTCACTCTCGAGCTGACGCTGCGCGATGGCGCCCGCGCCTGGACGAACGCGTGGGACTACTGGGTCTTCCCCCAGCCCGTCCCGTGGGAGCAACCCGAGCGAGTCGCCTTCGTCGAGGACGACGCGCTCGCGAAGCTCTGCCCCGGGGCTCGGCAGGTGCGCCTCAGCGACCTGCCAACCGAGGGCGTTGGTCTCCTGGTCGCCACGAAGCTCACTGACCCGCTGCTTCAGCGCCTCGCCGAAGGACAGCGCGTCCTGCTGCTGGGCAGCAGTAGCGTGCCGGGTGATGCCCTGCAGTTCAAATCGCCCTGGTGGTTCCCGGGTCCGCAGGACAGCAACCTCGGCACCATCGTGCGCAACCACCCGGCGCTCGGTAGCTTCCCTCACGAGGGCTGGTGTGATCTCGACTGGTTCGACATGGTTCAGGGATCGCGGGCGGTGGTTCACGACGGGGCGCTGGCCTCGGTGCAGCCGATCATCCAGGCCATCGACCTGCCGCTGCGCCAGCAGACGCGTTCGCTGCTCTTCGAAGCGCGCGTCAGCGAGGGGCGGCTCCTCGTGTGCACGCTGAACATCAGCCCAGACGCGATCACCCGCGACCCAGCCGCGCGCTGGCTGTTCGACGGACTCGTCCGCTACGCGCGCAGCAACCAGTTCCAGCCCGTCGCGCAGCTCACACCCGGTGACGTTGCCGTTCTTCGCGTTGCTTCGTAGGCTTCGCGTGGTTCGTGTTTCAGCCTTCTTCCCGAACGTACGCCTCAATGGCCGCCGCCAGGTCCCGCCCGAACGCCCGCGCGCTCTCCGCGGTCACCGCGACGCCGCCTGCATTCGCGTACGGAATCTCGATGGTCGTCGCGAAGTCGATCCCCGGCAGCTCGGACGCCCACCGGCAGAAGCTCTTCCCTGCACCGAGGTTCGCGTCGGTGTTCCACCCTTGGCCGAAGGGCAGGTTGTCCTTCGCACGGTACGGCAGCGGGCCGGTGCGCGTCGTCTCCAGCAACTCCGCGAACCGCGAAGCCTCCGCCCAGATGCCCTCCAGCGGCGAGCCGACGAGGTAGATGACCTCGTTGTGTGGCCCGCGGATGTGCGGGCAGTGCAGGTCCAGCGCGATGCGCAGCTTGCCCTCCGACCACTCGGGTACGAGTTGCCGGACCGCGCGCACCGATGGGTACAGGCTCTCCTCCTCGTAGTCGCGGTTGTGATCGCGCGGGCGGCGGTTCTTCCCCTGGTCGCCGTCCTCCACGCCGTCCTTGTCTACGAAGGGGATCGCGAGGAACTCCACGTTCCCGCGCAGCCACTCGTCCGC
This sequence comes from Armatimonadota bacterium, assembly GCA_016869045.1. Lineage (GTDB taxonomy): Bacteria > Armatimonadota > Zipacnadia > Zipacnadales > VGFC01 > VGFC01. The sequence goes on from VGFC01000356.1 coordinate 5,001, forward strand.
GAGCACCGCGTCGATCAGCCCCTCCAGCGCGTAGCTCGCCAGCATCTCGCAGCAGTGGTGCCGCGCCGTGACCAGCACGCGGTGCTTGGGCGCTTCCAGGCAGCCCACGCGCAGCCTCTCGACCTCGCGCCCCTTGGCGGTCGTGCAGAGCGTGCCGACCTGCAGGTTCGCGTTACCCGCGTGGCGGGAGAGGAACTCGCGGAGGTTCGCTTCGAGGTATGGCATCGCGAAGCAGAAGCGGACCTCCTCACACGCCGGCGCGAGCTCGTAGCGGAACGCCGGCCCCTCCACGGCCTCCGCACCGAGCCACTCCCACTTCCGGGCCCCATCGGTGCTTACCGCCGGGCCGCGGACGCCGATCACGTTGCTCTGCGTGAACCGCACCGTGAGCGTGCGCCCCGCGCCGCCCCGCACGCGGAAGTACCAGTAGAACCAGTCGCCCTCCGTATCGCGCAGGTCCTGGTGCACGAGGATCTCGTCACCCTCGAAGCCACCGACGATGATGTTCCCGCCGGGGAAGTCGGCATCCACGCGGACTGCGTCCGAGGCGTGCGCCGCCGCGATCATCGGCAGGAAACCCGTCAGCAAGAGGCATCCCTCCATGCCGGCGGTTGTTCGCAGGACGCGCAGCCTCCACCTTGCCCGACCGAGGTGCTCGCCTGCTACTGCGCGAAGTGCGAGGGCACCGACAGCCTGCCGGAGGTGTCTCTTGGTCGGCGTCATCAGCTTCACGGGAATGCTCGCGACCTCGGCGTTGGCGGCGGACGAGCCAATCGGCCGCCCCGTGCGCATCGTGAGTCTCAGCTTTCACGACAAGCCCCTCGACGAGATCGCACGCGTGGTCGATTCGGAGGGCGCGAACGGCGTCGATCTGATCGCGCTGCCCGAGACGTGGCGCGGCCAGGGCGACGGCTGGGAGACGCTCGACGGGCCGACGATCACCGCGATGGCTGCGCTCGCGAAGAAGCACCACACGTACGTCGTCTGCCCCATCGACCGGCGCGACGGCGAGCGGCGGCTGAACTCCGCGGTGCTCATCGACCGCGAGGGCAAGGTCGTGTCCGTCTATGACAAGGTCTACCCGTACTGGTCGGAGTTCGACGTGAAGCCGCCGGTCTCGCCCGGCAGCCAGGTCCCGGTCTACCAGGCCGACTTCGGGCGCGTGGGAATGGCGACGTGCTTCGATGTGAACTTCCCCGAGGTCTGGCAGCGCCTCGCCGATCAGGGCGCGGAGCTCGTCATCTGGCCGAGCGCCTACTCGGCGGGCACTTCGCTCCAGGCGCACGCGCTCAACCACCACTTCACCATCGTCACCGCCACCTGGACGTGCGATTGCATCGTCTACGACATCACAGGCGAGGAGATGCTCTACGAGAAGATCCGGGGACATGACCCAATTCAGCCTCACCGAATTGGGATCGTGTCCCCGGATCTTCTGAACGTCACGCGCGTCACGCTCGATCTTGACCGCTGCATCTTCCACCAGAACTTCAACATCGAGAAGCGCGACAAGCTGCTGAAGGAGCACCCCGACGACGTCGAGCAGGAGAAGTGGCTCGACCGCGAGCAGTGGTTCGTCCTCCGCGCCAAGCGTCCCGGGGTTAGCGCCCGCGCTCTCGCGAAGCAGTACGGTCTCGAGGAGTTGCGCGACTACCTCAGCCGAAGCAGACGGGAGATCGACAGGATGCGCGGCGGACCGCCAGGGAATCCGGGGACATGACCCAATTCGGCCGTATCGAATTGGGATCGTGTCCCCGGATTCCCGACACGGAGAACCCAATGCCTCCCTGCCCCCTCCTCGCCGACCTCGCCCAGCAAGCCCTCGCCCTCTGGCCCTCTCCCGAGCAGGAGCGTCGCCGTACGCTGTGGGCCGACCACTTCCACGGGCGCACGCGGGAAGTGCCGGTCTCCTGCGCGATGTTCCAGGGCTGGCAGGACCTGGTCTGGCAGCAGATCATCCCGGAGGAGACCTTCGCCCACAAGGAGGGACTGGCGCGCGCCATCGAAATGCACTTGCGGCATCGGCTCTGGCGCGCGGCGCACCTCACCGACGACACACCGCTCGATCCCACGCTCATGCTGGGCGCGCTGCCTGCGCTTGAGCCGGATGAACTGTGGGGTGTTCCGCTGGCCTTCGAGAGCACCGGCCTCGCGGGCGGCGCGTACAAGCCCATTCCTCCGCTGCAGGACCCGGCGGACATCGCGAAGCTGCGCCAGCCCTCCTTCCGCGTCGATGAGGCGGCCATCGCGCGCCAGACGGAGGAGGTGCATGACCTCATCGGTGAGGCGCTGCCGCTCGTGTTCCGTGTCGATGCGCTGCACAACGGGCCGTTCGAGTGGGCGGTCCGGCTGCGGGGCATGGACAACCTGCTGCTGGATGTGTACGACCGGCCGGAGTGGCTGAAGGAGCTGATGGCGTTCCTGCAGGCGGCGATCGTGCAGTACCATCGCGAGCGCGAGGCCGCCGGTTTCGTCCATGCGCCGACGGAGCGCGCGCTGCACAGCCCGTGGGACGACTGCCCGGCGGGAGACGAGGGCAGGCTCTCGGCGGGCTGGGGCTATCTGCACGCGCAGTCGGCGGCGTCGTATGGCCCGGCAACCTATGCGGAGTTCGTGCAGCCGTACAACCTGGACATCGCGCGGCTGTTCGGCAAGGTCTACTACCACGGCTGCGAGGACCTGACGCAGAAGGTCTCAATCATCCGCGACCTGCCGAACCTCCGCGAGTTCCACGTCTCCCCGTGGTCGCAGGTCGCGCCCATCGCCGGCGCGCTGCCCGAGCATGTCGTGATGGAGGTCCATTCGCACCCGACTAACCCGAAGTTCCGTCCCCCCAAACCCGGAGAAGTGCCGAGGAATGGGGGTTTTCGAGTCATCGGTGGTGTCGTCGTACTGGGTACATCAGGGTCGGACTCCAAGGAGG
>VGFC01000357.1 GCA_016869045.1 Armatimonadota bacterium
TCCTGCTCTTCGGCGGGCAGGAGGAGGAAGTGCTGACGAAGAGCACCTCGCGGCGCGACTCATTCTGCGGGCTCATCTCCATCGCCGAGGCCCTGCGGCAGATCGACGTGAAGTACACCGTCGCCGAGCGGCCGATCTGCTTCCCGACCGATGCCAGCTTCGCCGAGGAGCTGCAGCGGTTCTCGGCGGTCTGCCGACTGGTGAAGGGCATCCGGAACGCGCGCTACGGCCTCGTCGGCATGAGGCCGGAGGCCTTCTGGACTTGCCGCACCGACGAGGTCGCGCTGCAGCAGTTCGGCCCGACCACGGTCACGCTCGACCTCACGCTCGCCTTCGCCAAGATGCGCGAGATGAGCGCCGACGATGCGGACGTACGCCAGGCCCTTGCGGAGCTCAAGACGACGACCGACGTGAGCGCCATTGGCGACGAGGATGCGCTCGTGCGGCTGTGCATCCTGGAGTGCTTCTTGCGGCGATTCGCGCAGGAGAACGCGCTGGACGCGCTCGCGGTGCAGTGCTGGACGGCCCTGCAGCAAGAGTGGGGCACGTGCGCCTGCACGCCGATGTCGCGGCTCTCAAACACCGGTCTGCCCGCCGCCTGCGAGGCCGATGTGCTCGGCGCGGCCTCCATGCACGCGCTGCAGATCGTCTCGGGCACGCCGGCGGGCCTCGCGGACTGGAACAACCTGCACAACGAGGATGACGACCTGCTGAACGTCTGGCACTGCAGCGCCTTCGCGGGCTGCTTCGCCGCCGAGACCCCGCGCGTGCGTCGCAACGAGATCCTGGGCCAGAACTTCGGCTACGAGCGCGTCGCGGGGACGCTCGAGTTCCGCATTGAGCCGCAGCCGCTCACCCTCTTCCGCCTGAGCCATGACCCGAAGGCCGGCTTCGCCACCTGCATCGCCCACGGCGAGATCGAGGACAATCCCGCCGAGACCTTCGGCGCCTACGGCTGGTGCCGCATCAAGGGCCTCCTGCCCTTCTACCGCAACGTCCTGCTCCGCCACTTCCCGCACCACGTCGCCTTCACGGCCGGGCACGTCGGCGCGGCGCTGGAAGAGGCGTTCGGGAACTACCTGGGGACGGAGGTCTTCACGCCGGAGAGGTAGGGGGGCCGTGGTGGAGGCCGGGGTCCCGGGGCACACGGTAGCCTACGGGACGGCATTCCCAGGGCGCTGGCGCTGAGCGGCGCGAGATCGCGGGCGTGGTGGTGGCCGGCCGGACTGCGGCAAGGAACTCCGGTGGTACCGACTTGAGACGCACCGGCAGGGCCCCGCTGTAGTCGGTCTTCGGGGGCCCCGTGACAACTACGCCTTGGTTGAGTTGGTCGCGGAGATGTGAGAGTTCGCCAGCGATCTCGTGCAGAGGCTTGCGGCCTCGGAGCGCGATAGGCTCCAGTTCCTCAAGCACGATCGTGTTCTCCTCAGAGAACTCCCTGCGTGTCGTAGGATCCAAGTACCGCACTCTTGCGCGGAACGTCTTGTCGGGCAGGTCCTTGATGTTGGGACCCGTGGTCCACACGCACCGCGTCTCCCAACCGGGCGGAGCCCACGCGAGCCCTCGAGTCAGGAAGGCCTTCAGCAGGTCGTGGCGGAGCCCGAGGGGATCGGGGGTCATTGACACAGTCACATCCTTCGCGGGTCCTCGTCCAACGTTTGCGATCACGAGGTCGACGCGACAGTCGGGCAGGACGTCGGCATACACCATCACGTACGGGCGTGTCTGTGCCTCGTACGTCGCCTTCATGGTGCTCGCCATCTTCGCCGTGTGGTAGACGTAGGCGATGAGAGCGACTAACGTCGCTACCTGCGCGACCACCAGGACCCAGTTGAGGAAGAGGCCGGTCTGCTGCATCTGCTCTGCCGGGGACATGGCGGAGTCCTCCTCGAACTCAGTGTGGCCCAACGTCGGGGTCGGCGACTCACGCGGGCCTACTCCTCCAGTAGCTCGATGAACTCCTCGACGGTGACGCCGGCCTGGCGGATGAGCGCGCCCAGAGCGCCAGGCGGGAGGCTCTCCTCCTCGCTATGAACCGGGATGATGGCCATCCGGCCGGTGTCGGGGTGGCGCATGACGATGTGCGTCTCTTCAGGCGCTGAGTCTGTGAAGTCGACCTTGTACACCAGTGCCTCGGTTGCGTCCCCCAGCTCGAACCCAACCTCAGGTGGGTCAGGAGGGATAGTGCCGCCGCCGTCCTGTACTGCGTCGACGTAGAGGTGGAACGCCTCCTCAACCATGCGGAGAGCTTCCGGCACGCTGTGACCCCAGGAACCGACGTCAAGCGCTGGGATGATGGCCGAGTAGCGCCCGTCTGCCTCGCGAAGCAGGACGAGCGTGTAGGTCATGGCGTCCTCCCCATCCTGAGACGGCAGTGGGTGGACAGACCTTAGCCAAGCGGTCCGTTGCTGTCAAGCACTGGCCGCGGAGTTGGGGGAGGGGAACGGCGACGGCGGGAAGCGGAGGTCGGAAGGAGGGGGAGAGGGAATGCGGGCGCGGACGGAGCGAGCGCTCCGCCCTACGAAGAGGGGAGACGGAGGACACAGGATGGCGACTAAGGTCGCTATCGTCGGAGCGAGGATCATCGGGTTCGCGCGCAGGGAGGCGAGGGGCTTGATCGCCGCCCTTCTGGTCTCGGTCTGTGGGTGTGTGCCCGCACAGCCGGCAGCGGTCACGGCTGCGAGTTTGACGCTTCCCACCGCGCCTGTTGCCACCCCCACCTTCGAGTGCCTGGGGGTCGTGGCGCCCTTCACGGGCGATGACAACGCAGACGCCTCCTGCACGCCGTGGTACCGCGAGACGGGACAGGCCGGCTGGCTGGAGGGGCACCCGCTGTGGGCCGACCGGGCGGAGGGGGAATTCCGGGGGAGCCTGATCGGCCTACGGCCTGGGGTGACCTACGAAGTCGAGCTGCGCTTTGCGGACCCCGATGGCGTCTCACCGGCGGCGACCGTGGCCCTCACCGCGCAGACGTGGAGCGAGCGCTTCCCGGTGGCCGAGACGGTCTGGGTTGAGCCCGGCACCTCTACGCAGACCTTGCGGATCGAGGGGTCGGGCTCGCCTGAGGGCTACGTCCTGTACTCGGCCCGGCCGGGGCGGGAGTCCGAGACGGTCATCGACGTGCAGGGCGAGGCCGACAACAACATCGTCGTCAACGGGGACTACGTCATCGTTCGCGGCCTGGCCCTGCGCAACGCTCGGACCAACGCCGTGGACATCCTGAAACGGCACCACGTCGTGATCGAGCGCTGCACGATCACCGGTTGGGGTCGCCCGGGGGGACGCGGGCAGCCCGGCGACCTGGATGCGGGCATCTACGCGCGCAACGGCGGCTCACAGATCATCATCCAGGACAACGTGATCCGCGAGCCCCGAGGCGTCGCGAACCCCTGGACCGAGGGCCATCCCGAGGGCCCCCAGGCGATCAGCCTGATCGAGACCGATGGGAACCACGTCATCCGCTACAACGACCTGACCTCCGTGGAAGACCATCGCTACAACGACACCTGCGGCGGTGGCTGGAACATGAGCCTCAAGGGCTTCCCTTGCCGTGACACCGACATCTACGGCAACCAGGTGGCTTACTGCAACGACGACGGCATCGAGCTGGACGGCGGCGACAACAACGTTCGTGTCTGGGCGAACCGAATCGAGCAGACGTACTGCGGGATCTCCCTGGCCCCGGTCCTCAAGGGCCCCGTCTACGTGTGGCGCAACGTGATTACCGGCTTCGAGGGGGCGGCGTTCAAACTGGGCGAGGGCGACCGCCAGGGCTACGGGGCCGTGTACCTGTATCACAACACGGTGTTCGGCCCGGATCGGTCCGGGATCGCGGACTGGGGCGGCGAGGGCCTGTTCCGCTTCACGACCTCCCGCAACAACATCCTGGCCGTCAGCACCGGCCCGTGCATCTCCGACAAGCGCGCAGACCCGACCAACAGCTACGACTACGACCTGCTGCAGGGCCGGTTGAAGGTCAAGGCGCCCGTGGAGCCGCACGGGGTGGTGGCGAAGCCCGGCTTCGTGGACCCCGACGGCGGCGTCTTCCTGCTCGGCCCACAGAGCGCCGCGGTGGACGCGGGGATACCGTTGCCCGGGTTCAACGCCGCGTTCCGGGGCCGCGCGCCGGACCTGGGCGCCTTCGAGCTGGACGACTCGGAGTTCCGCTACGGGCCTCGGCCTGTCCGGTAGGAGCCGTCTGAGGCCCGAGCGGCGGGCACTCACCGCCGGGCGGTTCTCCGCACAAGGGCACTGGCGGCACGACTATCATACCGGAGGGACCATCATGCCGATCAAGGTTGCCGTTGTCGGAGCGGGGAGTATAGGGTTTACGCGCGGGCAGGTGAGGGACATCCTCGCGGTGCCCGAGTTGCAGGATACGAGGTTCGCGTTCACGGATATCAACGAGCGGAACCTGGAGATGGTCACCAAGCTCGTGAGGCGGGACATCAGGGCCTCGGGGCTGCCGGCCAAGGTGACCGCGACGGTGGACCGGCGCGAGGCCTTCAAGGACGCGGATTACGTCTTCTCATTCGTGCGCGTGGGCGGGCTGGAGGGGTTCCAGACGGACATCGACATCCCGCTGAAGTACGGGGTCGATCAGTGCGTAGGTGATACGCTCGCGCCGGGCGGGATCATGTACGCGCAGCGGACGATCCCCGTGCTGCTGGACTTCTGCCAGGACATCAGCGAGGTCGCGGCGCCGGGCTGCGTGTTCATCAACCACTCGAACCCCATGGCGATGAACACGTGGGCGTGCCTGGAGTGCGGGCATGGGGTGCACACCATCGGCCTGTGCCACGGCGTGGAGGGCGCGCACTGGCAGATCGCCCACGTGCTGGGGCTGCCGGTGGAAGAGGTGGACATCATCGCCGCGGGCATCAACCACCAGACGTGGTTCATCGGCGTGCGGCACAGGGGCCGGGACCTGACGGGCAAGCTGCTGAAGGCCTTCGAGAGCCACCCGGACATGAGTCGCACCGAGAAGGTGCGGATCGACATGCTGCGGCGGTTCGGGTACTACAGCACCGAATCGAACGGGCACCTCAGCGAGTATGTCCCGTGGTACCGCAAGCGGCTGGATGAGATCGAGCAGTGGATCGACCTGAGTTCGTGGATCAACGGCGAGACGGGCGGGTATCTGCGCGTGTGCGTGGAGGGGCGCAACTGGTTCGAGCACGACTTCCCGAACTGGATGAAGGCCGACCCGTGGAAGCTCGGGCCCGGCAATCGCGGCAAGGAGCACGGTTCATACATCATCGAGGGTCTGGAGACCGGGCGGCACTATCGCGGGCACTTCAACGTGCGGAACGGCGGGTGCATCACCAACCTGCCGCCGGACTGCGTGGTCGAGGTGCCGGGGTACGTGGACGGCAACGGGATGAGCATCCCCATCGTCGGCAACCTGCCGCTGGGCTGCGCGGCGGTCTGCAATGCGAGCATCAGCGTGCAGCGGCTGAGCGTGCAGGCCGCCGTCACCGGCGACGACACGCTCCTGCGCCAGGCGATGATGATGGACCCGCTCACCGGCGCGGTGTGCAACCCGCCGGAGATCTGGCAGATGGTCGATGAGATGCTCGTGGCGCAGGCGGAGTGGCTGCCGCAGTACAAGAAGGCAATCAAGCAGGCGAGAAAGCGCCTCAAGAGCGGAGACCTGATCCCGACGCGCGAGGGGTACGAGGGCGCGGCGAGGCTGCATACGAAGACCGTTGAGGAGATGGAAGAGGAACGGCAACGGCAACGAAAGGGGAAGACTTGAAGATTCGGAAAACGGCGAAGACGGCGAGGGAGGCGAACGGCAAGGCTCGGCTCTTGGCTGCGACGGCTCTGGTTACGTGGGCCGTGGGCGGGATGGCGCGGGCGGAGGGGCCGATGGGAGTAGCGATGGAGGACGGCATACGGCTCGATGCGCAGACGGTGGCACCCGGGGAGCCGGCGGAGTTGGCGCTGCCGCCGCTGCCGGCGAAGGCGGGGAAGGCGATCCTGCTGAGGTTCCGGGCGGTGATCGTCAGCCAAGGCCCGGCGGGCTGCAACTACAATGCCTCGGCGTGGCTGAACGGGGCGGCGCTCGGTCGGCGGAGCGCGGGAGGCGAGGAGCGGCTCATCGGACGGGAGCCCGTGCTGGTGCTGGCGAGGGCCTCGTATCCGCCGTTCGCGGTGTTCAGCGGCGAGAGGCTGATGATGATGTTCGCGGCGGATGTGGGTCAGGGCGATACCATGACGACCGACGGTCTGGGCGCGACCTTCCTGCTGGATATCAGCGACCTCGCGCGGGGCGTCGATGGGAACACGCTGACGTTCCGCAATGAGAACCCGGCGGCGCCGAAGGATGGCCTCGGGCTGCTGCGGGTGGAGGACATCGAGGTCGGCTGGGCGGATCGCGCCGCGCTGCCCGCGCCAGTCAGCCTCGTGCCGGAGCGCGGGCCGGTGGCGGCGCACGTGACGGCGGGCGAGATCCGGCTGGCGCAGAGCACGCGCGGGGGATTCACCGTGCGGGAGGGTGAGGGGCCAGAGCTATTGGTGGAGACCGCCATCGGGATGAAGCCGGACACGCCCAGCGTGCTGATCGCCGATGACGGCGCGCCGACAGTGGATGGCTTGGAAGTGACGACCGCGCCCTGGGGCCCGGCGGGGTTCGCTACGACCGCGAACTGGGCGGGGCTGAAGATGACGCGGATGGTTCGCGTGATCGACGGCTTCGTCGAGTGGAAGGAGACCTGGACGAACACGGGTGACGCGATTCGCGGCGTGCCCTTCAGGCACCGGCTCTTCCTGCGCGGCGAGAGCGCGCGGTTCGTCGTGGGCGGGTCGGCGGACAACGTGGCCCTCGCCACGAGCGCGTGCAATCCGACGCTGTACCTCGGCTCGCCCAAGCAGGAGGGTAGCGGGTGGGGCGTCGTCGCGGAGAGCGATTGGCTGAGGCTGCTGATGGGGCTGAGGGGGATCGGGGGAGTTGGGGAGGTCTTCAGTGAGACGCTGGCCTTGCCCGCGAAGGGCAGCATCGACTTCGACCTGACCCTTGCGCCAGTGAGCGAGGGCGGCGGGTACTGGCGGTTCATCAACGGCGTGCGGGAGAGGTGGGGAGCCAATGGCGTGACGCAGGAGCGCCCGGTGTTCTGGGGGTACGCGCGGGGCGAGGGGGCGACGGAAGAAGGGAAAGTCGCGAAGGCGTTGGGCGATCTGGGGCCGGTTACTGTGGTGCTGGGACCGTGGCAGCGGCTGCAGCCCGATGCGTATGTGGTGCGCGCGGGGAATTACCCGAAGCTCCCCGAGGGCGCGCCGAGGACGCCGGGCGCGTGCCCGGCCCTGGACGTGGACGCGTTCCTGACCTTCGCGCATCGCGAGGCGTACTGGACCGCGCTGAAGCAGGAGGTCGAACTGATCCGCAAGGCCGCGCCGAACGTGAAGCTGATGCAGATGCTGCATCCGGCGATGGAGGCGGTCTACCGGCCGCTGCAGGATCGGTGGCCGATTGCGGCGGAGGCGATCATCACGCCGGAGGGCAAGGTCTACGAGGCCGACCACTACAGCCGAGCGTGGCTGGGCGACTACACGGACAAGGACTGGGGCGTGCTGTATTGCGTCCCGCGGCCGGGGTCCGAGTACCTACGCATCATCATGGGCGAGGTGACCCGCGCGCTGGATGAGGTGGGGCTGGATGGGCTGTACTGCGACGAGTTCTCATGGGCCTTCACGCGCACGGGCTACAGCCGCTACGACTACAGCCGGTGGGATGGGTACTCGGCGGACCTCGACGAGAACGGCAACGTGCTCCGCCTGAAAGCGGACGGCGCGGCGGTGACGGAGTCCTGCCAGTTGCGCATGGCGGGCGAGGTGCTGCGGCGCGGCAGGTACTTCCTGGGCAACGGCGGGAGCGCGCTCCGCAGC